>CAZZAD010000036.1:0-17929 GCA_964652055.1 uncultured Burkholderiaceae bacterium | reverse complement strand
TCTCCCGGAGGGAGAGGGGTTGGGAGCGAGGCAGGGATTTCGAGCCGCATGCGGCGCGCCTGCCGAGCAGCTTGGGCCTGCAAGCCCAAGCGCGCCCTGCAAGGGAGGGAAAACGGTATTGCGAATTAGGGGAAGTTCAGCAATCAAGAGCAGGTATAGAGCGGACCCGCGGCATCTGGGTCTTTGCATTTCTCAACGCGTGCTTCGAGCTTGCGCTCAATGCTGTCCGCGTCTCCGGCTGCGCCAAATGTTGCCGTCGATGTGATGAGGTAATTCACCACGCGCTTGCGGCCGTCCTCGTGAAAATCAGGCATGCCACCACTTGCTGGGTAGCGCTGGCAAGTGACGCTGACCTGGAAGTCGCTCAGGCCGGTCGGCAGGGTCAGCACAGTGGGTGAGGCAAAGCAGTCGGGTTGGTTCAACGTACCTGCGGTGCCGCCCGAGGGTTCACGGGCAATCTGATAGTTGGCCCATTCCAACCCGGCGCGCGCCGCCTGCACACCACGCGCGCCTTGCAATGCCAGTACCGAGGTGGCATTGGCGTTGGCCAGGATGCCCACCAGAAACGCTGCAAACGTTGCCAGCACTACCAGTAGAAAAAGGGCCGTGATAAAGGCAAAGCCCTGGTGGGTGTTGCGAAAAAATACGCGCGCTTTATTCATGGCGAATGAGGAATACAGCACATTGGGGTCATGGCGAGTTAGGCAGCTGCACCTGCGTGAGCAGAGTGACGGTCTCGCCGTTGGCAGTCAGCTGTAGGCGCAGCAACACCTGATCGAGCGTGGCTAGTGTGTTGCCCAGTTCAAAGTTGCAGGCGCTCACGCCATCGACCATCAAGTGGGTGGTGGCGGCAAGCAAAGGGGCGCTGCTGAGGTCACTGGGCTGCGTGGCTTGCAGGGCGTAGCCCGAGTAGCGCAGCAATTGACCGGTTCCACCGGGCGCTGGGGTGCAGGCATAAGTGACCGCCGTGTTGATGAGATAGGCACGGTGATCGGGGCTATCGGCGGGCAAAGGTGAGCCTGTGCTGCTGAACGCAAGTGCTGCAGCGCTTCCGGGCGGGGTGGTCACGCTGCGGCGGTTGGAACCGCTGTAGACATCAAAGGCGCTGTTGCCCAGGTTGAACACCACCATCTGCGCGCCCGTCGGGACAGTCACGGGCCGGCCCAGAATTTGCGACGACGCATCCAGACCATCCGAAAAATCCAGCGGGTCAGTACCTGAGGGCTCCAGGCTTTCAGAGGCCTGAGTGCGATAGCGCCCCATGTCGCGTATCGGAACCCATTCCAGAAACACCGTGCCGCCGCTTGCCGTCACGCGCACCGAATTGGGCAGCGCCTCATGCAGCTCGCGCGACATGCGGCGCATGACGGTGTCAGCCGCATCCACCAGCCGCGCACGTCCGATGGAAGCAAAGTAGGTGCGCACCGGATTTTCAATAAACACCGCCACGGTGGCGCCCAAAATGCCAATGAGCACGATGACAATGACGAGCTCAACCAGCGTGAAACCGCGCTGGCGTCGAAAATTAATTGGGGTCAGATCAACATTATTTTTTCTTGGAAACAAAAATAATGTTGATCTGACCCCAATTGTTTGGGCCCCAATTGTTTTGGCGATTTCTTTCATGGCGCCACCTTGGCGCGGTAGCCCGCTACGGTGACGGGGATGGCGTCGGGGCCGGTGACGGTCACGCGTACCAGCAGGCCATCGGTCGAGGCTATGCCGTTCAGGGCCACGGGTTCAACCGTGATGCTGGCGTTGTACTGCTCGAGTCCGCTGATGGCGGTGCTGTCGGGCATTTGGATGCCGGTGAGGGTGAGGCTGTGGTAGTCGTCCACGTGATCAAACGGTGTGATGGCCGAGCCGCGCGTTTCACCGGCTTCGGGTCCGATGGCGTTGGCGCCGCCGTCCAGGTCGAGTGTGGTGTAGGGCTGAGCCATCACTTCTTCGAGCAACGATTCGGCCGCGGCGATGGATTGACGCAGCACCACGGGGTCGCCCGATCGGCCCGCCACATAGGCCATGAGCCCTACGATGGAACTCAGTGCTACCGAGAGAATCACGATGAAGAACACCACCTCAACGAGGGTGGCGCCGCATTGCGTCTCGCGCTGTGCTCTAGAGCCGTCGCACATAACCACTGTCCGGCTCAATGCGCACGGTGAAGTTGGCGCTTGTACTGCTGATTTGCAGTTGGACCACGCTCGCGAACGAGGGCCGGCCCATGGCATCGAAACTCATTTGTGCACCACCCGTGGTGGACAGGGCAATGCCGCTCGGTGCGGTCAGGTCCAGTGCACCTCCGGCCGGTGCCATCAGCGGCTGGGTGCAGGCCAGTGCGCTGTCCAGACAGGCCCAGACGCGGCCCGTAGCGCTGTCGACGTTGACGTAAACGGTGCGTCGTTGAGCCACGGCCGCTTTTTGTGCGTAGCGCACGGTGGAGGCCAGTTGCTCGGCATAACCATGGGCGTCAGAGTCACTGCGCTGTGACATGCGCGCGACGGCATAAAAAGACAGGATGCCGATCACCACGATCACCATGACGAGTTCAACGAGGGTGAAACCGCCCGAAAAGCGAACGTGGCGCCAACCTTGGGGGTGGGCGCCACGCATGACGAACGCTGCTTTCAGTGCGGCGCCTTGCCGGCACCGGGCATCAGCAACCGCCCTTGGCCAAGACAATCACCGGTGCGGTAATGGCGGGTGATGCGCCAAGGTCAGGTGATTGATACGTGATTTGACAGGTGGCCAGGGTGGTGGCGCCGGAAATCTGAATGGTCAGCGTGCTGCCCGCCGCGGCGTTGCCGCCCGAGACGGTAAGTTTGTCATCGGTAGCTGATAGGGATGCGGCGGCCAGGATGGCGGAGGAAAGGGCTTGCGGGTAGCCGTAATTGGTTGCGATGGTGGCGCCGTCCAGAGAAATGGAGCCGGTGGCAGCTGTTTCACCTTTGACCAGCGCCGCAGCACGCACGATCTGGGCAGCAGAGCGGATGGAGCCATGGATGGCCTCGGCCTTGGCGACCCGGGCATCGGCCCCCAGATCAAAAAAGCGCGGCAGCGCCACGGCGGACAGAATGCCCAGAATCAGAATGACAATCACCAACTCAACCAGGGTGAAGCCGGTTTGGTGTGGCATCAACGGAGTGGGACGGGACATGGCGGCTTCCTTGGTGACGGCAGCGCTGTAGGGCTGCTGTGGTGAATGAACGAGCCTATTTTCTTGGATTCGGGCGCGAGCTTGTCAGGGGAAAAACGCAAGAAAATACCGCCTATTTGACCGCCACCCGCGACAGATCCCACAGCGGCAGAAATACGCCCAGCGCAAACACCAGAATGATGCCGCCCAGCACCAGGATCAATATCGGTTCAATTTGCGAGGCCAGACCCTTGATTGCGTAGTCCACTTCCTTTTGGTAGTAATCGGCCACTTCATTCATCATTTCACCCAGCGCGCCTGTCTCTTCACCGACGGCAATCATTTGAATGATGGTGGGCGTGAAAATGCCGGTGGCGCGCGCCGCACGGGCCAGGGGTTCACCACGTTCGGCCGACATCCGCATCGCGGTAATGCGCTCTGAAACGATGACGTTGTCCGCGGTTTCCAGAGCTGCATTGAGCGCTTCAACCGCGGGCACGCCAGCCTCCAACGCAAGGCCAAAACTTTTGGTAAAGCGCGCCAGTGCGGCTCGATGCACCATGCTGCCCACAATGGGTATGCGCAGGATCAAGGTGTCGCGCATTCGCTGCCCGGCCCGCGTGCGTGAGAACGACCATAGGGCTGCG
The DNA here is from genome assembly GCA_964652055.1 of uncultured Burkholderiaceae bacterium. Lineage (GTDB taxonomy): Bacteria > Pseudomonadota > Gammaproteobacteria > Burkholderiales > Burkholderiaceae_F > CAZZAD01. Next base: position 14,146 of record CAZZAD010000036.1, on the reverse strand, counting down.
CCCCCCACCACCGCCAGGGCCAAAAGCGCGGGCCAGTACGAGATGGCAAATTCCGAAATGTTGATCAGGATCCGCGTCAGGATGGGCAGCTCCGCCTTGAGTCCGCGATAGACCTTGGCAAAGGCGGGAATGACAAAGATATTGACGGCCACCAGCGCAGCCAGGGCAGTGGCTAGCACAAATATCGGATAGCGCAGCGCCTGTGATACACGCTCGCGGTTCTCGCGTTCAAAACTCATTTGTATGGCCAGACCATTGAAAATTTCTGGCAAGCGTCCAGTGAGTTCACCCACGCGCACCATGTTGATCATGTAGCTCGAGAACACCCGGCCCTGGTTTTTCATTGATAGCGACAACTCACGTCCACCCTCGAGCTCATGCTGCAAACCGGCCAGTACCTGAGCGAATGAGCGCTTGTCGGTGGATTCCTCCAGCCCTTTGAGTGAGCGCAGTAGCGGCACACCGGCCTTGAGCAAGGTGGACATCTGGCGGAAAAACAGCAGCAGGTCCACCACGCCCACAGGCTTGTCAAACCAGCGCGCCTTAAGGGCGTCAAACGGGTTGGCTTCGCGCTCATGCTGCTCATGTGCCTGCACCAGCAGCAGGCCCTGCGCGGAAAGCACAGCGGCCAGGGTGCTCGCGTCATTGGCTTCGAGCGAACCTTCGATGCGGGTGCCCGCTTCGTCGCGGGCGGCGTAGGTGAAGACGGCCATGGGAGGTGAGCTCGGAGGACTGAAACCTGTCTCAGGGGGTTGCGCTGCTTTCCCTTACCCTCGGACCCTCTCCCGGTGGGAGAGGGAAGTCAAAAGCCCCTCTCCCACCGGGAGAGGAGTTGGGGGTGAGGGAAGGGGGGTGTGCCATGGGCTCGCTTCAGCTTTCCATGCTGCGGCCTACCACGCGCATGGCTTCACTGGCGGTGGTCTGCCCGGTGAGTACCAGTTCGCAGGCGTGTCGCGCCAGGGAGTTGGCGCCGATGGCGCGCCGTGCCGCCTGCAGATACGCCTGCTGATCGTCACCGTTAAAGGCGGTGACCACCTCCTGCGTCATGTCCAGCAGTTCGTACACGCCCAGGCGGCCGAGGTAGCCGCTGCCATTGCAGTTGCCGCAGCCCGCGCCCTGGGCCAGTCCGTCAAGCGCGCCTTCGGGGCCAATCATGGTGCGCAGAAAAATGGCTTCTTGTGCGCTGGCCTGATGGGGTTGACGGCACTCCGGACACACCGCGCGCACCAAGCGCTGGGCCAGCACCAGTTGTAGCGAGGTGGCCACCAGATAGCGTGCCGCGCCCATGTCGAGCAGGCGCAGCGGCGTGGAGATGGAGTCGTTGGTGTGCAGGGTGGAGAGCACCATGTGACCGGTCATGGCGGCGCGTAGTCCTGTTTCGGCCGTGTCGCGGTCGCGCATCTCACCGACGAGCACGATGTCCGGATCCTGCCGCAGTGTGGAGCGCAACACCGTGGCAAAGGACAGGCCGATCTTCTCGTTGACCTGTACCTGGTTGATGCCGGGCAGTCGGTACTCGACCGGGTCTTCTACGGTGATGATCTTGGCCTCGGGTGAGTTCAATTCCGCCAGGGCGGCATACAGCGTGGTGGTCTTGCCCGAACCCGTGGGCCCGGTCACCAGCAGCATGCCGTGCGCTTGCGACAGGGCCTGACGTATGCGTGCCAGCACCGCGGTGGGCATGCCGATTTTGTCGATCGACAACACGCCGCCTTGCTGCGGTAACAAACGCAGCACCGCCGATTCGCCGTACTGCGTGGGCATGGTCGAGATGCGCATCGCCGCCGTCGGGTGGGGCACGCGCGCTACAAAGCGGCCGGCCTGGGGCAGGCGGCGCTCGGCAATGGACAGCCCGGACATGAGCTTGAGGCGTTGCACCACCGCCGGGGCGATACGACTGTCGGCCTCAGTGTGGATGGTGAGCGCACCGTCCACGCGAAAGCGGATGAGCAGCTTGCGTTCCTGCGGTTCCACGTGAATGTCGGACGCGCGTGAGCGCAAGGCATCTTCAAATAATGTTTGCAGCAGCTTGGCGACTGGCGCGTCATCGACGGTGCCCAGCTGTCCGGCGGCTAAATCGTCTGCGGGCTGCCCCACTTCAAGCCCCAGTTCTTTGGCCAGGCCCGTGATCTCTTCACTCTTGCTGTAGAGACGGTCGAGCACGGCATTCAAGCGCGTGTCGGTGACCACCACGGGATCGAGTTCGCGGCCTATGGCGCGTTGTGCGTCATCGAAGGCCTGATAGTCCGTGGGGTCTGCCATGCCCACCCGTATGACCGGGCCGCTTTCACTCAGAGGCAGCACGCGCAGCTTGCGGGCTGATGCCTCGGACAGCAGCTTGACCACGCGGGGGTTGACCATGTCAAAGGTCAGTTCGATGTATTCGAGCTTGAGCTGTTGCGAGAGCGCCTGCGCAATGCTGTCTTCACTGACGCCCAGGTCATCAATGAGCACCAGACCCAGACGGCGGCCGCTGCGTTTCTGCTCAGCCAGCGCACCACTGAGTTGCGCGGACGAGATCACGCCTTGCGTGACCAGCATGTCGCCCAGACGCAACTTAGGGCGACCGCGTGTTGCTGCCAGCGTTTGTGCAGCCGCTGCAGACGAGGCGGCCGTGAGGGCTGCCAGTTCGTTGGTGTCGTCGAACTTCATGATCAGGACATTGGTCGGCATTCCTATTGCTGCAGCCACGGACGTGGCAGGCACAGCAACCCATGCCGATGATGATTTCTACGACGCCTTTTTGGTCGTGCGAATTACCTACCGAAGTGCGGGTAAATTCCTTCCCCACTCAGGAGAACCGTATGCAAAAGCAAGTTGTTGCAACGCATCGCGCCCCCGCGGCCATTGGGCCGTATTCACAGGCCGTGCAGGTGGGGCAGTTTGTATTTACGTCGGGGCAAATTGGGCTCGACCCGGCTACGGGTGAACTGGTCAACGGGGGTTTTGAGGCTCAGGTGGAACAAGCCTTTGCCAATCTGGCCGAAGTGGCCACGGCCGCAGGCGGCTCCCTGGCCGATGTCGTCAAGTTCACGTTGTTCCTCACCGACCTGTCCGAATTTTCCAAGGCCAATCAGATCATGGCCGCACGTGTGCCGCAGCCCTTCCCGGCGCGCTCCACGGTGGGCGTGGCTAGCCTGCCGCGTGGCGCATTGTTTGAAGTCGAGGCCGTCCTTGCGCTTGCAAGGTAAACGTCGCACGGCGAAAGACGCAACGGACAGCAGACAAGCCAAGTTGGCGCGGCTGGGGCTGTGTACCGACTGGGATTTTTTGCTGCATCTGCCGCTGCGTTACGTCGATGAAACGCGCGTCACCGCAATGGCTGATCTGGTGGTTGGCCGCGACGCGCAGGTGGAAGGCGAGGTGATGGATGCCGAAGTGGTAGAGCGCGGTCGGCGTCAGTTCGTGGCTCGCTTGCGCGATGCATCGGGTGAACTGCTGCTGCGCTTCATCTACTTCTATCCCTCGCACCAAAAACAGTTGGCGGTGGGCCGACGCGTGCGCGCGCTGGGTCAGGTGCGCGGCGGCATGCTGGGCGTAGAGATGGTGCATCCATCCATCCGCGCGGCCGATGTGGATCGGCCCCTACCCACACGACTGACGCCCGTCTACCCCACCACGGAAGGGGTGACACAGAGCTGGCTGCGCAACCGCATTGAGCGGGCGCTGCGTGATGTCGACATCGTCGACACCGTGCCTGAGCCGCTGCGCACGCGCTTTGCACTGGCGCCGCTGGCCCCTACCTTGCACGAGCTGCACCAACCCAGCGCGCAGGCCGATGCATTGGCCCTGACCGAGAGGCGCGATCCTTTGTGGCTGCGCGTACGTTTTGATGAATTGCTGGCCCAACAACTGGCGCTACGTTTTGCACGTGAGGCCCGCGCAGTACGCAGCGCCCCGGTGTTTGCCGTGGCCCATGATCCAGGCAGTGTGGTGCAGCGTCTGCTCGCCGCCTTGCCCTTTGTATTGACGGGTGCGCAGCAGCGCGTGTGGGCCGAGATTGAAGCCGATCTGGCGCGCGGCGTGCCCATGCATCGCCTGGTGCAGGGCGATGTGGGCAGCGGCAAAACCGTCATTGCTGCGCTGGCGGCGGCGCGCGCCATCGATGCCGGTTATCAAGCGGCCCTGATGGCGCCCACAGAAATACTCGCCGAACAACATTGGCGCCGCATTGCGCAGTGGTTGGAGCCGCGGGGCGTGCGCGTGGTGTGGTTGGCCGGCAAACTCAAAGTCGCAGCCAAGCGTGCCGCGCAGGCCCAAATCAATGACGGCACGGCGCAACTGGTGATCGGCACGCATGCGCTCATTCAAGACGCGGTGAGCTTTGCGCGTCTGGGCCTGGCCATCGTCGATGAGCAACATCGCTTTGGCGTGGCGCAGCGGTTGCGATTAACGGGGACCGACGCCGCGCCGCACCTGCTGATGCTCTCGGCCACACCCATCCCGCGCACCCTGGCCATGAGTTATCTGGCCGATCTTGATGTGAGCACCATCGATGAATTGCCCCCGGGGCGTACGCCCGTGATCACCAAACTGGCTTCGACCTCGCGCCGCGATGAAGTGTTGGAGCGTGTGCGCGCCGAAGTGGCCGCCGGCCGGCAGGTGTACTGGGTGTGCCCGTTGGTGGAAGAAAGCGACCGCATCGACTCAGTCGTGGAACTGACCGCCGCCACCACCTTGTTTGAAAACACCCAACGCAGCCTGCCCTCATTGCGCCTGGGCCTGTTGCACGGGCAGTTGCCCCCCGCGGAAAAATCCGCCGTGATGCAGTCCTTCACTGCAGGTGAGATTGATGTCTTGGTGGCCACCACCGTGATCGAAGTCGGCGTGGATGTGCCGCGCGCCTCGCTCATGGTGATTGATCACGCGCAACGCTTCGGCCTGGCGCAACTGCATCAGTTGCGCGGCCGCGTGGGGCGTGGCCGTGGACAAAGCTACTGTGTGTTGCTCTATGACGAGCCGCTGAGCGAGGTGGCGCGCCAGCGTCTGAAAATCCTTTTTGAATCGAGTGATGGTTTTGAAATTGCCCGGCGCGATTTAGAGCTGCGTGGCCCCGGCGAGTTTCTGGGTGCGCGCCAATCCGGCGTGCCGCTGCTGCGGTTTGCTGACCTGACGCGCGATGCACAACTGCTCGAGCAAGCGCGGGATGCTGCCACCTGGCTCATCGAACACGACCCGCCCGCCGCGCGCCGCCATGCCGAACGCTGGTTCGCCACGCGGGCGGAGTACCTGGGCGCATAGCTCGTGTTTGGATTTTGTAGGTTGGCGGTGAGCGCAGCGAGCCCCAACACCGTGCCTTGCCTAATGGTGATGTTGGGGTTCGCTGCGCTCACCACCAACCTACTTTGGAATATGAAGGAAAAGTTTCCATGACCCTGACCGAACTTCGTTACATCGTCGCCGTGGCCCGTGAGCGCCACTTCGGGCGTGCGGCCGAAGCCTGCTTTGTGGCGCAGCCCACACTTTCGGTGGCCATCAAGAAGCTCGAAGAAGAACTAGGGGTGCAGCTCTTTGAGCGGCGCAGTCAGGAAGTGGTGGTCACGCCGCTGGGGCAACGCATCATTGATCAGGCGCACCGCGCACTTGAAGAGGCCGGTCGCATCAAAGAAATTGCGCGGCAAGGCAAAGATCCGTTGGCCGGTCCCTTGCAACTGGGCGTGATCTACACCGTAGGGCCTTACCTGCTGCCGGGACTGGTGCGTGAGTTACTGCAAAGCGCTCCGCAAATGCCCTTGATGATTCAGGAAAGTTTCACGGTGCGCCTCATCGACATGCTCAAAGCGGGCGACATCGATGTGGCCATCATGGCCGAACCTTTGCCCGAAGGCGGTCTCATGACGCAGGCCGTGTATGACGAAGCCTTTGTGATGGCCGTGCCGCGCGCGCACCCTTGGGCCAAACGCAAGCGCGTGGCGGCTGACGATTTAAAAAAAGAGACCCTGCTGCTGCTGGGCGCAGGCCACTGTTTTCGTGACCAGGTGCTCGAGGTGTGTCCGGAGCTCTCGCGCCCCTTGCCCACGGCCGAAGGCATGCAAAAAACCTTTGAAGGCTCATCGCTTGAAACCATTCGTCACATGGTGGCCTCGGGCCTGGGCCTGACCGTGTTGCCGCAGAGCTCCGTGCCCGCGCATCCGCCGCGCGATTCACTCATCAGCTATGTGCCGTTTGAGGACCCCGTGCCTACGCGGCGCATTGTCTTGGCGTGGCGAAAATCGTATGTGCGCGAGGCGGCCATCAGCACGCTGGCAGCGGCCATCCGCAAATGCGAAATGAATGGCGTGACGCCGCTCACTGCGGCCGTTACTGCGATCTGAGTACACCTTCCCTGGAGTCATGAGTAGAACTATGACTAATAAATCCATTGCTAAGCAGCACCACGCGACATTTGAAGGTTTGCGGCATGTTGATGACGGTGGCAATGAGTACTGGCTGGCGCGTGCGTTGGCCAGAGTGCTGGACTATTCGGAGTACCGGCATTTCTTGCCCGTGATTGAACGGGCGCGTGAGGCGTGTCGTAACAGCGGGCAATCGGTGCGCGACCATTTCGAGGATGTCCTCGAAATGGTCGACATAGGCTCTGGTGCACGTCGTGAGCTGGCTGACATTCGCCTGTCTCGCTACGCCTGCTATCTCATCGTGCAAAACGGCGATCCAGCCAAGCCCGTGATTGCCAATGGACAAACCTACTTCGCCTTACAAACGCGGCGACAGGAACTGGCCGATAGTGCCCGCTTTGCGCAGCTGTCCGAAGACGAGAAGCGCCTGGCCATACGCAACGAGTTGGCCACACACAACAAGCATCTGGCGGCCGCAGCGCGAGACGCGGGCGTGATCACCAGTCTCGACTACGCCATTTTTCAGGATCATGGCTACCGAGGCTTATATGGCGGACTCGCCGCCAAGGACCTTCATGTACGCAAGGGTCTGAAGAAGAGCCAGAAGATCCTCGATCACATGGGCAGCACTGAACTTGCTGCCAATCTGTTCCGCGCGACGCAGGCCGAAGAAAAGTTGCGGCGTGATGCCGTGCGTGGCAAGACGCAAGCCAATCGCGCGCATTTGGAGGTGGGTCGCAAGGTACGGCAAACCATCAAAGACCTGGGGGGCACCATGCCGAAGCAACTCCCCAACCCTGAAAAAAGCATCAAGCAAATCGAAGGGGCACGAAAAAAATTGACCAAGAAAAAAGCTTGAACATGATCAGCACGGCACTAGAGCGTTTGCGCCTTTACGCCCGCCTGACCCGGCAGGACAAACCCATCGGCACGCTGCTGCTGCTGTGGCCCACGCTCACCGCGTTGTGGCTGGCGGCGCAGGGTGCGCCTGATGCAACGTTGGTCACGGTGTTTGTACTGGGCACCTGGCTGATGCGCTCGGCCGGCTGTGTGTTCAACGATGTGGCCGATCGCAAGTTTGATGCGCATGTGAAACGCACGTCGCAACGTGTGTTGGCTACGGGTGAGCTCAGAACGGTTGAGGCGCTGGCGGTGGGCATGGTGTTGCTGGCCGCGGCGGCCAGCCTGCTGCTGTGGCTCAACGCGCTGAGTTTTGTGCTGGCCTGCGTGGCCGCAGGGGTGGCCGTGAGTTACCCCTTCTTCAAACGTTTTTTTCCTATGCCCCAGGCGTATCTGGGCGTGGCGTTTTCGTTCGGGATTCCCATGGCGTATGCGGCCGTGAGTGGGTCCGTTCCGGCGCAGGGATGGATATTTTTTGTGGCCAATCTGTTTTGGGTGGTGGCCTATGACACTGAATACGCCATGGTGGATCGTGATGACGACCTCAAATTGGGTTTGCGCTCATCGGCCGTGCTCTTTGGCCGTGCTGATGTGGCCGCGGTGATGTTTTGCTACGGCGTTTTTCTGGGCGCCATGGCTTGGGTGGGATACACCGCCGGGTTGGGCGCACCGTACTTCTTGGGTTGGGGTGTGGCTGTGCTCTGCGCGCTGCACCACTACAAGTTGATTCGCACGCGTCAGCGCGAAACGTGTTTTCGCGCCTTTTTGCACAACCACTGGCTGGGGTTTGCTCTGTTTGCGGGCGTGGTGGTGAGCACCGTCTATCGGTAAAACGAATCGCCAGCGCCTATGGTGGTGAGTTCAACAAAGCGCGAACCTGCCCGCTGTTTGCGGGTGTAGTCCACCACATGCCCGCCCAGGTCGATCATGGCGTTGTCGAGCGCATTAGCCAGCCCTGTGGGGCCGGCGTCTGGACCCGCTCGACGTAGGCCTTCAACCACCAGCTTGGCGGCCAGGTAGCCGTGCATCGCGACGTAAGACGGCGCGCTGCCGGTGCGTTCCAGCAAGGCGCGCAATTCACGTGAGGCCACAGTCATGCTGGCGTAGGGAAAGGGAAGGACCTGAGTCACCATGACCCCGCGCCCCATACCGTCGAGTTCCTTGATGAATGAGGCCGAGCTGTTGTTCGACAGCGTGACAAATTGCGCAGCGTTGCGGCTCAGTCCACGGAACTTCTTGATGACGTCAGCGGCAATTCGGTTGTTCGTGGCGATAAGCACGGCCAGGGGTTGGGCGGCCCATAAAGCCTGCACGGTCTGACCGGCATCGGTGGTGGTGTTTTCAATCCACAGCTCAACCACAGGTTGGCCGCCGAGCCGTCTCATCTGTTCAGCAACGCTGGCCTGGATGTCGCGGCCAAATGCATCGTTGGCGTACAGGAAGGCGACTTTTCTGAACCCCACAGAAAAAAGCAGGTCCAGCACCGCGGCGACTTCATCGTTATATGACGCGCGTATGGAAAAAACGTTGGGGTTCACGGGTTGATACAGCAGAGAGGGACCGACCTGAGGTGCGATGAAGGGCACTCGGGCATCGGTCGCAATAGGTAGCGACGCCTGTATGGTGGGCGTTGTCCGGTAAGTAAACAGGGCAATAGCGCGGCGCTTTTCAATCAACGTGCGCGTGTTCTCTGCGGCGCGCTGCGCACTTTGTGCGTCATCCAATGTTTCAAGTAAAAGACGTCGCCCATGAACCCCGCCCTTTGCGTTGACTTGATCAAAGACCCGCGCTGCGACGTCGAGGCCTTCTCGGTTGGTGCTGGCCAATGGTCCGGAAAAGGGGCCTGAGTGGCCAATCACGACGGAGTCTCGAGCAGGCTGGGCCATGGCGCGCGCACCCAGCACCAAAGCGCCGCTGGCGCCTGCTGCAACGATCAAACGCCGCTTGGGAAGAAACTGACTCATAGATTTACGAATGTACCCTGCAGTAAAAATCGGTCATGGTAGCTCTGGGCGCTATCGCATCGCGGGTATCGGGGGTACCGAGGGGCCTCGTAGCATCAGGCCGCATTCACGTTTGGCTGAATGCATCACCCAATTCAACGGCCCGCCGATGCGCCGCGTGAACTGCGCGCTCAAAAGCTTCGCCGACATGATCTTGCGTCATAGAACTCAAGCCCGCGGCCGTGGTGCCGCCTTTTGATGTCACGCGTTCGCGCAGTGTTGCAATGGCCTCAGTAGATTGCGCAGCCAACTGCCCCGCACCCACGACGGTGTGTACGGCCAACGTGCGTGCCTGGTGGGTATCGAGCCCCAGTTGTTGGCCAGCGTTTATCAGTGCCTCGATGAAATAAAAAACATAAGCTGGACCGCTGCCCGATAGCGCGGTCACGGCATCGAGTTGGTCCTCGCGCTCAAGCCAGACCACTGCGCCCGCGGCCTTCAAAATGGACTCGACGCTGTGCCGCGCCGACTCCGACACCGAGGGCAGTGCCACCAGGCCGCTGATGCCCGCACCGATCAGTGCGGGCGTATTGGGCATGGCTCGCACGATGTGCTGTATGCCCAGCCATAGAGCTAACTCACGCAGGCGTACCCCCGCAGCGATGGACACCACCGTGGCCTGGGCAACAAACGGCTGGATGGTTTCGCACACGGGGCGCAGTTGTTGGGGCTTGACGGCCAGCACCACTAATTCCGCAGCCGCCAGGGCTGCGCCCGGGTTGTCATGCGTGGCCACGCCGAACTGGCGGGTGAGCTCGGCGCGCCGCGCCGCATCGACTTCCAGCACCGCAATGTCTGCGGCGGAGCCGCCCGCCTTGAGCCATCCGCCTATGAGTGCTGCGGCCATGTTGCCGCCACCGATGTACGTCACTTTCATGCTCGTTCTCCAAAAATTGCACTACCTACACGCACCATGGTGGAGCCGGCCGCAATGGCCGCCTCCAGATCACCCGACATACCCATGGACAAGGTGTCCCAGTCTGCACCCCGCGAGGTGCGCAGCGACTCAAAAAGTGCACCCAGGGCAGCACAGGCCCGACGCTGCGCCTGCGCATCCTGAGTGGGCTCAGGAATAGCCATCAGACCGCGCAGGCGCAAACGGGGCAGGGCGGCGATCTGCTCAGCCAATGTGGCCGCTTCTTCTGGCGCGACACCGCTTTTGCTGGCCTCGCCACTGATGTTCACCTGCACCAGCACGTTTAACGCAGGGGCGGATGCCGGCCGTTGTGCGCAAAGGCGTTCGGCAATTTTCAGCCGGTCCACGGACTGCACCCAGTCAAAGTGCTCGGCGATGGGGCGGGTCTTGTTGCTCTGGATCGGGCCGATGAAGTGCCATTCGATGTGGGCGCCGGGGTGCAGGGCGCGCAGTTGTTCGATTTTGTCCACACCTTCTTGCACGTAGTTCTCGCCAAAACGCGTTTGCCCAGCAGCGAGCGCGGCCCTCACCGCCTCGGCAGGGCAGGTTTTGCTCACTGCAACCAGAGTGATGGCGCCGGGATCGCGCGAAACAGCCTGTGCTGCGGCGCTAATCCGTGCGTTTACCTGGGTCAGTCTGGCTTGCAAGGAAAGAGTGGCGGTGGACATAATGGGTCGGTTGATTTCCTGCGGCGCCCGCCGCTGACCGATACGCTGGACCACACGGAACCACGCCAATGGATATTTCTGAACTGCTCGCATTTTCGGTCAAGAACAAAGCCTCTGACCTGCACCTGTCTGCGGGACTGCCGCCCATGATCCGCGTGCACGGCGACGTGCGGCGCATCAACCTGCCGCCGCTCGAACACAAAGACGTGCACGGCATGATTTACGACATCATGAACGACAGCCAGCGCAAGCAGTACGACGAGGTGCTGGAAGTGGACTTCTCGTTCGATCTGCCTGGCCTGGCGCGCTTTCGTGTCAATGCATTTAACCAGGACCGCGGCGCGGCCGCCGTGCTGCGGACCATTCCGTCGCGCGTGCTTTCACTCGAAGAGTTGCAGGCGCCACGCGTGTTTGCCGATTTCTCACTTAAGCCCCGTGGCCTGGTGCTGGTGACTGGCCCCACGGGTTCGGGCAAGAGCACCACGCTGGCGGGCATGGTCGATCACGTCAACAACACCCTGTATGGCCACGTGCTCACCATTGAAGACCCGATCGAATTCGTACACGAGCCACGCAAGTGTGTGATCAACCAACGTGAGGTGGGTCCCCACACCCTGAGCTTTTCCAACGCGCTGCGCTCAGCGCTGCGTGAAGACCCGGACGTGATTCTGGTGGGTGAGCTGCGCGATCTGGAAACCATCCGTCTTGCACTGACCGCAGCCGAGACCGGTCACCTGGTGTTTGGCACGCTGCATACCTCGTCGGCAGCCAAGACCATCGATCGTGTGGTGGACGTGTTTCCGGCGGCCGAAAAAGAAATGGTGCGCGCCATGCTTTCAGAGTCTGTCGTGGCCATCATTTCGCAGTCGTTACTCAAGATCAAAGATGGCAGCGGTCGCGTGGCCGCGCACGAAATCATGGTGGGCACACCCGCCATTCGCAACCTGATTCGCGAAAACAAAATTGCGCAGATGTACTCCATGATTCAAACCGGCAGCCAGTTCGGCATGCAGACCCTGGACCAATGCATGATCGATTTGGTGCGCCGCAATGTGGTGTCGGTGGCCGAGGCGCGGCAGTATGCGAAAACCCCGGATTCGTTTGTTGGATAGTTTGTGCAGTTTTTTTGCGCGTAGCGCTCAAAGAGATATCTATGGAACGCGATCAGGCCACACGATTTGTGCACGATCTGTTAAAGCTCCTTCTGTCCAAGAAGGGCTCGGATCTGTTCATCACCGCGGAATTTCCGCCGGCCTTCAAGCTCGATGGTCGTGTGTTGCCGGTGTCGAACAACCCCCTGACGGCACAACATGCCGCCGAGATCGTGCGCGCCATCATGAATGACCGGCAGGCGGCCGAGTTTGAGCGCACCAGGGAATGCAACTTCGCCATTGCGCCCACGGGTATTGGGCGCTTTCGTGTCTCGGCCTTTGTGCAGCAGGGCAAAGTGGGCATCGTGTTTCGTGTGATTGCCGACAAGATTCCCACGACCGAAGAGCTGCATCTGCCCCCGTTGATTAACGAACTGGCCATGGCCAAGCGCGGCATCGTCATCGTGGTGGGTGCCACCGGTTCAGGTAAGTCCACGTCGCTCGCGGCCATGGTGGGCTACCGCAATGAAAACAGCCAGGGTCACATCATCACCATTGAAGACCCCATCGAATACGTGCATCCCCACAAGAACTGCATCATCACGCAGCGTGAGGTGGGCGTGGACTGTGACAGCTGGCAAGTGGCGCTCAAGAACACCCTGCGGCAGGCCCCCGATGTGATTCTGATTGGTGAGGTGCGCGAGCGAGAAACCATGGAGCACGCCATCGCGTTTGCCGAAACCGGCCACCTGGTCATGTGCACGCTGCACGCCAACTCCACCAACCAGGCCCTCGATCGCATCATCAACTTCTTCCCGGAAGAGCGCCGCTCCCAGTTGCTCATGGACTTGTCGCTCAACATGCGCGCCATGATTTCGCAGCGTCTGGTGGCTTTCAAAGACCGTAAGGGCCGTATTCCTGCAGTGGAAATTTTGGTCAATACGCCGTACGTGGCTGATCTGATCTTCAAAGGCGAAGTACAGGAAATTAAAGAAGCCATGAAGAAGGGCCGCGAGCAGGGCATGCAGACCTTTGACCAGGCGCTCTATGACCTGCATGAGAGCGAATACATCAGCTATGAAGACGCCCTGCGCAATGCTGACTCGGTTAACGATTTGCGTCTGAATATCAAGCTCAACTCCAAACTCTATGGCGGCGTGGCCGGCATTCACAAAGGCATTGAGCATCTAGGGCTGTCGGGCTGAGCAAATCCCATGCCTACCGTGTACGACTTTGCCGCGGCCACGCTTGCGGGCGAAGACAAGAAACTTTCTGATTTCAAAGGGCAGGTGCTGCTGATCGTCAACACCGCCAGCCGCTGCGGGTTTACGCCGCAGTACAAGGGGCTCGAAGCGCTCTACCGGCAGTTCAAGGGACGGGGCTTTGCGGTGCTGGGTTTCCCCTGTAACCAGTTTGGGCATCAGGAACCGGGCTCGGCAGAAGAAATTTCCGGATTTTGTCAGATGAACTACGACGTGACTTTTCCCATGTTTTCCAAGGTGGATGTGAATGGCGCCGGAGCGCATCCGCTCTATCAATATTTGAAAGCCGCGGCCCCGGGTTTACTGGGAACCACGGCGATCAAGTGGAATTTCACAAAATTTCTGGTGAGTAAAGACAGCGTGGCCATTCAGCGCTATGCGCCTACTGTCGAGCCTATTGCTTTGGCCTCGGACATTGAACGGGCGCTTATTTAAAGAACGCTCGGACAGCCTAAGCGCCCGCTCATTGCTGCTTGCCTCCTACTGCATAGAGTGCAGCCCAAAGAGGTTGCCCTCGGTATCAAAGGCAAGGGCAATAAAGCCGTATTGTCCGATGGACATTTTTTCCTTGTCGATTCGACCGCCAGCAGCTACCACGCGGCCTGCTTCAGTGGCGCAGTCAGTGCAACTGAAATACACCATGGTGCTGTTGCCGCCGGAGGCAACGCCATCCATTTTTACCAGAGCTCCGGAGGCCCCCATGCGATCCATCACCATAGGAAAGCTCCACATCTGCATGTCGGCGACGTCAAGTTGCTCCAGCTTGAGCGCAAGCACCGATTCATAAAACCGCTTCGCGCGGTTCATGTCCTGCACGTAAATTTCAAACCAACCGACCGGGTTATTCGTCATGGCATATCTCCTGTGAGGGGTGAGGTAAAGCAGGGTGGCATACAAGGATGAAAATCCGGCGATTGAGCCTTATCCAACGTGGTGTGAGCCTGAGCGAGCACTGTATTTCCAACGAGGAA
>CAZZAD010000035.1:12454-18218 GCA_964652055.1 uncultured Burkholderiaceae bacterium | reverse complement strand
ACACAAAACCAACAGCTACGAGAAAACCAAATTACAGAAAGGATGTTGCACTAACAAGCTGCCCATCAATGTCGAGGACCTGTTGCGCCAGCGCACGGTGGAGGGTGAGCGCATTGAATACAAGGCGGGCTGGAACCCGGACGCCATCATTCGCACGCTGTGCGCCTTTGCGAACGATTTTGAAAACCTGGGCGGTGGTTATGTGGTGATTGGGCAGGACTGCCATGCCGAGGGCCAGCCGGTGTTTCCGCCGGTGGGTTTGCCTGAGAACCAACTCGACAAGATTCAGCAGGAATTGCTGGCGGCGTGCCAGTTGATTCAGCCGCCGTATTTTCCGGCGCTGAGTATTCAGGAGGTCGAGGGTCGTCGGCTCATCATCCTGCAGGCACCGGGCGGCATGCATCGGCCGTACAAGGCACCGGCCTCGGTCACTGCCAAAAACAAAACCTGGCACTACTACATCCGCCGCTACAGCAGCACGGTGGAGGCCAAGGGTGCTACCGAGCAAGAACTTCTGAGCCTGACCGGGCAGGTGCCGTGGGATGACCGATTTAACCAACAGGCCCAGCTGAGCGATTTGTCCAAGCCGCTGATGCTGGAGTACCTGCGCGAGGTGGACAGCGCTCTGGCCGACGATGGCGCCCAGATGAGCGTCGAGGCGCTGGGGCGGCAGATGAATCTGGTGGGCGGGCCGAGTGAGTCGCCCTGGCCCAAGAACGTGGGCCTGCTGTTCTTCAACGAGGCGCCGGAGCGCTTCTTCCCCTACACGCAGATTGATGTGGTGTGGTTTCCCGAGGGCGCGGGCGGCGACCGCTTTGATGAGAAGATTTTCAAGGGCCCGCTGGCGCGCATGACGCGTGATGCGTTGAGCTTCATCCAGCGCAATTATTTGATCGAGACCGTGCTCAAGCACCCGGACCGCGCCGAGGCCACGCGGGTGTGGAATTTCCCGTACATCGCCATTGAAGAGGCGCTGGTCAATGCGGTGTATCACCGCTCGTACGAGGCGCGCGAACCGATCGAGGTGCGCATCAGCCATGACGAGTTGGTGATTCTCAGCATTCCCGGACCGGATCGCTCAATCAAGACCGAGGATTTCGAGGCCGGTCGTGCGGTGAGCCGCCGCTACCGCAACCGCCGCATTGGCGAGTTTCTGAAAGAGCTGGACCTCACCGAAGGCCGCTCGACGGGTGTGCCCAAAATTCTCAAGGCCATGGCCGCCAATGGCTCGCCCGCGCCGCGCTTTGAGACCGATGACGACCGGCTGGCTTGCCTCGTCCGGCTGCCCGTTCATCCCTTGGCCAAACGTTTGACCGGCGAAGTCTCCGACCACGGCACCATGGATGTGACCATGGATGTGACCATGGATGTGACCCGGGAAGTTGCTGTACTGCTCAGCCATGTGCAAGGGGAGATGTCGCGCCCTGCTTTGCAGGCCTTGATGGGGCTTAAGAATGCTGATCATTTCCGCCGTGCCTATCTGGCGCCGGCTATGGCTGCCGGAATGTTGGAAATGACTGACCCGGCAAGCCCGCGCAGCACCAAGCAGCGCTATCGCCTGACTGCCAAAGGCCGGCAGTGGCTACAAGCCCATGCCGAAGGGGGCCGGGCATGAGCGAGTACAGCGAGGTCGAGCAGCCCTTTCTGCGACAACTGGCCACCCAGGGCTGGACGGTGATTGACCAGGGCAACGGGGTGCCCCAGAACGCGGCTGCAAGTCTGCGCAACACTTTCCGCCAATGGTTGCTGCCCGAGGTATTCAACACGGCGGTGCGCGCCCTGAACCGCACGGACGACGGCCGTGAGTGGCTCACCTCGAACCAACTGGACGACTTGCGCGATCAGTTGCTGTGGCAGCCCAACCGCACGCTGCTGGAGGCCAATGAAGCCGTGCAGGCGCTGCTGCTCAAGGCGCAGGTGGAGGTCAATGAGCTGACGGGTGAGTCGGACCCAGTGGTGCGGCTCATCGATTTCCATACCCCCGAGAACAACCAGTTCCACGCCATTAGCCAATTTCGCATTGACACACCGGGCGGGGTGCGGGCTTTCATCACACCGGACATTGTGCTGTTTGTGAACGGCATTCCGTTGGCAGTGGTGGAATGCAAGAAGGGTTCTGCGACTTGCGCCAACCCCATGCAGGAAGCCTTTGTGCAGTTACAGCGCTACATGCACCGGCGCAAAGACACGGCAGCCGCGGGCCTTAAGGAAGGCGAGCCACGCCTGTTTCACAGCAATGTGCTGCTGATTCGTAGCTGTGGTTTGGAAGCCGATTTCGGCACCATCACCTCGGGGGAGGAACACTTTTACGCCTGGAAAACGCTCTACCCGCAGGCGGATGCGGCAAGCGCTGGAATGAACCCACAGCAGCAGCTGATTGCGGGGATGTTGACCCGGCCTCACCTGCTGCAGATCCTGCGCACCAGCTCGGTGTTCATGGATACCGATGGCGGCTCGCGTGTGAAGGTGGTGTGCCGCTATCAGCAGTTTCGTGCCGCTCACAAGATCATGGAGCGCTTGCGCACGGGGGGTACGGCCTTGGAACGCAGCGGGGTGGTGTGGCACACGCAGGGTTCGGGCAAGTCGCTGACCATGGTGTTTCTGGCCCGCATGCTGCGTGCCAGCCCGGACCTGGCTGATTACAAGATCGTGCTGGTCAATGACCGGCACGATCTGGAAGAGCAACTCGGCCAAACCGCCACGCTCATTGGCGGCCGGGTGAACGTCATCGAGAACCGACACGCCCTGCGCCAGCATCTGGCCACGGACAGCTCTGACCTGAACATGGTGATGATCCACAAGTTTCAGGAGCAAAAACAAACGCTGAGCAACACGGTGGCCGAAGCACTGGGCACTTACCAGGCCATGCCGGCGGGAAAAACTTTTGGCGTGGTGAATACGTCGGATCGGATCATTTTGATGATCGATGAGGCACACCGCACACAAAGTTCTGATCTAGGCGAAAACCTGTTTGAAGCCTTTCCCAACGCCACACGCATTGCCTTTACCGGCACGCCCTTGGTTACCGAACGCCACGGCGAGAAAAAAACTCACAAACGTTTTGGCCAATACATCGACACTTACCGACTGATGGACGCCGTGAACGATGGCGCCACGCTGCAAATTCTTTATGAGGGCAAGACCGCCGATAGCGCACTGAACGAGAAACACGCATTTGATGAAGCGTTTGAGGATCTGTTCCGCGACCGCAGTGAGGACGAGCTGCTGGCGATCAAGAAAAAATATGGTGCCACGGGCGACATTCTGGAAGCCAAAAACCGTATTGATGCCATTGCGAAGGATCTAGTCAAACATTACGTCGACAACATTCTTCCCAATGGTTTCAAGGCGCAGGTGGTGTGCCATTCCAAGCTGGCTTGTGTGCGCTACCAGGCGAGCATTGAGGCGGCACTGGCGCAGCGTATTGAGCAAGAACAGGCCAAGACCCCGGCCGATGAAAAACTGATTCAGCGGCTGCGTTTTTTGAAAACGGCGGTGGTGGTGTCTTCCGATGGAACCAACGAAGCCGCCTACATCACGCACGCCCGCAAAGGGGCTGCGCGCATGAATGCGGTGGAAAACTTCTGCCGCAGTTTTGATCTGGACGATCCGGACAAGGAAAACACGGGCATCGCCTTCCTGATCGTGTGCGACATGCTGCTCACAGGCTTTGATGCGCCCATTGAGCAGGTGATGTACATCGACAAAAAGTTGCGTGAACACACTTTGCTGCAAGCCATTGCACGCACCAACCGCGTCAAAAAGGGCAAGCAGCGCGGCTACATCGTGGATTACATCGGACTGGCCAACCATCTCACCGAAGCCCTCACGCTGTATGCCGCCAGTGACGAATTGCAAGAGCTGCATGACGGGATGCGGAACATCACGTCTGAACTGCCGGTGCTCGAAGAGCGCTATCAGCGTCTGTTGCAGCAGTTCAGTGCTTTAGGTGTGCAGAACATCCAGGCCTTTGTGAGCGGCGAGTTACCCCACCTGGAGGCTGATGCCGCCGTGGTGCACCAGGCCGTAAAGGCGCTGCAGGACGAAAAGCAACGCGCGGACTTCGAGGTGTATTTCAAGAAATTCCTGATGAGCATGGACATCATCCTGCCGCACAGCGCCGCCCAACCGTATCGCGTGCCGGCCAAGCGTTTTGGTTACATCTTGCAAGTGGCCAAAGAGCGTTACAAGGATACGAGCCTTGATTTGGGCAACGCGGGAGAGAAAGTGAAGGCGCTGATCAATGAGCATCTGATCAGCTTGGGCATCAACCCGAAAATTCCTCCGGTGGAACTCCTGGCTGACGATTTTCTGGAGAAATTGGCCGCGCATGCGGGCAAGAGCAACGAGGCCAAAGCGAGTGAGATGGAGCACGCGCTTCGCAAACATTGCACCGTGCACCACGATGAAGATCCAGCTTTTTACAAAAGCTTGTCTGAGAAAGTCGATGCGCTCATCGAACGACATCATGACGAGTGGGATCTGTTGGTGGAAAAACTGGCTGAGCTGCGCAATGAAGCCATTGCGGGACGCCAACAAGGCGCTGAGGGCATGAGCAAGGAGGCCACCACGTTCTACGAGCACATCGTGCGGGTGGGTTTTGCCCACGGCGCGGTGCGGGATGAGGACAAACCCAAGTTCAAGACGCTGATGGAAGCTACCGTGGAAATACTGCAGGACACCATCGCCAGCATCGACTTTTGGCAAAACCCGGACAAGCAAAAACGCGTTCGGGGGCTCATCAAGGCCGAGATCACCAAGGCGAATATTGAAGAGCTCAAACATAACCGCGAACGTGTTGCCGCAGAAATCATGAATCTGGCCAAGCACCGTCACGACGAGCTGATACGGGCCATCCGGTCAGGAGCGGTCTGATGCAAAGCCGCCAAGTCCGCGATATCGAGTATCAGCTGCTTCCAGGCACCGAGCGGCAGACGACGGACATCGTCATCGAGCGCAACGGAATGATTGCCGTGCGGCCACCTAAGTGCATGACACCGGAGCAGATCGATGAAACGGTGCTCAGCAAGCGCATGTGGATTTACCGCAATCTGGCGCAGTGGCGCGATTTGAATGCCACCCGAGTCACTCGGGAGTGGGTCAGCGGTGAATCTTTCTTATATCTGGGCAACTGCTATCGACTGCAGTTAGTACCCGATCAAGACAAACCCCTCAAGCTCAAGGATGGGCGTTTCTGTCTGCTGCGCTCGGCAGTGGAGCGTGGGGGCAGCGAAGCAGCACGCCAGGCTTTTGAGGATTTCTATATCGACAAAGGACTACCGCGCCTCAGAAAGCGGGTGGCCTACTTTGCCCCCAAGGTGGGCGTGATCGCGGGCGAATTACAAATCAAGGAACTGGGTTATCGGTGGGCCTCCTGTCAAAAAAATGGCGACCTCCATTTCCATTGGAAGTGCTTGATGGCACCACTGACGATGATTGACTACATCGTTGTGCATGAGTTGTGCCACTTGCATCACCGCGATCACTCCGCTGCGTTCTGGAATGAAGTGGACAAGGTCTTGCCCGACTATCGAGAGCGGAAGGAATGGCTGCGGGTTCGAGGCGCAGAGCTGGATCTTTGACGTGAGCGTTAGTAATTCGGTGTGGAGGTTGCAACACACGGCACCGTCTTGCTGCAACGCACCGTTCCGTGCCGTCACAATGGCCTCGCAAAGTTTGCATCCACGTCATTCCCTTTCAGTGCCCCACGCCGCGCCCACCCATCCTCCACTTCGTCGAAGAAAAATATTTCCCCATGCCCCAT
>CAZZAD010000035.1:0-12444 GCA_964652055.1 uncultured Burkholderiaceae bacterium | reverse complement strand
CCTGATTGCCACGATTGCTGCGGGCTTTGGTCTGTCGTTGATCTTTGGGTTCATCGCCACGCAACTGCGCATGCCGCCGGTGGTGGGTTACTTGTTGGCGGGCATCATGATTGGGCCGGCCACGCCGGGGTTTGTGGCGGATGTAGGGTTGGCAGCGCAGTTGGCCGAGATCGGCGTGATGCTGTTGATGTTCGGCGTGGGGCTGCATTTTTCTCTCGACGATTTGCTGGCGGTGCGGCGCATTGCGGTGCCTGGTGCGGTGGTGCAAATTGTGGTGGCGCTTGCGCTGGGCATGGGCACGGCGTTGTCATGGGGCTGGAGCGTCGGCGCGGCGCTGGTGTTTGGTCTGTGTTTGTCAGTGGCCAGCACGGTGGTGTTGCTGCGCGCGCTGGAAGCCAAGGGCTTGCTGGAGTCCATCAATGGGCGCATTGCGGTGGGCTGGCTCATCGTTGAAGACCTGGTGATGATTTTGGTGTTGGTGCTGTTGCCGGCGTTGGCACCGGTGCTCTCCGCCGTGGGCACCACGGCAGCGGGCACGTGGGTCTCGCCCTCTTTGTGGACCACGCTGGGCCTGACGCTGCTCAAAGTCACGGCGTTCATCGTGTTTATGTTGGTGGTGGGCCGCCGCGTGCTACCGCGCGTGTTGTGGTGGATTGCGCGCACCGGCTCGCGCGAGCTCTTTACCTTGTGCGTGATTGCGGCGGCGGTAGGGGTGGCGTTTGCCTCGGCCAAACTCTTCGATGTGTCGTTTGCCCTGGGTGCGTTTTTTGCCGGAATGATGATGCGCGAGTCGGAGTTCAGTCACCGCGCGGCCGAGGAATCGCTGCCGCTGCGCGATGCCTTTGCGGTGCTGTTTTTTGTGTCGGTGGGCATGCTGTTTGACCCCGCGGTGGTGTGGAATCAACCCATCAAGGTGCTGGCCGTGGTGGCCATCATCATGGTGGGCAAGACCCTGGCTGCGGTGGCGCTGGTGCTGTTGTTTCGCTACCCGCTGAATACGGCTTTGACGGTGGGTGCCAGCCTGGCGCAGATTGGCGAGTTCTCGTTCATTCTGGCGGGGCTGGGTGTTGCGCTGCGCTTGATGCCCGCGGAAGGGCAAAGTCTGGTGCTGGCTGGGGCGCTGATTTCCATTGCGGCCAATGCCGCCCTCTTTGCGATCATTGAACCGGTGCAACAATGGATACGCCAACGCTCGCCGCTGGCGCGCCGTCTGGAGCGGCGCAGCGATCCTCTGGCGCAACTACCCCACTCAACGGATCAGACGCTGCTCACCGGGCAAGTGGTGTTGGTGGGTTATGGCCAGGTGGGCAAGCACATCGGCGCGGCACTGCGCGCGCAAGACATTGCGTTTGTGGTGGCCGAGCAAAACCGCGAGGTCGTGGACGCTTTGCGCAAGGAAGGCACGCCGGCAGTGAGCGGCGATGCCGCCACGCCAGAGGTGTTGATTCAGGCGCACGTGGCGCGGGCTGCGGTATTGGTCATTACCGTTCGAGACGCCCTGAGCGCCCGCCAGATGGTGGCCATCGCCCGAACGCTAAACCCCGCCATTGCGGTGGTGCTGCTGTCCCACAACGAAGAGGAAGCCCGCCTGCTGCGCGCCAGCCACCTGGGCACCGTCTTCCTGAGCAAAGAAGAACTGGCACGCGCCATGACGGCGCACGTGCTGACTCGGCTGCAATAGCAAAGCAATAGCAGCACGGCCCCGCCCTCACCCAAGGGCGTCATGCCCACGCGCTTGCATTTCGTTCTAATGCAAACTAAATTAGTTCGCATTGAAACGATATCGATGATCATGAAGGAACATCCCTTTCTCCCCACCGTCCGCGAGCTGGCGCGTTGTTATCAGGCGTTTGAGCGGTTTTCGGCGGGGCAGGTGCGTGAATTTGGTCTCACGCCTTCGCAGTTCGACGTGGTGGCCACGCTGGGCAATACGCCGGGCATGGGGCCCAAGGAGTTGGGCGAGAGAACGCTGATGACCAAGGGCACGCTCACGGGGGTGGTGGATCGGCTGGAAGCCCAGAAGCTGGTGCGGCGCAGTCCCAGCCCCGATGACGGCCGCTGTCAGATTGTGCGGTTGACGCCTTCGGGCGAGGCGCTGTTCAGGAAGATTTTTCCGGTTATGTTGGCGCATCTGGGGCGCGCGTTTGCGCCGTTTGGCGCCAAGGATCATGAACGCGTGGGGGCCGCGTTACGCGACTTGCGGCAACTTTTTGAAAAGGAGCATGAGACATGAACTACACCCGCACCGCCGTGGCACTGCATTGGTTGATTGCCCTGCTGGTCCTGGCCACCTTTCCGCTGGGCCTGTACATGGCTGATCTGCCGCTGTCGCCCGACAAGCTACGGCTCTACAGCTATCACAAATGGATTGGCGTGACGGTGTTTGCCTTGATGCTGCTGCGCACGGGCTGGCGCCTGACGCATCAGCCCCCAGTGCTGCCGGCTTCCACGCCGCGCTGGCAACAACGGGCGTCGCATGCGGTGCACGCTGCGCTGTACGTGCTGTTGTTTGCGGTGCCGCTATCGGGCTGGTTGATGAGTTCTGCCAAGGGGGTCACGACGGTGTGGTTCGGCGTCGTGCCGCTGCCTGATCTGCTGGACAAGAACAAGGCACTGGGTGAAACGCTGGCTGAAGTGCACGAAGTGCTGAGCTTTGCGTTGGTGGCACTGGCGCTGCTGCACGTGGCGGCGGCGCTCAAACACCATTTCATCGACCGCGATGGGTTGCTGGCCCGGATGTCACTGTTTCCCAATCAAGGAGCACGCTCATGAAACAGGTGTTGCTGCTGTTGCTGGGGTGGGCCAGTCTGGCCGCCAGCGGTGCCGAATATGGCGCGTTGCAGACGGACAAAAGTCAGCTGACGTTTGCCTACAAACAGATGGGCGTGCCGATGGACGGCCGGTTCCGCAAGTTCACGGCAAACATCGTGTTCGATCCTGCCCGCCCCACCGCTGCGCAAACGCAGTTTGAAGTGGACCTGGCCAGCATTGATACGGGCCTGGCCGAGGCCAATGACGAGGTGCTGGGCAAAGCCTGGTTCAACGCCAAGGTTCACCCGACGGCGCGCTTTGTCAGCAGCGCGGTCAAGGTGCTGGGTCCCAATCGCTATGAGGTCACGGGCCAGCTCACGATCAAAGGCCGCACGCAGGAGGTGTCGGCGCCCTTCACGTTTACGCCATCGGGCAACCAGGGCACGTTTGAAGGCGCGTTCACTTTGAAGCGCCTGGATTTCGCCATTGGCGAGGGCGCCTGGGCGGATGTGAGCGCCGTGGCCAATGAAGTGCAGATCAAGTTCCAACTCGTGGCGGTCATTGCACCGGCGCGAAAAAAGTAGTGACCCCCTTACTTCAACCCACAAGGAGTTTTCTCATGCAAAAACTTGCTGCTTTAGTTTTGTCTGCAGGCCTGTCGAGCGCCGCCCTGGCCGCGCCAGAGACTTATGTCATCGACAACACCCACACCTATCCGCGTTTTGAATACAACCATTTTGGCTATTCAAACCAGGTGCATCGCTTTACCAAAACCAGCGGCACCATCACGCTGGACCGTGAAAAGAAATCGGGTTCGGTGGATGTGACCATAGACGCCAAGTCGGTCGAGACGGGTTATGCGCTGTTTAATGAGCACATTCAGGGCGAAGATTTTTTTGATACCGCCAAGTACCCCACTGTGACCTACAAATCCAGCCGCCTGAAGTTTGAGGGCGACAAGCTCACCGCGGTGGAAGGCGATCTGACGCTCAAGGGCGTGACGCGGCCGGTCACGCTGACCGTGACTTCATTCATGTGCATGCCGCATCCCATGCTCAAGAAAGCGGCCTGCGGCGCCAATGCCACGGCCAAGGTCAAACGCTCGGACTTCAACATGAGCAAGTACACGCCCCATGTGGGTGATGAGGTCACGCTCACGATGTCAATTGAGGCGGTGATGCAGTAAACAAAAAGGCCACCGACAAGGTGGCCTTCTTTTTGTTACTCGAAAAATTGCTGCGATTACAGCCCGCCGTTTTGCTGCGCCACCATGCAAAACAGCATGGGGATAGAGAGCAGCGTGTTGGTGCGTGAGGCCAGCATGGCCAGGCGGGCGGCTTTGGTTTTTTCGGCCGCTTCCGCAGCCACGATACCCAGCGCTTTTTTCTGATTGGGCCAAATGATGAACCAGACGTTAAAGGCCATCACCAGCGCCAACCACATGCCAATGCCAATGGCATGGAAGGGTTGCTTGAGCATGAGCGCCTGCACGATGTAGCCATTCATGGACGCCAGCGCCGCACCCGTCACCACGGTGGCCAGCGCCGCCCAGCGGAACCAGAAGAGCGCTTCGGGCGCAATGACTTTGCTGATGGCCGGCTTTTGCTCATCGGGAATCTTGGGCATGGACGGCATCTGCACAAAGTTGAAGTACCACAGCAGGCCAATCCACATCACGCCACTGACCACATGCAGCCAGCGCATAAAAAACGCGGCCCACTGATGGTCCACTTTGGGGGCCAGGCCTGTCACACCCGTGACCAGTGCAACGATGAGGATCAATAAGACGATCCCGGCAATAACGGTCCGACTCAGCGACTGAAGTATGGCGCCCATGATTTTTTCTCCGCGGGATTTTGGGGGGCGCGCAATCTATCACGCGGCAGCGTCGCCTTTGGCTTTGATCTCCTGCACCACCGATACCGCAGCGCCCTGCGCAAAGGTGGTGTGCAGCATGGCGGCCGGTGACAGGTCTGACGCATTGCGCACCACGCGGCCCTGCGCATCGCGCGTCAGACTGTAGCCACGAGACAGCACCTGATGCGGATCAAGGTGCTCCAACGCCTGCGCCTGGGCGCGCACATGCGCCTGACGGTTGCGCAACCACTGCAGGTAGGCGCTGCGCAGTGCGTTGTGCTGCCATTGCACCTGATGGCGGGCCGCGGCCCATGTGCTGCGTATGGAGGCCAGCCGCGACTGCAGTGCAAGCACCCGATGGCGCCGTTCGGTGAGCGTGGCATTCACTTGTGCCTGCAAGCGCGCCGCCAGCGCCTGCACACGCACCCGCAAGCCCTTGAACGCCGCCCGCGGCACCGACAAGGCGCGCACGGCGTAGTCCAGCCGTTGCGTGGCCTGCTGCAACTCATGCCGCATGCGGCGGCGCAGTCGCTGATGCGTATGCGCCAGCGTGTCGGCCAGATCCGCCGCCGCGGCTGCAGCCAGCTCGGCGGCCGCGGTAGGCGTGGGGGCACGCACGTCGGCGGCCAGATCGGCAATGGTGATGTCGCTCTCATGGCCCACGCCGCAGATCACCGGAATTGCACTGGCACGCAAGGCGCGCGCCACGGCTTCGTCGTTAAAGGCCCACAGGTCTTCAATGGAACCGCCCCCGCGCACCAGCAACACCACGTCCACTTCGGCGCGTTGCGATACCCGCTGCAACATGGCCGCGATCTGCGCTCCAGCACCGGCACCCTGCACGGGCACGGGGTACACCACCATGGACACATACGGCGCTCGGCGCGCCAGTGTGGTGACCACATCACGCAAGGCCGCAGCGGCCAGTGAGGTGACGATGCCCACGCGCCGCGGCACGGCCGGCACGGCGCGCTTGACCGCGGCATCAAACAGACCCTGCGCCTCCAGCTTGTTTTTCAGCTGCAAAAATTCTTCATAGCGACGCCCCAACCCTGCTCGGCTCAGGGATTCCACACCCAGCTGAAATTCACCGCGCGCTTCGTACAACGTGACGGTGGCGCGCAGCTCCACCTCGTCGCCTTCCTGCGGCGCGAAGTCCACCAGCATGTTGCGGCCACGAAACATCACGCAACGCACCTGAGCTGCGGCGTCTTTGAGCGTGAAGTACCAGTGCCCGCTGGCTGCACGCGAAAAATTACCGATCTCGCCGCGCACCAGCACCAAAGGGAAGCCCCGCGTCAGCACTCCGGCCACCGCGCGGTTGAGCTGCGAAACCGTCAGCGCACCCCGCGCCAGCGCTGGATTTTCTGGGGAAAACTCAGTGACCATGCGGGTTCCCGGGCTGCAACTGTCCACAAACCCGCGTCAAATCTTGCGGTGCGCCATTTGGCCCTGCGCCCAAGACGGGAAGTCGAGCTAACTTATTGATAAACATGAGATTATTTTTCTGCTCAGGAAACATGCACAGCCAGGAAGTCCAATATTGACGCGGGTTTGCTGTCCCCCGACCGGGTTTGTGCACAAACTTGTCCACAGCTTTTGTGGATGTCTTGGCGGCTACGGCCCCACCTGCAAAGGTGATCCCGAAAAAATCTCCGCACCCGGCAAGTCATACACCGCGACTACACTTGCGGCCTCAAATTTTTCTACGACAGGAAACCACTTTGTTTGCCATCGTAAAAGAGATCGGGTGGCCGATCTGGCCGTTGATTATTGCCTCTATCGTCGCCCTGACACTCATCATCGAGCGCAGCGTCGCACTGCGACGTGTGCGGGTTCTGCCCAACAGGCTCTTGCAGGATGTGCTTTCCGTGATTGGGCGCAAACAGGTCTCGGCCGAAGTCATCGGCAAGCTGGAGAAAAGCTCCCCACTGGGCCGTGTGCTGGCCGCGGCCTTGCGCAATGAGCGGGCGCCACGTGACATCGCGGCACAGGCGGTGGGCAATGCGGGCAGCCATGTGGCGCATGACCTGTCGCGTTACCTGACGCTGCTGGGCTCCGTCGGCTCCATCGCTCCGTTGCTGGGCCTGCTAGGCACCGTGGTGGGCATGATTGAAATTTTTGCCTCCCAGCAAGCAGGCGCCAACCCGCAGCAGCTGGCACAGGGCATTTCGGTGGCGCTGTACTGCACGGCCTTCGGCATCATCGTGGCCGTGCCCTCCGTGCTGTGGTACCGACATTTCAAAACGCGCGTTGAAGACTTTCTGGTCGATATGGAAGACCAGGCGCAGCGTCTGCTCGACACCCTGTTTGCCGAACGCTCGGCACGCAACTGAGGAGCCGCGACTGTGCGTTTTCGCCGTCCGCTCGATGAAGAACCGGAGATGAATCTGATTCCGCTGATCGACGTCATGTTGATCGTGCTGATTTTTCTGGCGGTCACCACCACCTATTCACGCTTTGCGGAACTGCAGATTCAGTTGCCCTCGGCGCAGGCCAACCCCACACAGAACCGGCCCACGCAGATTCAGGTGGCGGTCACTGCCGATGGTCGCTTTGCGCTCGATGGAAAGATCGTGCCCTTTGGCTCGGCCGCGCAGTTTTCACAAACCCTACGTGCTGTCCACCAGGCCGCACGGGGAGCCGACAACACACCCAGCACCGATAACACCCTGCTGGTCATCAGTGCCGACGCACAGGCCCCGCACCAGGCCGTGATCAACGTGATGGAATCGGCGCGTCTGGCCGATTTGCCACGCATCAGCTTTGCTACGCAGCGGCCCACTGACGGCGCCAGCCGTTGACTCTGCGGCCAGACGATGCGGCTGCGTCCTTATTTACAGAAAACTTTCCTCAACGTCTGGCAGTCGCGCGGCTGGGTGGCCCGCGCGCTCTATCCGCTGAGCCTCATCACCCGCGCAGCGCGTGCGCTCCAAGATTGGCGTTATCGGGTGGGTCTGGCCACTGCCCAGCGCCTGCCTGTGCCCGTCGTTGTGGTGGGCAATCTGTACGTCGGGGGCACGGGCAAAACACCGCTGGTGCTGGCGCTGATCTCTGAGTTGCATGCTCGCGGCTATCGCCCGGGTGTCGTTTCACGCGGCTACGGCGCCACGGACACCACCGCGCGACTTGTCGACCCCAAAGGCTCGGCCGCGCAATCTGGCGATGAGCCGCTGCTAATTGCACAAAAAACGCAGGTGCCCGTCGCGGTAGGGCGCGACCGGGTGGCCGCTGCGCGCCTGCTGCTGAACCTGCATCCGGAGTGCAACCTGCTGATTGCCGATGACGGCTTGCAGCACCCCCGCCTGGCGCGCGACGTGGAGTTGGCGCTTGTCCACAGCCAGGGGCTGGGCAATGGTTGGCTATTGCCTGCGGGACCGCTGCGCGATGTGCCCGAACGCCTTAAGCGCGTGGATGCCGTGGTGTTTCATGGCCGCAGCGAAGACATACCGGTGGTGCGCGTGCACTCGCCGTTTTTTCGCATGCTCACCCAACCGGGCGAGGTCTATGCGCTCAAAGATCCGCAACGACGCATCACCCTGGGTGAGCTGGCGCAGGAGCAGTCACTGTCCAATACGCGGCTGATTGCTGCGGCGGGGATTGGTTCGCCCGAACGCTTCTTCACCACCCTGCGTACTGCCGGACTGCGTTTTGAGTCTCTGCCGCTGGACGATCACCATGCCTTTGATCGCAACCCGCTGGCGGGCCACGACTATGACTGCGCCCTGATCACCGAAAAGGACGCCGTAAAATGCCGCGCCCTGCCCGAGCTGGCGGCCGATGGGCGCCTGTGTGTGGTGACACAAGACATCACGCTGGATCCGGGTCTGATTGATTTCATCATTGGCCGCCTGCGTACCCAACCCCCACTGCCCACGGCGGCCCAACCGACTGCACCTCATGGATTCCCGACTGCTCGACATTCTGGTTTGTCCCCTGACCAAGGGGCCCCTGCTGTATGACAAGACGCGCCAGGAACTCATCTCGCGCAGCGCGGGGCTGGCCTATCCCATCCGCGACGGCATTCCGGTCATGCTGGAAACCGAAGCGCGGCGGCTCGATGACAACAACTCATCCAACACCTGACATCACCACGTGAGCATGGTGCACGGATCTGCTGAGCCCGGGTTTGTGGCCATCATCCCCGCGCGGCTCGCCTCCACACGCCTGCCACGCAAACCGCTGGCCGACATCGCTGGACTGCCCATGGTGGTGCGCGTGGCGCAACGCGCAGCCGCCAGCGGTGCAGCGCGAGTGGTGGTGGCTGCGGACGACGAGTCCATCGTGGCCGCCTGTCGCGCTCATGGCCTTGAGGCGCTGCTCACCTCACCGGCTCACCCCACCGGCACGGACCGGCTGAGCGAAGCCGTCACCCTGCTGGGTCTGTCTGATGAAACCCTCGTGGTCAACGTGCAAGGGGATGAGCCGCTGATCCCCCCCGAGGTCATTGCTGCCGTAGCGCGCGAACTTCAAGCGCATGCCGAATGCGCCATCGCCACCGCGGCGCATGCCCTGCACGATGCGGCCGAGTGCTTCAACCCCAACGTGGTCAAGGTGGTGACGGACCGCCAGAACCGTGCGCTTTATTTCTCGCGCGCGGCCATTCCGTGGTCGCGCGACGGCTTTGCTGCAACACGCGACTCCCTGCCCTCGTCCACGCTGTGGCTACGGCATGTGGGGCTGTATGCCTATCGCTGCGGTTTCCTGCGGCGCTTTCCCACGCTGGCGCGCGCCCCCATCGAAGAGCAGGAGAGCCTCGGGCAGCTGCGCGCGCTGTGGCACGGCGAACGCATTGCGGTGCTGCGGCTTGAACAGGCCCTGCCCCCCGGCGTAGACACAGCGGAAGATCTGCAGCGGGTGCACGCGCTGTTGGCCACCTGATCCTGTTGACCGATTCCCTCATTGAAAACGACCCAGTTTGTAACAATGACTCGAAGACGCAGCGCCTTTCCCTCACCCTCAGTCCCTACCCAGGAACCTCGGTGTGGGCCCAGGCGGAAACTCCCTCCCCTTCAAGGGGAGGGCGGGGGTGGGGATGGGGTTGTACGGGGAAACCTTCCTTCGTAACGCACCCCATCCCCACCCTAGCCCTCCCCTTGAAGGGGAGGGAATGAACCGAGCGGTCTCGCCCATTCGGAAATTCTCAACAGCTCATTTACCTTTGCGCCTGCCACATGCCCAACAAACCCTTACGTCACGCCATCTACGCCCAGTCCGGCGGTGTCACCGCAGTCATCAACGCCTCAGCAGCCGGCGTCATTGAAGCGGCGCGCAAGGCCGCGGGCCGCATGGGCAAGGTGTATGCGGGCCGCAATGGCATTGTGGGTGTGCTGGAAGAAGATCTGATCGACACCACACGCATCAGCGACGCCGATGTGGCTCGCCTGAAGCACACGCCGGGCGGCGCCTTCGGTTCATGCCGTTTCAAACTCAAAGGACTGGAGCAAGACGGTGCGCGTTATGCACGCCTGCTCGAGGTGTTCCGTGCGCATGACGTGGGCTACTTTTTTTACAACGGCGGGGGCGATTCGGCCGACACCTGCCTGAAAGTGGCGCAACTGGCCCGCGATCACGGCTACCCGCTGCAGGCCATCCACATTCCCAAAACCATCGACAACGATCTGCCGCACACCAACACCTGCCCAGGTTTTGGTTCCGTGGCCAAGTACATCGCGGTATCGGTGCGCGAGGCCAGTTTTGATGTGGCCTCCATGGCGGCCACCTCCACCAAGGTGTGGGTGCTGGAGGTGATGGGCCGCCATGCCGGCTGGATTGCCGCTGCGGCGGCGCTCGCCTCTGACCGGCAGCACCCGCTGCCCCTGGTGATTCTGTTTCCCGAAGTGGTGTTCGACCCCGCCGCGTTTATCGCTGCGGTCAAAGAAAAAATTGCCGTGTCGGGCTACTGCACTGTGGTCGTGTCTGAAGGCGTCCACGACAGCCAGGGCAAATTCCTCGCGGACCAGGGCTCCGTCGATGCCTTTGGGCACGCCCAGCTGGGCGGCGCCGCCCCGGTGGTGGCCAGCCTGATCAAGCGCGAACTGGGCTGCAAAATTCACTGGGCGGTGTCGGACTATCTGCAGCGCGCCGCGCGGCACATTGCTTCAAAGACCGATCTGGAGCAGGCCTACGCCGTGGGACGGGCCGCGGTGCAATGTGCGCTCAAGGGAGCCAATGCCGTGATGCCCACCATTGATCGTCTGGCGCACAAGCCCTATCGCTGGGCCATAGGACAAGCCCCCCTGGACCAGGTGGCCAATCACGAACGCAAAATGCCGCGCGAGTTCATCAGCGCCGATGGTTTTGGCATCACGCCTATGGGGCGCCGCTATCTGTTGCCCCTGATTCAGGGCGAGGCCTATCCGCCCTACACGCAAGGACTGCCCGACTACGCGATGCTCAAAGGCACCCCGGTCAAGAAGCGCCTGGCGGCGTTCAGCGCCCGCTAACACCCACCTGGGCGCTTGGCTGTCGCCGGGTTTTGCCCGGTTACACTGCGCCCCTTTTTTTGCCCGGACCTTCGCCCCGGGAGCTCATCACAAGACAGCCCACCGAGGATGAACATGCGACTGATCCTTCTCGGACCGCCCGGCGCGGGCAAAGGAACCCAGGCAGCCTTTATCAAGGCACGTTTTGGCATCCCACAAATTTCAACCGGCGACATGCTGCGCGCCGCCGTCAAGGCCGGCACCCCCCTGGGCCTGGCCGCCAAGAAAGTCATGGATGCTGGCCAGCTGGTGTCGGACGACATCATCATCGGGCTGGTGCGTGAACGCCTCAAAGAAGCGGATTGTCAGCAGGGATACCTCTTTGATGGCTTTCCACGCACCGTGCCCCAGGCCGATGCACTCAAAGCCGCAGCAGTGGCCATTGATGTGGTTCTTGAAATTGCCGTGCCCGATGCCGACATCATTGATCGCATGAGCGGCCGACGCGTGCACGTGGGCAGTGGCCGCAGCTATCACATCCGTTTCAACCCGCCCAAGGTGGAAGGTCGCGACGACCTCACGGGCGAGCCCCTGATTCAGCGCGACGACGACCAAGAAAATGTCGTGCGCAAACGCCTCGAGGTCTACCACGCCCAGACGCGCGTGCTGGTCGATTACTACGCCACCTGGGCTGCCAGTGGTGCAGCGCAGGCGCCGCAGTACCGCAAGGTGAGCGGCGTGGGCAGCGTGGATGAAATCAAGGCGCGCGTGTTTGCAGCGCTGGGTTGCTCATAACGGATTGCTTTTTTCTTTTGTTCCACCCCAACTGGTTATAGGAGAGCTTTATGTCGCAAGGACTGATGCTTGCACTCGCGTGCGGCGTCGTTGCAATTATTTTCGGTGCGCTGTGGTCCAGCTGGATCATGCGTCAACCCGCTGGCAACGCACGTATGCAGGAAATCGCCGCTGCAATTCAACAAGGCGCGCAAGCCTATTTGAACCGCCAGTACCGCACCATCGCCATCGTCGGTGCTGCGTTGTTTGTGGTGATCGGGCTGGTGCCGGGCTTGGGTTGGCTCGCTGCAGGCGGCTTCGCGCTGGGCGCGGTGCTCTCGGGCGCTGCCGGCTACATCGGCATGAATGTGTCGGTACGCGCCAACGTGCGCACCGCACAAGCGGCCACTCAAGGCATCAACGCGGCACTGGACATCGCGTTTCGCGGTGGCGCCATCACCGGCATGCTGGTGGTGGGCCTGGGTCTGCTGGGCGTGGCCGGTTTTTATGCCCTGCTCAAGTCATTGGGCAGCAGCGCCAACCTGCGTGATCTGCTGCACCCCATGATCGGTCTGGCCTTTGGTTCTTCACTCATTTCCATCTTTGCGCGTCTGGTCGGCGGCATCTTCTCCACAGG
>CAZZAD010000034.1:0-18380 GCA_964652055.1 uncultured Burkholderiaceae bacterium | reverse complement strand
TCGTCACGTAGCCCATCCCCACCCCCGCCCTCCCCTTGAAGGGGAGGGAGTAAACATCCGCTCTGATCGCAATCGTGGATGTGATCAAGAAACAAGGCCTGCGCCGGGGCGACGTGTCTTCGGTGTGTTTGCACGCGTGACATGAGCGGTGTTCACGCACAGAAAAACTACGGCCAACTTCAAGCCATTGCGAGCCTTTGTTGGGCACGCAGGGCCAGGTAGCGCCTGATGTGTGCGAGCAGCTCATCTTCCTGATAGGGCTTGCCCAGGTATTCATTCACACCTACATCGAATGCCACGGCGCGGTGTTTCTCGGCAGTGCGCGAGGTGATCATGATGATGGGGATGTCGCGGGTGATGGCGCTGCTGCGTACGTTGCGGGTGAGGTCGTAGCCGTCCATGCGCGGCATTTCAATATCGACCAGGATGATGTCAGGAATGGTGTCCTGCATCTGGCGCAAGGCATCGACGCCGTCTTTGGCGAGCAACACTTTGAAGCCGTGACGCTCCAGCAGGCGCTGCGTGACGCGGCGCACGGTGAGCGAGTCGTCGATCACCATCACGGTGGCTGAGGCGATGGCGGGTGCGCCTGCACGTGCTTCCGCACCGCTGCCCTTGCCTACCGGGACGGTGGCATCGGCGTAATAGGCGGCGGGCTCAGGGGCGCGGGCAATGAGCTGCACCGGGTTGACGATGAGCACGATCTCGCCGTTACCCAGAATGGTGGCGCCCAAAATACCGGCCAGACGTGACACCTGTTGACCCACGTTTTTGACCACCACCTCCTGGCTGGAGGCCACCTCGTCGACCGCGATGGCCAGGCGATCGTCACCCGAGCGCAGCAGCACCACCGGGGTTTGCCGGGTGGTGGCATGCGCCATGGATTCTTCGCCCAGGAGCTGAGCCAGTGGGCGCAGGACTACTTCACCGACGGGGTTGATGAATAGCGAACCCTGGGCCACGGCAGGTGCGAGTTGCATTGGCTTATAGCGACGCACCTGCTCGACCATACCGGCGGGCAGCGCGTAGCGACGCGTGCCGACGGTGACCAGCACCACCTGTGCAATGGACAGCGTGATCGGCAGGTACAGCGTGAAGCGCGTGCCCCGACCGGCCTCGGTAGATACGGCAATGCGCCCACCGAATCCGGACAACTCGGAACGCACCACGTCCATGCCCACCCCGCGGCCAGCCAGCTCAGTGACTTCCTGCACAGTGGAAAAGCCGGGCGCGAAGATGAACTCCACCAGTTCGCGATCACTGACCGTTTGGTCCGCGCGCATCAAGCCACGCTCGATGGCCCGTTCACGCACGCGCGGCAGGCTGATGCCCGCACCGTCGTCGGCCACTTGCACAATGATCTCGTTGCCTTCCTGACGTGCGGCGATGGTCAGTTCACCGGCTTCGGGTTTGCCGGCAGCAACGCGAGCGGCGGGCTGTTCCAGTCCGTGCACGATGCAGTTACGCACCAGATGTTCAAAGGGGCCGGCCATGCGTTCGAGCACGCCCCGATCCACCTCAATGCTGGCGCCGGTGATTTCAAGGTTGACGCGCTTGTCGAGTTCCTTGGCCGCCTGCCGGGCCACGCGATACAAGCGCTCTGAGATGTTGGAGAACGGCACCAGCCGCACGCGCATGAGCTGCTGCTGCAGCTCGCGGGTCAGACGCGACTGCGATCCCAGATCGGAGTCGGCCAGCGATAGCCCCTTGAGCATGTTGCTCTGGACCATGGCTACGTCTTCGACGGACTCGGCCAACATGCGTGTCAGCTCCTGCAGGCGGGTGTAGCGGTCGTACTCGAGCGGGTCAAACGCTGCCGAGCCTTTGTCGAGCTGACCGGCGCGGGCCTGAATCTGTGCATCAGCCTGAATTTCCATTTCACGCAACTGGCCGCGCAGGCGGGCAATGTTTTCTGTGAGGTCAATGAGTGAGGTCTTGAGCGTGCCGACTTCGGTCTCTAGCTTGGAGCGCGCAATGGACACCTCACCGGCGTGGTCCACCAACTTGTCGAGCACGTCAGAGCGCACGCGGATGAAGGAGGCGGGTTGCGCAGGGGTAGGTGCGTTGGGGTTGGGAGCGGCGGCAAAATCGTTGCGCGCTGTGCCGGCGGCGCGTTGCTCCGTGCTAGGAGTGGTCTCTGAAATTGCTGGGGTTGTTCCCTGGGTTGTTTCTTCTGCGGCGGGGGCTTGTCCAGCAGCGCTAGGTGTGGCTGCAACCCGGTGCAGCTTGTCAAATAGCGATACCGCTTGGTCGTGTTGCCCTTGCAAGGCTTCGATGATGACTACGGGAACGTCGGCCAATTGCATGGCGGCCTCGATCCGGGTTTCCATGTGGTGCACCACCTCACCGAGCTGCATGGCGCCGGCCATGCGCGCGCTGCCCTTGAGGGTATGGAGTTGACGCATCAGCTCGCGCGCTACCTCGTGTTCATTGGGCTGCGCGGCCAGTGTGCGCAGGTGACTTGCAATGGAAGGCAGCAGATCGTTGGCTTCGGTACGGAATATTTCCAGTAACTCGGTATCGAGTTCATCGTGAACTGTGCTGGCTTCGTCGTCGGCGGATTCAACAGGAGCTACAAACGTAGGCGTCACGGGTTGTGGTGCCTGGTTATCCTCGGCCGGCTTTTCTTCAGCCTTCGCAGCGCTCACTGGGACTTCGATGTCGCGCGCGGGTGCCGATTCTTTTGGTGTAGGCACCATGCTGATGGGTGCCCCCATGGCCAACGGCCGGGTCTGGGCGCGCAGCACTTCGAGCAGCTCGCGTACCGCGGCGGCTTCAAGGGGTGCAGGTTTGGGATAAACGCCGGCGGCGAATTCGTGCAGCATGCCGCGCATTTTTTCAACGGCGCGCTCCAGAGTGTCGAACTGTGGCGCAATCAATGTGGGGGCGTGGACGCCATCATGACGACCGAGTTCTTCCATGACATCGTCAAGTGGATCGGCAATGTCATGCACTGGGGAAAGACCGACGGTGCCGCTGATGCCCGCCAGTGAATGTGCGCGGCGCAGGGTATTGGGTGATGCGGGCCGGGTAGGCTCAAAGCGCCACTCCGCAATGTCTTGCGCCAGCGTGCGGATGCTTTCGTCGGACTCGTTCAAAAAAACTGAATACAGGCCATGGCTGATCTCCACCGGGCCGATGCGGCGCAGGTCTTCGCGTAGTTCGTCTGTGGTGGGGGCTTCAACGTCAAGCAGCGCAAGCTCGGACGTTTCAATGGTCTGGTTTGTTTCTGAGAGATCAGCGAATGCGGCTGCATCAACGATGTCAACCGTATCGGCAATTTGCGTGATGTCGACAGCCTGAGCCAGCTCAACGTGTTCCTCAGTAGACGCTTCAGAAACCCGTTCTGAGATGGGTTCTGAGGTGCCGGCTTCCTGGTTCAGATCCGGCGCGCCGCTGGGTGTTGCAGGCAGCGCGTGCGGCGCCTGCTCAGCCGCGCTGCCCGAGGTCTTTGACGGTGGTGCTGCAGTGGGGAGTAGGTTGGCGTCGGAGGCCAACATTGCGTCGGGCCGCGCGCCGTCATATTCAAAAGGTCCGCCTTCGCGCACCCGCTGTGCACTGCGCATCAGGGGGTCGATATCAATGACCGCATGCGGATCTTGCGCAATGGCTTGAATCCACTCCTGCATCAACTGGCGCGCTGTGGCAGCCAGATCAACCAGGGCTGCCGTGGCCGGACGCTCTTCAGAGAGCCACAAGTTGAAGCACTGCTCAACGGCCCAGGCGCCTTCACCAAAAACCTTCAGGCCCACCATGCGGCTAGAACCCTTCAAGGTGTGGAAGGCGCGTCGCGTGGTGGTCAGTACACCAGCGTCATCAGGGGTTGCGCGCAGTTCGTCAAGCTGGCCAGTAATGAGATCAAGGACCTCATGGGCTTCTTCGATAAAGATTTCGTGTAGTTCGCGATCTGCTGCGGCCTGGTTGGAGGGCAGTGGCGCGGTGGGTTCAGGTACGGCCGGCGCCGCGGCCCGGGTGAAGAGCGCAGCCAGTTCCTGTGCGAGGTGTACATCGCGCTCTTGCGCAAAGGTGGCCAGAAGTTGTGTGGCGCGCACGACTTTTTGCTGCAGCTCGGAGTTATCGAGCAACCCTGCTTCATTGGCCAGTAAAGGCATGACGCGGCTCAGTCCGATGAGCGCCGACGCATCGTCAGGTGCACTGGCCAGGCGTTGCGCCAACTGTTCGGCCAGACGCAGGTGTTGATCGGTAGATTCTTCGACACTAGTGGCTGCGCTCGATTCAACCCGCACTCCTGCTGCGGCACCCGTGGCGCCTACGCTGCCGGCGACAAGTGGTGAGCTGACGACTTCGTCTTCCAGCGAGGGGCCGGTGTCCACAGCCGAGGCACGGGCCAGATCGGCCGAGAACACGCCGGTGACTGGGTCATAGTGGAACATCCTGCGCGTGGCGTCGCTGTCCTGAGTCAGGCTTTCCACAAAGAAGCCCAAGGCCCCCAGATTGCCTGCGACGCGCGCAAATTCTTCAGCATTGGGGGTCGCGGTGGGGTCAGCAAAACGCCGCACGGCCTGTTGTGCTTGGCGCAGGGCCGCCACGGGTTCTTCAAATCCGAGTACGGACAACACACCGCCAATCTGATCAAAGGCGCTGTCAGCGGCGGCCAGACCGCTGCGGTCTTCCGGGTTGCGGAAGAAGCGATCAAGCTTTTGTTCAATCTCGCGCAGTGCCGCCTGGGTTTCCAGTACCACTGAACCCATGGTCAGGCGATCCTGCGCGCGGCGTGAAAGCTCGCTCATCCAGTCGCCAGCGTCGGGCAAGGGCTGGCCCTGAACTGCGGCATTCAAGCGTGCGGCCACGGTTCTTGCGCGCTCGGCGTATTCCGGGTCAATGCTGGGCAGTGAATCAACGCCGAGTTCCGAAAACAGCAGCGCCGAGGCGACTTCAAGCGCCAGGGTCTCACGC
Source organism: uncultured Burkholderiaceae bacterium (assembly GCA_964652055.1). GTDB lineage: Bacteria > Pseudomonadota > Gammaproteobacteria > Burkholderiales > Burkholderiaceae_F > CAZZAD01. Next base: position 13,463 of record CAZZAD010000034.1, on the reverse strand, counting down.
AAGGTCTCTTGCAGTTGTGGGAATGCGGCAGCGGCTTTGCCAATGTGCTCGATCACATATGCAATGGGGGCTGCGGTCAACCGGGTGGCTGCGGTGCCAGCGCCCGCCAGTTCATTCATCAACTTGGCAGGGTCGGCCTGCGCACCGGCCACCATCTGACCCCACACGGTTTTGGCCTGCGCTAGCCGCTCTTTGAGCGTACGCAGCGCATCGGCGTCAACGGCAGTCAGCGTGGCGTGTTCGAAATTGACCGGGATCAGTCCAGCCAGACCATAGAGCTGGCGCACTTCGGTGACGCGGGGGACGGATTCATCGGAACGCCCCACGTAATAGAGCACGTCGATCATGAGGCGTTCAGCCACGCTGTTGCCGCCATCAATGAGGCGACGCAACTGCAAATTCAGACGCGCCAGCACCCGCTTGAGGTCTACATCAATGTTGACTTTGCCGGCTTCAAGCGAATCGAGCAGGCCGCGCACCACCCACCAGAAGCTGCGGGTCAGGCCACGCTGAGGCAAATGTTCCAGGTCGGCCAGGGCGTCACGCATGCGCTTGCGGGCCTGCGGGTTTTCAGCGTCGCGCAAAAAACCCAGCAAACCGTCCTCAAAGCGGGCGCGACGCACACGCAACTGATCCACCGTAAGCGGGCGCACTTCAATCTGGTCAAACGCCGGGCGGCGGCTCAAATCCGGGAACAGCAGGTCCGCAGGGTGCACGCGCGGTGCCTGCCCCAGCATGAGCACATCGCGGTAGTACGGGTAGAGACGGATCGGTTGGTTGGCGCGCCCGGAGAGCAGCCCTTCAAGATAGGCCACGATGGCTGCCATGGCAGTTTCAAGGGCTTTGATGCTGGAGGACTGGCTGTCGTCGGGATGGGTCTCCCAGTACTGCAGCAACTGTTCAACGGCTTCAGTGAGCAAGGACACGCCACGCAAGTCGAGCAGCTGCAAGGCGCCGTGGGTTTGATGCACCTGGTTGCGCGCGGTGCGCAGGCTCTCGAGGTCGCTTTTCTGCGCCACAAACCGCCTGATGCTGTCAGCTGCTAAGCCCAGGGACTCGCGAATTTCGTCGATAACCCAGGCAAGCGGCGCCATGTCGGGTGCAGCGCCGGCCAGTTCGTTGGGGTCGCGGGTTTCAGACATCGCGGATTCTTTCGAAGCGGTTTATTTCAAAGACAGACCAGGCTCTATGTCATCAGGCATGGGTTAAGTGACTCGGAAGCGCGCGACCGAGGCTTTGAGCTCGCGTGCCAGCGTGGCCAACTGTCCAATCGACTGCGCCGCTTGCCGTGTGCCCTGAGAGGTTTGTTCGGTCACCGTCAGGATGTGCTCGATGGACTGGGCCACACCACCGGCTGAGGTGGCCTGCTCGGTCGTGCTGCCGGCGATGCGTTCAATCAGTTCGGACAGTTGCCGTGAAACTCGACCGATGTCGGCCAGTGCGGTACCGGCCGCGTCGGAGAGTTTGGTTCCCTCCACCACGCCCTGGGTACTTTTTTCCATGGCGGCCACCGCGTCTTGCGTGTCGGTCTGAATGGTGCGCACCAGCGCGCCGATCTGTTTTGCCGCCTCTGCGGAGCGATCAGCAAGACGCTGCACCTCTTCGGCCACCACGGAGAAGCCTCGACCTGCTTCACCTGCGGATGCGGCCTGAATGGCGGCGTTCAGAGCCAGTACGTTGGTCTGTTCCGTAATGTCGGTAATCAGTTCCACGATCTCGCCAATCTCCTGGGACGATTCACCCAGTCGCTTGATCCGTTTGGCGGTCTCTTGAATCTGTTCACGAATTTCATTCATGCCTGCGATCTGGTTAAACACCGCGCGTTGACCGCGTTCGGCCGCTTCCAGCGAGGTACGCGCCACCAGAGCGGATTCGCCAGCGGAGCGCGACACGTCGCTAATTTGCGCCGCCATGCGCAGCACTTTTTCGCCGGTGTCTTTAATTTCCCGGGACTGCGCTTCAGAAGCGGTCAGCAGGCGCGTGGCAATGTCACGAGCAGCGGTGGAGGCGGTGTTCACCTGCTCGGCTGTGCCGTTGATTCGGCTGACCAGCCCGCGCAGCTCTTCCACCGTGAAGTTCACCGAGTCGGCGATGGCGCCGGTGATGTCCTCGGTCACGGACGCCTGCAAGGTGAGGTTGCCGTCGGCCACCTCCTGCAGCTCGTTCATCAATCGCAAAATGGCCGCTTGGTTTCGTTCGTTGGTGCGCTTGGCCTCGTCTTCGAGGCGTTCGGCTTCACCGCGCTGCGCCTCGGCTTCGAGGGCACGTTTGTGGGTGTCATCGAGCAGCACCTTGGCCACGCCCACCGCGCACATCAGCACCATGAGACCAAAAAAGCCCATGACCCAGAAGTTGAGGATCCGGTCGGACTGCTCACCCTGGAAGGACTTCTGCAGTTCAGATACTTCCTTGCGTAGCGGTTCGGCGTCGCGCAGGATGGCCAGCTCACCGTCTTTGGCTTGCACAATGGACTGCAGTCCGTTGAGTGCGCCGGCAATAGCCGACTGAAACTCGCCGTAAACCTTGGACAGCTCTTGCAGGCGCACGCGGGTCTCGTTGTCGGTAGATGCAGCAATGCGCAGTGTGTCGCTGCCGGAGAGTAGGGCTTGGGTCAGATCGCGGAACAGGTTGATGTCGCGGCTGAGCGTGAGTGCAATCTCAGCATTGGCGGTTTCACCTGACACCAGCGAGTTGGCACTTTTACCTAGGCGCTGCGTCAACATCACGAGCTGGCCGCTGGCAGCAATTTCACGGCTGCTGGCGGAGGACTGAAGTTTGAGTGCAGAAATTTCTTCGGTGAGTTGCAACAGACGCGGCGTAGCGTCGTTGATACGTTTGACAATGTCACTAAAGGCCAGCAGCGCCTTTTCCTCGGACACAATGGTTGAGGCTGCGGCACGCGTCGCAGCCCAGTGATCGGCCAGGGCAGAGAGTTTGGGTTGAATGGTCGCGGAACTTGCAGAAAGGCTGCGTTGTGAGTCGCCTTTGATCAGCGCATCCAGGTTGGCATCAATTTGGTCGCGGCTGTCCTTCAGTTCCGTAAATGCCACGGCGTTGCCTTGAATCGCATAGGGCGCGGCTTTGGCCAGACGCTGGGTGTGCATGAGCGTCTCACCCACAATCTCGGTTTGCAATGTGCCGTTGGCCGACAGGCGAGCGTCATAAGCGAGCACGATTACCACCACAGCGGCGCACACGGCCATGATGATCATGAGCGCCTGCACCTGCACGTTGGCGCCCCGTCGGCCGATGATGGGCAGTCGCCATGCGAGAAAACGGTCAATCAGGCTGACCCGCGCTTTGGCAAACCGGGGACGCCGGTCGATGCTGATGGTGGCCGGGCGGCCCATGGCTGAAACCGGTCCCGCTATATCGTCTTCGGGTTCCGGCGCGGCCAGGGTGTAGTCATCGCTCTCTGGGGGCTGCCCTCCGAGAGGCGCGAACTCAGAATCAGGTGAGTCTGGGGTGTCGATCACATCCAGAGGTTTTGCCTCTACAGATGCCGGTGCATCCTTGCTCTTTTTCTTGAGAAAGCCGAGATCCAGTGCCATGCCATCCTCCACCGCAGCGTGCGGGTGTCCTACTTACAAGAGTTGGGAAACAAAACGGGTAGGTGCGCCCGCGTCATTGCCCACCGGTAGTCAAAGTCCTACAAACCAATTGCAGCAAAAGCCTCCGATGTCACCAGGCGTCCGAGGTTAAGTTCAGTCAGAACGGTGCCGTCAGTGTCGCGGTAACGCGTGGCCTCCCAGGGCTGCGCATCCGTGGCGGCAGGCAGCTCTTCTAGTTGCGCAAGATTGCGCAAACCAAATGCGCGGGTGACCAGCAACCCGATATGGGCATTGAGTGATTCGTTCAGTACCAACAGCTGCAGTGAGGGGTCGGGGGGTGTGGCCGATCCTGCGGCCAGCTGCATGAGATCAATGACGCCTACCAGGCGCCCGCGCACGTTGGCCAGTCCCAGGTACCAGGGCTGAGTCCAGGGCACTTTGGTGGTTTCGGGCAGTGCGACGATTTCTCCGGCATTGGCCATATCCACCAAATAGTGATTGGTACCCACACGCACGGCCAGGCGCAATGGTTCGGCCGCACGCTGCGGGGCCGTACGCAGACGCTCCGCCAGCTGTGTGGAGAACTCCCGCAGCTTTCCGAGTTGCTTGCTCATTCAATACGATTCATGAAAGACAACATGCGCTGTGCGGGCGCACTCAACCGAGTGCGGCAATTTTTTCCAACAGATCTTCAGCCTTGATAGGTTTGGTGAGGTATTCACGTGCTCCCTGACGTAGACCCCAGATGCGGTCCGTCTGCAGGGTTTTACTCGTACATATGATGATAGGCACGTTTTGGGTGATGGGGTCGCGGGAGAGTTGGCGCGTGAGCTGAAAACCATTTTGGCCAGGCATGACCACATCCATCAGGATCAGATCGGGTACTTGCGCCTTGATTTTGACCACCGCGTCATCCGCGTTTTCAGCCTGCGTGACGGCAAAGCCGTTTTTTGTCAGCAGTTCCGTAAGAAAAAAGCGCTCCGTGGGCGAGTCGTCAACAACCAAAACTTTCTTGATAGACATGGTGGCCTCTCAGAACTGGGTTTGAGCACTGCTGGGATGAGTATGAAACATTCAAGGCGCCACGACGCTGTATTGGCGCACGGCGTTGAGCAGGCTGTCTTTGGTAAAGGGCTTGGTGAGGTACTCGCTAGAGCCCACCATGCGGCCACGCGCGCGGTCAAACAGTCCGTCTTTTGACGAAAGCATGACCACGGGTGTTTTGGAGAAACGCGGGCTGCGCTTGATCAGTGCGCAGGTTTGATAGCCATCCAAGCGCGGCATCAGGATGTCGCAAAAAATGATGTTGGGCTGATGGTCGCTGATCTTGGCCAACGCCTCAAAGCCATCCTGCGCCAAGATGACCTGGCAGCCGGCCTGAGTGAGAAATATTTCGGCACTGCGACGGATGGTGTTCGAATCATCGATCACCATGACTTTGCGCCCTCGAACCTCCTGAAGATCAGTTGCGTCCATGCGCTTTCCCTGTGCTAGTGCGCCATCCATCATGTAACCACCCTTTCAACCCGGCAATCCGGGTACCCCACGAAACACGCTCCTGGCGATATTCGCAAGTATTGGGGATAGGGAAACGCACAAAAAGGACGGCAATTTGCTCCACAACAACTCAGACCGAGGTGGAAAAAATAGGGGCATCCGGGGGACACTTCATGGGACGGTAAACCTGCGCGGTCAGATTTCAACCATTTCAAAATCTTCTTTGCGTGCACCACATTCAGGGCACACCCAGTTGGGAGGAATGTCCTCCCAGCGCGTGCCTGCAGCAATACCGTCATCGGGCAGACCTGCCGCTTCGTCATAAATCCAGCCACAGATCAGGCACATCCAGGTTCTGGTTTGTACGGTGTTGGTCATTGCAGTAGCTCGGAAAATTTGGAGGAATGTTGAAGCAAATCGGATCAGCGCGTGTCTTGAAAAGCGACGCAACCATAATGCGGAATGCATGATACCCATGGGTTCACGAACAGGCGCAACCTCATGCCGCAATCTGTTGTTCATGTTGCACCCGTGGGCGTGTATCTGCTCACGCCCGATACATCTGATACGCCACGCCTCCTGGAAGCCACCCATGCTGCGCTGATGGCTGGAGTCCGATGGTTGCAATATCGCAACAAAAGCGCATGCGCCGAATTGAAGCTGGAGCAGGCGCAGGCTCTGCGTGCGCTGACGCGCCAACATGCGGCGCGTCTGATCATCAACGACGACGCTGAACTGGCGGTGCGGGTGCAGGCCGACGGCGTGCACCTGGGGCGTGACGATGGGGGTGTGCAAGCAGCACGCGAACGCCTGGGTGCTGATGCCGTGGTGGGCGTGTCGGCCTACGACGATGCGGCGCGTGCCCAGGCCGCATGGCAGGCTGGGGCCACCTACGTGGCCTTTGGTGCGGTGTTTGAATCGACGGTCAAACCGCAAGCGCCGCGCGCACCGCTGACGTTATTGAGCCAGGCGCGCCGCGCGGGTTTGCACGTGGTGGCCATCGGTGGCATTGATGTATCCAACGTATCTCGCGTGGCCGCGGCGGGTGCGCATGCGGCAGCGCTGATTTCAGCGCTTTACGATGCGCCCGATCCGGCCGCTGCAGCACAGCAGCTCATCGCCGCATTTGTGAGTGGAGCAAAGGAATTCTCGTGAGCACAAGTCATACCAACCATCCTGAGGGTGACCGCAGTCTTGCCTTGTTTGAAAGAGCTCAGGTCAGCACCCCGGGCGGAGTCAATTCACCCGTGCGGGCCTTTAAATCGGTGGGTGGCACGCCTCGCTTTATTGCGCGCGCCCAGGGTGCGCACTTCTGGGACGCCGATGGCAAGGGCTACATCGATTACATCGGCTCCTGGGGGCCGATGATCGTGGGCCATGCGCACCCCGATGTGGTGCGTGCGGTGCAGGAGGCTGCCGCCAAGGGTTTGAGTTTTGGTGCGCCCACCGAGGGCGAAGTTGAAATGGCTGAAACGCTGATTCGCCTCGTGCCCTCGATGGAACAGGTGCGCCTGGTGTCCTCGGGCACCGAAGCGGCCATGAGTGCCATTCGCCTGGCGCGTGGGGCGGCTGGTGATGGCCAGGGCCGCCGCAAGATCATCAAGTTTGAAGGCAATTACCACGGCCACGCCGACAGCCTGCTGGTCAAAGCGGGCTCGGGGGCGTTGACGTTCGGCAGCCCCAGCTCGGCGGGTGTGCCGCAAGACATCACGCAGCACACGCTCGTACTGGATTACAACGATGCGCAAAAAGTGGAAGACGCCTTTCGCGCGCATGGTGATGACATTGCCTGCGTGATCGTGGAGCCGGTGGCCGGCAACATGAACCTGGTGCGCGCCACAACAGAGTTTTTGCAAACCTTGCGACGCCTGTGCACGCAGTACGGCGCGCTGCTGATTTTTGATGAAGTGATGTCGGGTTTTCGTGTTGCGCTCGGTGGCGCGCAGTCGCTCGTGGGTGTGGTGCCCGACATCACCGTGCTGGGCAAGGTGATTGGTGGCGGCTTGCCCGTGGCGGCCTTTGGCGGGCGGCGCGATGTGATGAAGTATCTGGCGCCGCTGGGCCCCGTCTATCAGGCCGGCACCTTGTCGGGCAACCCGGTGGCCGTGGCCTGCGGTCTGGCAACGTTAAACATCGTGCAGCAAGCCGGGTTTTATGAGCGGCTGGCGCGGCAAACGCAACGTCTGGTCGATGGCCTGATGGCTGCCGCAAAAACGGTGCCGCAAGTCCAGTTCTGCGCAGACGCCGTGGGCGGCATGTTCGGCTTGTATTTCGCTGCTTCAGTTCCTATGAGTTATGCGCAGGTCATGGAGGGCAATACACAGCGCTTCAACACCTTCTTTCACGCCATGCTCCAGCGCGGTGTGTATCTGGCGCCTTCAGCATTCGAGGCTGGGTTTGTATCTGCGGCGCATGACGATGCGGTGATCGATACCACCGTCAAGGCGGCCGTGGAGTCGTTTAGTCAGATTTGTTGAGCTTTCCGCAATTCATGACAGCGTCTCAACGATGCGACGTTGGTCCCTCACCTTTGTTCCCTCTTCCTCCGGGAGAGTCCGATACAGCGGCATGCACTGTCGGCTTGCGCCCCGGAACGGGAAAGACGCACGCGCGCTTGTGTCGTCACCCCGGCGCAGGCCGGGGCCCAATTTGCAGCGCATCGCCCAAGTGACCCGCACCCCCAATTGGGCCCCGGCCTGCGCCGGGGCGACGAGTTTTCTTGCCATCAACGTGCCCGTTGGCGAGTTCGTCGCAGGTTCCTGGGTAGGGATAGCGGTGTCGCGAATGAGGGAAAGCTCAATAGTCAGGACAGCCGCTCCCGTACGGCAGCGGCAATGTCCGCGGCCAGGCCAATGCGGTTGGTCGGATGGGTGATGGTGTCGCAGCTCACGATGTCACCCGCGCCCGATGCGCGCAGATCTTCAAAGGCCGTCTGCGCGAACACGGCGTGAACGGCGATGCACACGGGCGCGGCGAGCCCGGCGCGACGCAGATGTCCCACGGTTTCCATCATGGTGTGGGCGGTGGAGACGATGTCGTCCACCAGCACTGGGGTGTGCATGCGCCAACGATCAACTTCAGGGACCGACACTTCAACCTCGCGATCACCACGCCGTGTCTTGGTCAGTACGACACAGGGCGCGAGGGCCTGCCGCGCCACATCACTCACCCACTGCGCGCTTTCCTCATCGGGGCCGATGAGCAGCGGTTGGCGCACCTGCGATTGCACCCACGCCGCCACACGTTGCGCGGCATGCACGATGGTGGTGGAGATGCTGTAAACCTGCGACAGATCGGTGATGCGATGCAGGTGTGGATCCACCGTGACCAGCCAGTCAAAGTGGCGCGAGATCCACGCGGCCACATGCTGCGCGCTGATCGTCTCGCCGGGCGCAAATCGGATGTCCTGTCGCATGTAGGCCAGGTAGGGCACCACCAGGCCCACTGACTTGGCGCCAGCTTCACGGGCTGCCGCTGCAAGCAGGAACAGGGGCACCAACTTGTCGTCCGGTCGGTCCAGGGTGCAGACGATGAACGCATCGCACCCCGCCATCGCAGCCTCCACGCGCACGCGTACATAAGACTCGCCATCCGGGAAGCGCCGCACCGTGGCGGCGACGCGTTCCAGCGAAAGTTCGGCAGCCAGCGCGTCGGCCAGCGGTTCGTTGCCGGGCATGGCAATGATTTTTGTTGTCATGGCATGCCTTCGTCGCTCAGTGTGATGACCGGATGCGTGTCGAGATAGCTGCGGGCATAGGCCAACTCGCCGGGCGCCTGTGCATGCAATGTGAAGAGCGGCATGCCGTGTTCGACGTGGTCGCCCAGGCGCACATGCAGGACCAGGCCCGCGGTGGGTGCAACCGGTGCCCCGGCCAGTTTGGCGGCCCGCGCGAGACGCCGGCTGTCGATGCCGATCACTTTGCCCGCGCGCAGGGCGGTGACCGATTCACGCAGCGCGGCCACGCCCGGTTCACGTAAACCGCCTTGCGCTTCACAAATGGCCTGAAACTTGGTCCAGGCCGCGCCAGTGTCCAGCAGACGTGTCGCCTCGGACAGACCCGCCCCTGGGGCGCTGTGCCCGCAAAACTCGAGCAAGATGCCGGCCAAGGTCAGTGCCCGCTGGCGCAGGTCGGCGGGCGCCGAAGCCGTGCCACGCAGAACCGCCAGCACGTCATGCGCCTCCAGTGCAGGGCCCACACCCCAACCGACGGGCTGCGCGCCCGACGTGCGCAACACACGAAGGTTTAGTCCATGTGCGGCGGCCACCTGTTCGAGCAAGCCCTGCAGTTGATGCGCATCCTCTTCGGTGCGTACCTTGGCGGTGGGGCCCACAGGGATGTCAATCACGGCGTGGGTGGCCCCCGCCGCGATCTTCTTGGACAGCACCGAGGCGACCAGCTGAGCATCGCTGTCGATGTCGAGTGGACGCTCGACGCGGATCATCACGTCATCGGCGGGACTGAGTGTGAGCGCGCCACCCCAGACCAGGCAGCCGCCTTCGCGCTCCACCACGCCTCGCATTGCGGCCACGTCGAGATCTACGCAGGTCAGGGTTTCCATCACATCAGCGGTGCCAGCGGGTGAGGTGATGGCGCGCGATGAAGTCTTGGGCATGGTCAGGCCCGCCGCCACCACAATGGCCACCACGATGGGTGTGGTGCGGTTGCCCGGCAGACCGCCCACGCAATGTTTATCCGCAATCGGGCTGCGTCCCCAGTCGATGCGGTCGCCCACGTTGACCATAGCGCGTGTGAGATCGATGGTTTCCTGCAGGTCCATGCGTCCACCAGCGCAGGCGCTCAGGAAGGCAGCGATGTGGATGTCGGAATAATGGCCTTGCGCCACGTCACTCACAATGGCATCGAGTGCGCTGGCATCGAGCCGGTGGCCATAGATCTTGGCGCGCATGGCGCTCAGTGAATCCAGCGTGGGGGCGTGCGCCACCGTAATCACATCGCCCGGCGCCGCGTGCAGGGCGCGCCATGCGCTGGTGGACAGGCTGGCTTCACTCGTGGCCAGCAGATCGCTGTCCACCACGTTGAGGGTGGCGATGATGTGCCGCTCACGCAAGGTGACTTCGACGCGTGCTTCGGCCTCAAAGCCCTCGGCTCGGCACACATGGCAGTCGCGACGCATGTAGATCACATGCTCTTGCAGCGTGTCGATACCCAGTTGCCGAAGGTGCAGACCCCGTGAATTCACGCCGCGCTCCCGTTTACGACCTTGATTACTTAACCATTGCGGTACACCCATTCCAGCAGCGCGTCGTGCACGGTTTGCGCCGAGCCTGCATTGGGATGGTTAATCAGTGCCACGACGATGTAGCGCTTGCCACTGGCAGCCAGCACATAGCCGGCAATGGCGCGCACATCATTGAGCTGCCCGGTCTTGACATGTGCACTTCCAGAGGCGCCGTTGCGTTTTTTCATCGTGCCGTCTAGGCCTACGATGGGTAGGGATGACATGAACTCGGGCATCCACGCACTGGCATACGCGTGGCGCAGCAGCTGAGCCAGGTTTTGCGCGGAGAAGCGTTCAGCACGTGACAGGCCCGCGCCGTTTTCGATGATGAGTTCTGTCAGGTCAAGCCCACGCGCGGCCAGGCCGCTTTTGATGGCCTCGGCGCCGCGTGCAGGGGTTCCGGGGCGGCCCGTGGTTTCGGTGGCGATCGTCAACAACAGCTGTCGCGCCATCACGTTGTTGCTGTATTTGTTGATGTCGCGAATGACCTGCGCCAGGGGTTCGGACTCATGCACGGCAATGCGGCGCGCGTCCGCGCTCACCACACCATCGCGCACGTGGCCGTTCCAGCTGCCGCCCGCGGAGGTCCACAGCGCACGGAACACGGCTTCAAAGTACGCGTTGTGCGTGAGTACGCTCACCGGCCACAGGCGCTCGCCGCAGGCGGCGGGGTAGGTGCCGGTGAAGCGGGGGTTCATCGGGTCAGTGAAGTCACCTTGCAGGCGCGCGCGCCAGTCGCCGCAAGGTCCGTTGGACAGCTTGACCGTCGCGGGTGGATTAAGACCCGCCAGCCCAGGGGTGACCACTACACGTGCGGTTTGTGTTTCAGGGTCGGGCACGAAGCCAAAAGTCACCGCCTTGAAATTCACCAGCAGCGCGTCCGGCCCTGCGTTGTAGGGGCGCAGTTCGCGCGCATCAAAGGCGGCGGGGTCAAAGTCCGGCACTTCAAAGGCCGATTTGTCGAGCACGATGTCGCCATTCAATTGGCGTATGCCGTAACCGCGGATGCGATGCGCCAGCAGCCACAGGTTCTCGATCACCAGCTTGGGGTCGCCGCTGCCACGCAGGATCAATGCGCCTTCCAGGGTGTCGCGCCGCAGGGCGCCACTGGCAAACACCTCGGTGCGCCAGGTGTAGGCAGGCCCGAGCAATTGCAAGCCGGCATAAGTGGTCACCAGTTTCATGGTGGAAGCCGGATTCATTGGCACGCTGGCGTTGATGGATAGCGTGAGCGCGCCTTCAGCCACGGGTTGCACCACAAAAGCGGTGTCGCGTTCGGTGATCTGGGCAGCGCGCAGGGCGGTGTTTACGGAAGGGGGCAGGGCACTGGCTTGGCTCACTACGCGCGAAGGCGGTGCTGCGTGGGCGCCCTCAGATGCGGTCAAAACGAAGGCAAGCAGCGCAAGCAAGAGGCGCAAATAAAGGTTGGGAGCTGCGGACATGGATAAGCTAATCCCGGTCAAAGTATTGACATGCATTTTGAACGCATAAAAAACGGCGCCCGTGTGTGAGCGCCGTTGTGTGCAGGAAGGCAGCGCTATGACGACAATTCCATCATGCCCAGTCCGCAGCGGCGGTACGACCCAAAGCCGCGGATCAGGCGCCGCTTCAGGGCGGCAGGGTCGGCCACTTCAAAGGCGCCTTCAATGGTGGCGCAGGGAATTTTGTAGCGCTGTTCACCATGGGTCAGGCGCACGGTTTGTGGCAACACGTTGGTCAGCAGCAAGTGCATGCCGTAGGTGGCGGCCTGTTCGGTAAACCAGGCCTCGATTTCTTCCACGGTGCGGTAGGCCTCGACACGTTTGTCCTTGCCGTCCATAAATTCGCGCCCTGCGCATGCTTTGAGGGTGTAGCGGTACATCAGCCCTTGGGCTAATTGAATAACGATGCGTGTGGGTTCCAACGCTGATTGGGCCTGCGCGGGCCAACGCGTCCAGGGCTGTACGGAACGCACCCAGTAGCGCCCAGCTATGGCGCTGTCGGCGCGGAATAGGAAGGTGCCCAATCCGGCTTTTTGCCCAAATACCGCGGCCAGCGCATCGTGCGCGGTGAGCGGATCGGTGTTGGCATCAAACGTCACCGCCGTCTCATAGACCTCGGCTTCAGGAATTTCCAGCCGTGTAAACCCCAGCACGGAATGCACAAAATCTCCGGTGGCCTTTCTGTTGTCAGACATAGGACGAGCTGGTTTTGTCGGGCGGGCGGACAAAGCGGGGTCCACGGTTTCGGCGGTTGGGACCATACAGGCGCTCCTTAAGTGCAATCGATCTACAAACGGTTCGTCCGCAAAACGCTGGAACTGCATACCTCATTTGGTCTATGCGGCAACTCATGAGTTGGTGTTAGTGCTTGCTATCAAATATGGCTATTCAATTCATCACGTGATGATCTCCCATGCATACGTTCGCCCATCCAGTGAACACCCACGGAATATCCCCCGACTTGTTTCTGCTGCAGTGCGCCCATACACTTAGCACTCGTTGCGGGTGAGTGCTAGCGGCAGGTTTGGTTAGTGCTCATTCGCAATCGTCATTCTCAACCCTCGTTTTTTCGCAAACGAGCCTGTTTCTCGAAGGAGACCTCATGAAAATCCGTCCTTTGCACGACCGTGTGATCGTCAAGCGTCTTGATAACGAACGCAAAACCGCCTCGGGCATCGTCATTCCCGATAGCGCCGCAGAAAAGCCCGATCAGGGCGAAATCATGGCCGTGGGCCCTGGCAAGCGCGATGACAGCGGCAAGCTGATTTCGCTGGACGTCAAAGTGGGCGACCGCGTGTTGTTCGGCAAATACGCCGGCCAGACCGTCAAAGTCGAAGGCGACGAGCTGCTGGTCATGCGCGAAGAAGATCTGATGGGCGTGATTGCTTAATTGCTTAATCACCTACCCGCACACTGAATTCACAAAGGAGTTTTTCCATGGCAAGCAAGCAAGTATTTTTTGGCGATGACGCACGTCTTCGCATGGTTCGTGGCGTGAACGTTCTGGCCAATGCGGTCAAAGTCACGCTGGGCCCCAAGGGCCGCAATGTGGTGCTCGAGCGCTCGTTCGGTGCCCCCACGGTCACCAAAGACGGCGTTTCAGTGGCCAAAGAAATCGAACTCAAAGACAAGTTCGAAAACATGGGCGCGCAGATGGTCAAGGAAGTCGCTTCCAAGACCTCCGACATCGCCG
>CAZZAD010000033.1:688-18414 GCA_964652055.1 uncultured Burkholderiaceae bacterium | reverse complement strand
TTCCTTCGTAACGTACCCCATCCCCACCCTAACCCTCCCCTTGAAGGGGAGGGAATAAACCGAACAGTGTCGTGTCTCGGTTCCGGGGCGCAAGCCGACAGCGCATGACGCTGTATCTGACTCTCCCGGAGGGAGAGGGGCCGAGGGTGAGGGAAAGGCGCTGCGCAAAACCGCGCAGCAACGCAAATGGGTACTCAGTAGAGCTACGCAAGCCGTTGTGCGAGATGTGATCAAGAGACAGGGCCTGCGCCGGGGCGACGACGGTTCGGTGCGCCTGCATTGATTCGTAGCTCTCACCCTTGCTTCCGTTAACTGAATAGCATTGCTCCTAGCCCACCCCTCCCTCCGAACCGTGCGTGCGGTTCTCCCGCACACGGCTCTCCAGTTGGTGGTTTCAACATCGTGATTGGCTCGCCAGCGCATGGGCTCCAGCTAAGGTGAAGAGCCCTTGCTCAGCGAAGGATGCATTGAGCCAGCGTTGGTGATCGGCCTGACATCGTCCAAACCCCGGGCGCTTTTCTCGCTTGCGAAGCAGTGACCTCAAGGGCCGTCGGATAAATCCGTCCAGCCGCTCAAACTCCAGCGCTTGCGCATGCTTGAAGTAGTTGAACCACCCCTTGAGCACCGGATTGAGCCCTTCCGCAATCCGCTTCAAGCTCTGCCCACTTGCGCGCCCCGTCTTGCTGCGCACCTTGTTCTTCAGGGCCGTCAAACTCTTCTTGCGTACCCATCGCCGTCCCGCTTCAAACCGATAGCCCAGAAACTCTAAGCCCTGCCCCTCTTGCCGACAGTCCCGGGATGCTGTCAAAGTAGCCCTTCAGGTCCGCATCCACCACGTGGGTGTAGTCCTCGTCCAGGTACTTCTGCACTTGCCTCAGGGCCTCTTTGCACCCACGCCCTGGCCTAAATCCGTAGCTGCTGTCTTGAAACTCTCGCTCGAAGATCGGCTCGATCGCCCACTTGAGCGCCGTCTGCACGATGCGGTCTTTGACCGCCGGGATGCCCAGCGGACGGGTCTGCCCCGCGCCTTTGGGTATCTCTACGCGCTTAACGGGCTCGGGTCGGTAACTGCCGTCCTTCAGGCTGCGCTCCAGTTCCAGCAAGTACGTCGGGGCCCGGGCCGCAAACGCTTGCACACTTTGTCCGCCCACGCCCGTTGCGGCGTGTCGCCTCGGATCACCTTGTCAATCAAGCTGAACCACTTGCCTCCTTTGACGCCGTTATCCAGCGCCACCAACATGGGTTCGGTCCAGATCGTGGCTTGCACCCAGCTCCAATCTCGGTGCCGGCCACATGCTTCTTGTTTAGCCCTCTCGGGCACTGCCAAAGCTTCGCGCACGCTTCTGCCACTCTCTATCCCTTGCCCTTGCACCTTCCTGCCTCCCTTCCCTACGGCCGCCTTGTGTTGTGCGGCCTTCTCGCGGTCGCCCGCTTCGGTACTACGAAGGCTCTGACCCCTGCTCGCGTCACCGCGCTCGCAGGTCTGTGCGCTTATCTCGCGATACCTTCCCAACATTGCGCCTCCAACCACGTGAGGTGCCCTGCCATTGCTTTAGCCGCCATATCAGCGTGACCGGTGATTTTCAGACTTCGCCTTGGACGAGCAGGCTCGTCGCACTCTCCCGCCGAATCGAGTTCGTCATCCTGCGGACTGCCAGTTCGCCTACGGCTGCTCCCCACCCCGCCTCGCAGCGACGCAGTTGCCTTCGGCTACGGGGCCTTGGCTTGCCCCGACACGGACTCCCACCTTGCCAATATCGCGCCTTCACGCACGCACTCATCCCCGCGCAAGCGGGGATCCAGCCAATCTGTGCAGCGGCACTGGATCCGCGCCTGCGCGGGGATGACGACCGGGGGCATTGCGCTGATTCGTCGATTAAAAAAAGGACAAGGCGCAGGCCGAGGCGACGCCACTTGGCTCACATGAAGTTTCGGCGCGATCAGCAACGCAAATCACTACAACCTCGGCGCCTCAACACTGCCCAGCGCCGCGCTGATGAGCTCATCCACGCCGCGGCCTTCCAGTTGCGCATCGGGGGCCAGCAGCACGCGGTGGCGCAATGCGGGCAGCCCGAAACTTTTGATGTCATCGGGGGTGACGAAATCACGCGCTTGCGCCAACGCTGCGGCGCGGGCGGCACGCACCAGGGCGATGGCGCCGCGCGTACCGGCGCCCACCGCCAGGCCAGGCCAATCGCGCGTAGCACGCGCAATGCGCACGGCGTAATCGAGCACACGCTCGTCCACACGCACGCGCGCCGCGGCGCTTTGCAGTGCCTGCACGGCACGTGCGTCCAGACAGGTCTGCACCGCATCGAGCGGCAGCTGGTCGCCGGCCTGCCCGACGGTGGCCAGCTGCACCACGGCAGTTTCTTCGCGATGCGCGGGGTAGTCGATCAGCACCTTGAGCAAGAAGCGATCGAGTTGCGCTTCGGGCAACGGGTAGGTGCCTTCGGTGTCGAGCGGATTTTGTGTGGCCAGCACCATGAAGGGGCGCGGCAGCGGCAGCGTCTGCCCTTCGAGGGTGACCTGATATTCCTGCATGACTTCGAGCAGTGCGCTTTGTGTTTTGGCGGGGGCGCGGTTGATTTCATCGGCCAGCAGCAGATGCGTAAACACCGGCCCGCGATGCACACGCAGGGCGCCCCATGCCGACGTTGCGCCTTGCGCGGGATCGAGCACCGCATGCCCGGTGATGTCCGAGGGCATGAGGTCGGGCGTGAACTGGATGCGGCCGTAATCAAGCGCCAGCGCCTTGGCCAGCGCGCGCGCCGCCAGCGTCTTGCCTAGTCCCGGCACACCTTCAATGAGCACGTGCCCGCTGGAGAGCAGGCACACGACGAGTTGTTCGACGACTGCGTTCTGCCCCACCACGGCCTTGCTGACTTCGGCGCGCAGCTGGGCGATGAGTTCTGCGGCGACGCTGACGTCGCGTCCGCTCAGGGGTTCTACCGACACATTCGACATGGGGGACTACTCCTTGGTGATCGTGGGGTGGGATAACAGTCGGCGGCGTGCGCTCTCCAGCACGGCGATGGCTTGAGCAATCTCGTGGGCACCGGCCAGCGCCGACAGCGCGCGGGCGCGCGCCAGTTGCGCGGCATCCAGTGCGCAGTGGCGCGCCAGGTGGCGTTGGCGCTGTGCTTCGGTGAGCGCGTGCCAACCGCGCACAACGCGGGCAGCGGCTTCGTCCAGGGCGCGCCCTTGCGCTTTCCACAACACCCGCGTGCGCTGCTGGCGCACCAGAAACTCAGCGGTGCCACGGATCTGTTCAGCCAATGAGCGACGCGCCGAGGGCGGCTCGCTCATCTGCGGGCCAAAGCGCTGCGCGCTGCGCCAGGCGATGAGCACACTGGCCAGCCCCAGCAACACCAGCACCGGTGCGCCGGTGTGCCACATCAATACGGGCAAGGCATCGGCGTCTTCATCAAACACAAACCACACCGCATCCCCCTGACGAAACTGCATCAGGTCCAGAAGCAGGCGGGCGTGATCGCCATCGAGCACTTCGCGCTGCGTAAAGAGCCCTTCCTGGGTGATGACCGACACCGCACCCTGTTCAACGGCAATACGCAGCGCGATGACGTTGGGCACGGCCTGGTCGTGCCCCTGCAGCGTCCACTGCGTGGGGTAAGGCGTGCTGGAGTCGGTGCGCTCCAGACGGCGCCAACCATAGAACCCGCAGATGCGATAACTCGAAGACGCCGCGTCGGCCTGCGCACCGCGACCCTCGTACCAAGGGCAACCACTCCCACACGACCCCACTTTGGGTTCAGCTTTGGGTTCGGCTTTGCCGGGGGTGTCCTCCTGCGCCTCATCGTCCTTCTCGTTGGTTTCGAAAAACGGTGCACGCACACCCAACCAGGCCCCCAGGGCGCTGCCCTCATCGACCAGCGGATCGGGCACCACCAGGCGCCCACCGGCCTGCACCCAACGCCGCAGCGCCTCCTGGCGCTCGGAAAAAAGATTCCAGTGTTGCGAGGTCAGCACCAATACGGCCTGCGTGGGCGGCAAGGCCTCCAGGGTCTGCGGCGTATGCGCCGTTCCCCCCAGCGCCTGCACCAATTTGCCCGCGGCATAGAAGGGATGAGCACGCGCTTCGCCCTTGAGGGGCACAGGCACCTGCTCGTCGCGCCACTCGGTGTTGCGCACTACCCAGACGGCCAGCAGCACCAAGGCCACCACCACGCCCACTGCACTCAGCCGCTCACGCCACATTCGTCGGCTCCGCGGGGGTGAGGTGCGCAGCAAAGTCTTGGCACAGGCTGTGCACCACGGCATCGGCCGGCGCTTGCAAGCCGTAGACCGCGCGCTGCCACACCTGAATCAATTGCGCCACAAACTCGGTGCGCGCGGCGCTGCGCTCCAACCGCTGATGCGCAAAGGCAGCCTGCGCCAAGGCCACACATTCGCCCTCGGTGCTGGAAGCCCGTATCGGCATTGCAAAGCCATGCACCAGACGCGAGAGTGCGCCGCGATACAGCAGCGAGAGCGCGGCGCGGCGCGCACCCCAGTCCGTGGCGCGCTGCCACGCCAACCACGTGGCCGCACCGATGTCATCGGGCAGGCTGTCGGGGCGGATGTCGAGGTCTTGCACGTGCGTGGGTGCAGCAATCGTCACACGACGCAAGCCCTCACCCTGAAGCACAAACCAGCGCCGCACCGCCCACAGCGCCAGCACTGCGGCCACTGCGCCCAGCACCCACATGAGCACCCGCCCGGCCTGATTGAGCCAGGCCACAAAATCCTTGATCCATTTCACCCAGGCGCTTTGCTCTGAATCGGGCGGAGGCTTTTTTGTGGTGTCTTTCTTCCAGCGCAGCACGCGCTCGGTTTTTTCACTGACCAGGTTGGGGTCGGTGCGTACCTGTTCGATGGCCGCCTGGACTTGCTCGGGCGTGGGCGGTTCACCTTGCGCTCCGGCCATGGGGGTGCACAGTGCCCAACACAGCATCAGCATGCCCTTGAACCGGTTCATGTGCCCTGCTCCGCCGACACAAAGTGGCGCCGCAGTTCCTGCTCCACATCCCAGGCTTCGAGCGCAACGCGCCGGTTCAGATACATGGCAAAACCACCGGCCACAAAAAACGGTTCGATCAGCGCAAAGGCCAGGGCCTGGGACGCAAAGCCCAGCAGCTGGGTGTTCATCACGTGCTCATCACTGAACAACCATTCAAAAATACCGTCGCTCGCCTCGGGGGGCGCAAACCAGAACAGCAAGGACAACAGCGCAAAGGCCAATGCAGTTTCCACGAGCCACATGATCAGCGTCAGCAGCGAGGCCACACCGCGTTGCCCGCGCGCGAGCTGGCGTTTGCGCGCGCGGCGCCGCGCACCCGTGAGACCTTCGAGCTGGTACACCGGCTGCGTGAACGAACGCCACGGCGACCAGGGCCGCCAGAAAAAAGTCAGCAGCACCTGACCCAACCACACCTCGCGCCACGCCCCCAGCACATCGGCAAAACGCGTGCTCTGCCCCAACGCGGCGCGCGCCATTACAAAAAGCAGGGTGCGATCAAGCCACACACGAAAGGCGCCAAACACCAGCGCCGGCGCCCACACCCACAGCTGCACGCTGGCCGCTGCCACCGCGCTGACGACCAGCAGCGCCGGCCACCAGCTGCCCCACACCGATGCCGCATTGCGCTGTACCAGCCGCGCGCCCAGATCCACGGCCTCGAACATGGAACGCACGCGCAAAACGAGCGTGATGGCCTCAGCCCTCATAAGTCACCCTGCCCCGGACTGGTCTCTTGATCACATCTCGGCCTTGCATCCGCCCCCTCCCCTTCAAGGGGAGGTAAATCTTGAGTCCCCTCCCCTTCAAGGGGAGGTAAATCTTGAGTCCCCTCCCCTTCAAGGGGAGGGTTAGGGAGGGGATGGGGTACGTTGCAAAGGAAGGTTTCCCCGTACAACCCCATCCCCACCCCTGCCCTCCCCTTGAAGGGGAGGGAGTAAACACCGCACTGACCTCTGACAGAGATGTCATCAAGAGACAGGCCCCGGACGACCCGCTCGGCCCTGACGCACGAAATACACCCCCACCGCCAACCAGCACACCGTGGCCACACCGTACTTGACCTGCACCGGCACCCAGCGCGCCGAGGACCAGAACGCCTCAATCAGCGCCGCAATCAGCAGCATGGCGATCACGCCATACATGATGCGCACCGACCCGCGCGCCGTATGCAGCAGCGACTGCAGGCGCGTGCGCCGCCCCGGCAGCAGCCAGGCGCGCCCCAGTTGCAGACCCGCAGCACCGGCCAGCACGATGGCGGTGAGCTCAAAGGCGGCATGCGTGACTACGAAACTCCAGAAGGCTTCACCCAGCCCCCGCGCACTGAGATAACCGCCCACCACACCCGCATACAGGCCGTTGAACACCAGCGCAAACACGGCACCAATGCCAGCGATCAGCCCACCCGCAAAACATTGAAACCCGACTCCAATGTTGTTGCGGATGTAGAACCCAAACATGGCCCAGTCACTGTCCGCATTGCGGGTGCGACCAATGGCTTCGTTCGCTGCGCTGTACATCGACTCAAACTCCGCCAGCTGCCTCGCATCCAGCACCGTGAGCGCAAAGCTGGGGCGCACATAGGTCAGAAGACCCAGCGCCAGCATCGGCAGCACAAAGAGCACGGTGGCCGCCAACACCTCAGCCCACCCATCGCGCACCGCCTGAGGAAAGTCGCGTGACACCAGTTGCACCAGGGGCGCCCAACCCCAGTCCCGCCGCCGGTAGATGACCTGATGCGCGCGATGCGAGAGCGCATCCAAGCGCGCAATCAGCGTCACCGGATAAGCCCGCGCACGGGCCGCGGCCAGGTGTTCACACACGCGGCGATACAGCTTGGCCAGTCGCTCGGCTTCAATGTCGCCGCGCGCCTTGCGCTGCCGCGCGGGCGTGCGCCCCTCCACCGCATCGAGCAAGGCCGCCAGTTCGTCCCATTGGGCGCTCCAGCGCTGTTCAAATTGAAAGGGCGTCATGGCGAAGTTATGGTTTCCAGCACAGCGGTGCAGCAATAGCGCAGCTTCTTAGCGTTCTATCAAGGTGCAAGCGCGGCCTCCGCCAGCCCTTGCAGCGCTTTGCGCAGATTCTCGACTGCAGGGCATTGCGCCACCCCGTGCCGTTGCGCCAGGTAGGCCGGATCGTTGTAGCCCAGCCAAACCTGGGCAGAGGCATCTACCCAGACCAACGCCTTGAGCGGCAGATCGATGCCCACGGACTGCGTGCACTCCATAAATGGGGTGCCCCCCTGCGGGTTGCCGAAGATCAGCACTTCGGTAGGCCGCAGCGACTTGCCGATCTTGGTCGCGCCAGCCGCATGATCAATGCGGGCAAACACATTCAGCCCGCGCTGTTTGACCACCGCCTCCAGCCGATCCATGGTCACCTGTGCACTGTGAGGACTCTTGACGGCCACAAGCCCCTCGCTGGCGCAGGCCGTTGAAACAGCCGCGACAAGGAAAATCATTGCAAACCACTGATGAACTTTCATTGAAACTCCTCCTTAAGGACTCATAACGATCTGGTGGCAATTCAACCTAAATCCGGCAGTTGAACGCGCGGCAGAGTGGGTACGGCGGGCTGCATGGCTAGGCGTGAGGACGACGCAAGTCGCACCCTTGCTAGGACGAGCAACAACGCCAGGCAGCCCGCCGTGCCCGCTATGCCGTGCGTAGCGCTCTCACCCATCGGGTGAACATTCGCAAAGCTGCAAGGCTTTGAAACCATTCGCCTTCTCCAAGCGCACAAGCGGTCAACTGCCGGATTTAGGTTCAACCCTCTGGCGTTGTGCCGTTAGCGCCTGCCGTAAAGCCACTGCGCAACGGCAAACAATCTCGGTGTCACGGGCTGCGCGGCGCTTGTTCCGAGCGCTGGTGCAATCAGCTGCGCCAACTCCTCCACGCGTTCTGGCGTAAGGCGCGGCGCACGCGCGGCCAACGCCACCAGCACCGCCTGTTGCGCCGAGTTCAGCGTGCACGCGGGTGCCAGCGGCACCGCTGCCGGCAACGCAGTTGCAGTCATGGGCACACGCCCCGGCCGGTCATAGACCACCAAGGTGCCCGCAGCCAGATCACCCAGCCGTTTGAAATCGGGCCGCAGCAGCATGCACAGGGCGCCACCTGCATATAGGAACGGCAGAAAGTCCGCTGTGCGCAGCAGATTGCGCACGATGGAGGCCGCCGGCGTCACCGGCAGACCGCTGTCCATCACCACCTTGAGCCCCAGTGCGCGCTTGCCCGGTGTGGCCCCGTGCAAACTCAACTCAAAGACCACGGGATAGAACCACTCCACCAGAAACAACACAATCAGAAACACCCCAAAGCCCATGCCCCCGGCCCAGCCCAGCACCATGGAGGATGAAAACACGATGACCATGCGCAAAGCTAGATCGATCAGAAAGGCCAACGCCCGCGCGCACAACCCGGCGGGACTGAGCTCAAGAAAAATGCCCTCGGGCGCCTCAACCCGCAGCAACGTGTCAAGCGGATGCAATGCCGTCATGGCTTATGTCTTGATGACGATGGTGTCGGCAAAGTTGTCATGCAGGCACTGGCGCGAGGCACGAAAGATCAGCAGCGAATCGACCAGGCCATACAGCTGCCCGAGCACCGGGATCAAAGTCAGCGCCCAACCCAGGCCATAACGCAGACCCAGCAGGCGACCGAACGTCACCGACGAACCATCGCTGCGCACGATGCGCGTGCCCACGATGCGCTTGCCCACCGTCTGCCCCCGCTGAGCCAGCCACGTGCCATTGACCAGCACAAACACCACAAAGCCAAACACCCCATTGCGCAAGGTCTCCAGCACGCTGGGCCCCTGCGTCATCCAGCCCAGGAAGTACAGCGGCGGCAAGACCAACATCACGAGCAACAGCGAGTCGATCAGCGCACCACCAAAACGCACCCCGCGGCTGGCCAGCACCGGCCCGGCGCTGACATCCGGCACATCATCAACGCGGGCTTGTGGCGGGGCGTAGGGGTTGGCTTGGGGTGGGGTGGGCTCGGTCATGACGCGGTTCCGTTGAGATTGAGAATGGGCGATTAAACCCGAATCCGGCATGAGGTGCTGTTAGATTTTCGCCGCCCTGACTCCACACTCATCGCATGATGTCCACCGACACCCCCTCTGCACCCACTGTGAAACACAGTGAATTCATCATTTACGTGGATGAGAGCGGCGATCACAGTCTGGCGTCCATTGACCCCGAGTACCCGGTGTTCGTGTTGTCGTTTTGCATCTTCCGTAAGACCGAATACGCTGAACGAGTCACGCCGGCAATTCGGAAGCTCAAGTTCACCACCTTTGGCCACGATATGGTGGTTTTGCACGAGTCCGATATTCGACGCAAGAAAGGAGCGTTCTCGCGCTTATCGAAGGCGCCGCGCGATGCGTTTCTTAACCAGCTGACCGACATCATTCACACGGCAGAATTTCAACTGGTGGCGGTTGTGATTGACAAGCGCAAGCTGAAAGATCGCTACAACCAGCCAGCACACCCCTACCACTTAGCGCTGGAGTTTGGTCTGGAACGTATCTACCGCCTACTAAAAAATTCTGGGCAAGATGATGCGCTGACTTATGTGGTGTGTGAAGCCCGGGGTCCCAAGGAAGATGCTGAGCTTGAACTTGAGTTCCGCCGTATCCGCGATGGCGCCAACTACTTCAATAAGCCGTTGCCGTTTGACCTGATCATGGCTGACAAAAAAACCAACTCAGAGGGTTTACAACTGGCGGATCTGACTGCGCGACCCATCGGCCTGACCGTATTGCGTCCGGAACAGGACAACCGCGCGGCAGAAGTACTGAAGGGGAAGTTTTATCGCGACAAAACCGGCAATGTATTCGGCATGGGGTTGAAAGTGTTTCCATAAAACACAAACCCCAGAAAGCAGAAGGGCCCCTGTAGTACCAGGAGCCCAGCGCCGGCCGCGTAGTCGCAACCCATTTGCGGCGGACTCTAGCGAAATCCTGGGCCCGAAACAAGCCCATTAACCACATGGGCAGGGCGGATTACCCCCTCAATCCGCATCATCAAACTCAAACACTCCCGCACCCGCCGCTGCGCGCTGCAACCGGTCGTGCACGGCATCCCACTGCGGTCCTGAGGGCGGACGCGCAATGAGCAGGCGTTGTGCGCCGGCGGCGTCCAGGTCATGCAATGTCGCATAGAGCAGGCGGCCGTATTCGGCGACGGTGTCGGGGGCTACGCGGTGCGTGTGCACTGCAGGGACCGGCACTGACGACGGCGCCAGTACCGCCACACGCAGAGCGCCGAGTGCAGCCAGGCGCGCGGGCAGTTGTGCTGCGTCCACCAGCTCCAGTGGTGTGCGCGGCGCGTAATGCGCGGGCAAGCGGCCGCTGGTGCGCGGGGCGTGCGCCTCCGCAGGCAGCACCGGACAACCCAGCACCGCCTTCAGTTGCGCGGGCGTGATGCTGCCGGGGCGCAGCAGGCGCGGGGCGGGGCTGAAAACACCGCTGCAATCGACGATGGTGGATTCAATGCCCACGGGGCAGGGGCCGCCGTCCAGGATGAGATCGACTTTGCCTTGCGGCTTTTCACCCAGATCCGCGCGCACATGGGCTGCCGTGGTGGGGCTGATGCGACCAAACGAATTGGCGCTGGGTGCGGCCAGGGCATGACCGGTGCGCGCGGCATAGGCCTGCAACACCGCCTGTGCCCAGGGATGCGCGGGGCAGCGCAGGCCCACGGTGTTCTGGCCGCCGGTAACCACATCGAGCGCCAGCGCGCTGCGCTGGACCACCAGCGTGAGCGGGCCGGGCCAGAAGGCACGCGCCAGCATGCGCGCGGCATCGGTGAGTGCGTGGCTCCAGGGTTCGAGCGCTGAGGCCGGGTCTGCGGTTTGCGCCACGTGCACGATGAGCGGGTGATCGGCGGGCCGACCTTTGGCGGCAAAGATGGCGCGCACCGCGGCTTCGTTGTGCGCGTCGGCGGCCAGGCCGTAAACGGTTTCCGTGGGCAAGGCCACCAGGCCGCCATCGGCCAGCACATCCACAGCGCGGTTGATGAGTGCGGGATCGACCGCAGCGCGGTTCATGGACGGGCGGGAGTCATTGGAACGGTTCTATGCCCAGCGCCAGCGCCACCGTATTGGCGCGCTCCAGCGCCTCAAAGGCGCTGCTGCCCAGGCACGTGACGTGGCCCATCTTGCGGCCGCGGCGCGCCTCTTGTTTGCCATACAGGTGCAGCTTGGCGCCTTCGATAGCCGCTACGGCGCCCCAGTTGGGCTCGCGTTTTTTGCCTTCGCGCCACCACACATCACCCAGCACGTTGACCATGACCGCAGGTGTGAGCAGCGTGGTGTCGCCCAGTGGCAGGCCCGTGAGCGCGCGCACCTGCTGCTCGAACTGGCTGGTGACGCAGGCTTCAATGGTGGCGTGGCCGCTGTTGTGCGGGCGCGGCGCCATTTCATTGGCCACCAAGGTGCCATCAGCCAATACAAAAAATTCCACACACAACACGCCCACGTAATCGAGGGCGCGTGCCAGTTCCAGCGCGGCCTCACGTGCACGTGCGGCCAATGCAGCGTCCACACGTGCCGGCAAAAAACTCACGGCAAGGATGCCGCCCCGATGCTGGTTCTCTGCCACGGGAAAAGCACGCGCCTGACCTTTGGCACTGCGCGCCACGATCACCGAGATTTCCGTGGCCAGATTCAGCCGCTGCTCCAGCACGCAGGGCACGGACTTGAGCTCGTGCCAGGCCTCACGCAATCCGGCCGAACTATTCACACGGCGCTGACCCAGCCCGTCATAACCGAGCGTGGCGGTTTTCAAAATGCCGGGCAGCAAACTGGCGTCGATCGCGTCCAGATCACTGTCACGTTCAATCACTGCATGCGGCGCCACGGGCACACCACAGGACGCAAAAAACTTCTTCTCCTGCGCGCGGTGCTGCCCAGTAGCCACCGCAGTGGCCGAGGGATACACCGTGACGTGAGGCGCCAGAAACTCCAGGGCACCGGCCGGAACATTTTCAAATTCGGTGGTCACCGCGGCGCAGCGACGCACCAGCTCCATCAATGCGTTCTGGTCGGTGTAGTCAGCGGCAATGACCTCATCGGCCGCCTGCGCGGCGGGGCCGTCGGCATCGGGGTCCACCACCAACACCCGGTAACCCATGCGCTGCGCGGCGTGCACAAACATGCGGCCCAATTGCCCACCGCCCAGCAGGCCCAGCCAGGCGCCGGGAAGCAATAAGGAACTACGTGATGGCTTGGCCATGACGACTGCGATGTGTGATGAAAGTGTGGATTGGAATAACTGCAGGAAACAACTACAGCGGCAATGTCATGTTGCGCGCCTTGTCGTTTTGCGCGGCACGAAACTGCGCCAGTTGCATGGCCAGTGCCGTGTCATGAGCGGCCAGTAGCGCGACGGCAAAAAGTGCTGCATTGGCCGCCCCCGCCTCACCTATGGCAAAGGTGGCCACCGGCACGCCCTTGGGCATCTGCACAATGGACATGAGGCTGTCTTTGCCCATGAGGTATTTGGAGGGCACGGGCACACCCAGCACGGGAATCACCGTCTTGGCGGCCAGCATGCCGGGTAGATGCGCCGCGCCACCGGCGCCGGCAATGATGGCGCGCAAGCCCCGCTCACGCGCGGATTGCGCATAGGAAAACATTTCGTCGGGCATGCGATGCGCCGAGAGCACCTGCGCCTCAAAGGCCACCCCAAAGGTCTTGAGCATCTCGCAGGCGTGCTGCATCACCGTCCAGTCGGAATCGGACCCCATGACGACGCCGATCAGTGGGGTAGGGCGTGTAGCAGCGTTCATTTTGTAAGCCACCAAAAAAAGGAAGCGGCGGATTGTAGGGGTGCGACTGCCCCGTTGGGCGAGTAAGGCGCCTGCGAGCCGGCGGGCGCCAGAGCAATCACGCGGCAGATACACTCGCGCCCCCTCTTCTCATCACCACAACGATCCCTCTGATGCCACTGGTTGCACCCCCGGAGTTTCGCTGGAACGTGCGCGTGTACTACGAGGACACGGATGCCGCGGGCCTGGTGTACTACGCCAACTACCTGAAGTTTTTTGAGCGCTGCCGCACGGAGTGGCTGCGCGCGCTGGGCTTTGAGCAGCAGGACGTGGCCGCGCGTGAGCAAGTCATTTTTGTGGTGGCCCGCGCGCAGATCAATTTCATTGCCCCGGCGCGGCTCGATGACGCGCTCACGCTGACAGCACAGGTCGCGCGTCAGGCAGGGGCCTCGCTGGATTTTGAACAGCGCGCGCTGCGCACCACAGGCGCTGCGGAGCCGGAACTATTAGCGCGGGCCCGGTTCAAAGTGGCCTGCGTGGATCGCCACACCCTGCGGCCCACCGCTCTGCCCGGCACACTGCGCGACGCTTTGTCTACGCCCGCCACGTAAGGGCCGCATTTTGGGCCGCATTTTTTAGGATCTGAACACTTATGTCTGCTGACCTTTCCATTTTCAAACTGATGACCCAGGCCACGCTGGTGGTGCAACTGGTCATGGCCTTGCTGCTGGTGATCTCGCTCATGTCGTGGACCGCCATCTTCAGCAAGGGCTCGGCCATCAGCCGCGCGCGCCGCGAAACCGAAGGCTTTGAAAAATCGTTCTGGAGTGGCGCCGATCTGGGCCAGCTGTATCAGCGCGCTTCTGACGCGCAACACAAGAGCGGCTCGCTCGAACGCATTTTTGAAGCGGGCATGAGTGAGTTCCTCAAGTTGCGCGGACGCGGCGACGTGCAGGCCACGCTCGACGGTTCACGCCGCGCCATGCGCGCCACTTATCAGCGCGAGATGGATGCCCTCGAATCGCGTCTGGCGTTTCTGGCCTCTGCCGGATCGGTCTCGCCCTACGTGGGCCTGTTTGGCACGGTGTGGGGAATCATGCATGCGTTCACGGGTCTGGCCAGTTTGCAGCAGGCCACGCTGGCCAGCGTGGCGCCAGGCATTGCCGAGGCGCTGATCGCTACCGCCATTGGCCTGTTTGCCGCCATTCCGGCCGTGGTGGCCTACAACCGTTTTGCGCACGACATTGATCGTCTGGCCAACCGGTTTGAGAGCTTCATGGAAGAGTTCTCCAACATTTTGCAACGGCAGCAGAGGTAGCCCCCGATGGCCGTACTCGCTCGACGCACTGGAGGGCAGCGCTCGCGACGCGCGCTCTCGGACATCAATGTGGTGCCCTACATCGACGTGATGCTGGTGCTGGTGGTGATCCTGATGGTGTCCGCGCCCTTCGTGAACCCCAGCCTGGTGGAGCTGCCCAGCATGGGCAAGGCCACCCGCGCGCCCGATGCGCCGCTTGAAATCATTGTCACGGCCGACGGCAAGCTCAAGCTGCGCGACCGCACGCCGGGGGGACGGCAATCCGACATGGATCTGCCGACGCTGGTCGCAGCGGTCAAGGCCAAGCAGCAGACGGCGCCCGACACCCCGGTGGTAATCAGCGGCGACAAGAACGTGCGTTACGAACACATCACGCGCGTGATGGATGCGCTCTACAAAGAGAACGTGCGCAAGGTGGGGCTGGCGGTCAAGCCGGCGGGTTGAGTCCGCACGTCGTTGAGAAACTCCCCAATGTGTGACGCCGCATCCCTCACCCCAACCCCTCTCCCGGAGGGAGAGGGGCTTTTAACTTCCCTCTCCCTCCGGGAGAGGGACCGAGGGTGAGGGAGCGGTGCTGCCTCGTTGAGTCACTGTCGCGCATCACGTCGCTCTCCAAAAAATCGTTATGACCACCCACACGCTGCACGCCCCGCGCCCTCCCGATATTGCAAACCACTCGGGACCGTCGTTCATGGCGGCGCTGGTCATGCACGCGCTGCTGTTTCTGGGCATGTCTCTGGCCGTGCACTGGAAGACCACCAGCGAAGCGCCTGCCGTGGCTCAGGTCTGGGGCGAGCTGCCGCCGGTGATGGAAGTCACCCCCCCGGCTCCGCCGCCACGCACCGAACCCAAGCCTGAACCTGAGCCCATCAAGCCCAAGGCACCCGACATCGTTGAGAAACAGGAAAAGAAGCCTCCTCCCAAAAAAGAAGAGAAGAAAAAAGAAGAAAAAAAAGTCACGCCCGAGGCGGAAAAGAAAAAGGCGGACGCTCAGCGTGAGGCTCAACGTGAAGCCCAGCGCGAACAGTTGCGCAAGGAAGAAGCCGCACGGTTCGAACGCCAGCTCGGCGCGGCCACCACAGGCACCCCGACGGTCTCGGGGCGCGGCACCGACACCGGCTGGAATGCTCAGCTCATTACGTGCATCCGGCCCCACATTGCGTTTTCCGTACCCGAGAACACATCGCCCGAAGTGCATGCGGAGTTTGCTCTGGAGCTGCTGCCCACCGGCGAACAGCGCACCGTGCAGCTCACGCGTGCCAGCGGTCTACCTGGTTTTGATGCCGCGGCCGAGCGCGCCATACGCCGCTGTGACCCGATCCCTCGCCGCAAGGACGGCACCGTGCCCAAAACCTTCACGCTGGTGCTGCGTCCCGCGGAAATGCGATGAGCTTCATCCGAATATCGCTGTTTCGATTCCTATACTGCCGCCCGATGCAAATTTCGCTCTCTTCCTTCTTTAGCCGTGTGGTTAGCCGTACGGTTCCTCTCGCTCTTATCGCGCTGTGCTGTGCGCCGGTGCATGCGCAGTTGCGCATCGAGATCACCGGCGTGGGCTCCAACCAGTTTCCACTGGCCGTAGCGCGGTTTCAGAAAACCGGTGAGGCACCACAGGATGTGGACGCCATCATTCGTGCCGATCTGCAGCGCTCGGGGTTGTTTCGACTGATCGATGCCGGCGCCACGCCGTTTTCCGAAACCACCCGCGTAGCCCTGCCCGAATGGAAAAGCCGTGGCGCCGACGCGCTGGTCACGGGCTCAGTCACGCGCCTGGCCGATGGCCGCTATGACGTGCGTTATCGCCTGTACGACGCCGTTAAACAGGTGCAGCTCGATGCGCAATCACTGGTGAGCTTGCCGCGCGATCTGCGTCTGTCGGCGCACACCATTGCCGATCGCATTTACGAAAAGCTCACGGGTGAACCCGGCTACTTTGCCACCCGCATTGCCTACGTGGTGCAAAAGGGCCCCAAGGCCTATGAGTTGCAGATCGCGGATTCCGACGGTGAGAACGCCCAGGTAGCCCTGGCCCGCCGCGAGCCCATCATCTCGCCCACCTGGGCACCCGACGGCGTGCGCATGGCCTACACCAGTTTTGAATCGGGCAAGGCCGTGGTCTATCTGCACACACTCAACACCGGCGAGCGACGCGTCATCGCCAACTTTCCGGGCAGCAACAGCGCGCCCGCGTTTGCACCCAACGGCAAAACACTGGCGGTGGCGCTCTCCAAAGACGGCATCACACAGGTCTACAGCATCAACACCGATGGCACAGGCATGCGCCGCCTGACGCAATCGGGCGCCATTGACACCGAGCCGCGTTATTCACCCGATGGCCGGTTTATTTATTTCACCTCGGACCGCGGCGGTGGCCCGCAGATCTATCGCATGGCGCCCGACGGCAGCGGCGTCACACGCATCACCTTCCAGGGCGACTACAACGTCACACCACGCCTGTCACCCGATGGACGCCAGCTTGCGTATGTAGCGCGGCGTGAGGGCCGTTTCCAAGTGCAGGTGCTGGACTTGACCACCGCACAGGAGACCACCGTCACCGACACTGTGCAGGACGAATCGCCCAGCTTTGCGCCCAATGGCCGCATGCTGCTGTACGCCACCCAGGTGGGTTCGCGTGGCGTGCTGGCGCTGGCCTCAACGGATGGACGGTTTCGCGCGCGCATTCCCAATGTGAGCGGTGATGTAAATGAACCCACCTGGGGTCCGTTCATGAAATCGGGGGCTCGGTAACCCGGGCAATGCACAATGCGGGCAAAGCATCGTCCGCGACGCTTTTTTTTATTGGACACACCACTTCGGAGGATTCATGAAACTCAGTACCAAAGTTCTAGCCCTCAGTGCCGCCACACTGCTTTTCTCGGCATGCGCCACCCCCATTGACAACAAGCCCACGCCCGTGGACGACAAAAGCACAACTGCGACTTCTGGATCTGCCGCTGCTGGCGACGACACCCGCGCCGTGGCCCGCGTTGAACCCGCGTCCGGAAAAGGCATGGATCCACTGAGCGACCCCAACTCCGCGCTGGCCAAACGCAGCGTGTACTTTGATTTCGACAGCTTCGTGGTCAAGACCGACTACCAAGGCCTGGTGGAAGCCCATGGCCGTTACCTGGTGGCCAACAAAACCCGCCGCGTCACCATTGAAGGCAATGCCGACGAACGTGGCAGCCGCGAGTACAACCTGGCCCTGGGTCAGAAGCGTGCTGACGCTGTCAAGAGCCGTCTGGCCCTGCTGGGTGTGACGGGTGAACAGGTCGATGCGGTGAGCTTCGGTGAAGAGCGCCCCCGCGGCAAAGGCAAAGATGAAGCGGCCTACGCCGAGAACCGTCGCGCCGACGTCGTTTACAAATAAGCACGCAGGATCACGCATGAACACGATGAAGGGCCGGAGCACGAGACGTCATTTTTTTGGGGCGCACTCGCTCGCTTCGGCCTTTTTCATCGTGGCGTTTTTCAGTGTGGCCTTCTTAGCCGCACCCGCACACGCACAACTTTTTGGTGACAACGAAGCACGCAAGGCCATCCTGGATCTGCGCAGCAAAGTGGCCGAACTGGACCGGCAACTGGCGGACCGCAGCGCGGATCTGACCCACCGACTT
>CAZZAD010000033.1:0-678 GCA_964652055.1 uncultured Burkholderiaceae bacterium | reverse complement strand
CATTGAACCCACCCAGCGCAGCCAGCTCGAACTGGCCAATCAACTCGAACAACTCAAGGCCCAGCTGGCCCAACTGCGTGGCCAGATCGACCAGCTCACCAATGAAGTGGCCACGCAGCAAAAACGCTCGCGCGACCTGTACACCGACCTCGATACGCGCCTCAAGAAACTCGAGCCCACCAGCGTCACACTCGACGGCCAAAACGTCACCGTCGAGCGCGGCGAGCAGGCCAGCTATGACGCCGCGCTTGGACTGGTGCGCGCCAATGATTTTCGTGGCGCCGTAACCTCGCTGCAATCCTTTCTGGCGCGCTACCCCGCCTCGGCCTACGCCGCCCAGGCGCAATACTGGCTGGGCAATGCCTACTACCAACTCAAAGACTACAAAGCAGCGCTGGCCGCACAACGCGCGGTTGTGGAACGGCACGCCGATTCACCGCGCGCGCCCGACGCCCTGCTGAACATGGCGGCCAGTCAGATTGAACTCAATGACCGCGCGGGAGCACGCGCCACGCTCAACAAAATTCTCAAGGCCTACGCCGAGTCCGAAGCCGCCAGCGCCGCACGTGAGCGGCTCAAGTCGCTGGGGAAGTAGGTATCGGTTGTCGGTGCACAGCTGTGCACCGACGTCATGTCTTTGTTTCATTTCCGCCCCTCCCAACGGAGGTTGGTATTGAG
>CAZZAD010000032.1:0-18608 GCA_964652055.1 uncultured Burkholderiaceae bacterium | reverse complement strand
CCTCCCCTTGAAGGGGAGGGAACTCAATATCAGCCTCCCCTTGAAGGGGAGGGAATGAAATAAGGTCGAGCCATGAATCTCAAACGTCGCGTCACATGGGCACTGGCCGCGGTGGTCACCCTGTTTGTAGCCACGCAAAGTGTGCTGGCCTATTTTTCGCTGGAAGAACAGGAAGATGAGCTGGTCGATGAACTGGTGCTCACCGAAGCGCACACGCTGGCGCAACGTATTGCGCGCGGTGATTTGCACGGGCCGGCGGGTGCCGCTTTGCTCGACAGCGATGACAACCCCAGCGCCTGGCTCGTGACGCCCGCGGGTCAGACGCTGCCGCGCCCGCTGCCCGCACATCTGACCGCTCTGGCCGATGGCCCACATCGCCCAGGGCGTCCAGACCGTCACCTGCACGTGGTGGTGATGCCCACAGCACAAGGCCGACTCTTCGTGCAATACGACGCGCAGCAGAACGAAGCCAAGGTGCAGGAATTTGGCTACTACCTCATCGGGCTTGCACTCGTATGCATTGCGCTGGGAGGCGTGTTGTCTTCACGCGTGGCCGCCTGGGTGGTGGGCCCCATTGAGCGCCTGACCACCCACCTGTCCGCATGGGCGCCCGATGATGGGCAAGCGCCCGTGGCACAGACCGACGAGGAAAGCCGCCTGCTCGACGCGTTTAATCGCGTGCAAGGCCGGTTTGAGCGTGCCATCGCCCACGAACGCGAATTCATCGCCAACGTCGGGCACGAAATCCGCACGCCGCTGGCCGCCCTACGCACCGATCTTGAAATGCTCGCGCCCACGCTCGAGCCCCACGGGCCGCAGCAACAGCGCCTGGCGCGCGCCACTGCAGCGGTTGACGCCATTACGGGCTCGCTCGACGCCGCACGTTCCATGACTCAGTCGCAACGTGCGCCCACGCACCTCATTGACCTGGCGCAGTGCGTGACCGATGCCTGGGCCAGCGTGCAACCGCGCAACGCCCACGGCGCACCCACGCTGCACAATGAAATCCCCCCCGGTCGCCAGGCGTTGGCCGACCGCCACGCCCTGCTCACCATCCTGCGCAATCTGATGCGCAACACCCTCGAACACGCCTCGGCCCAGCGCTGCGTGGTGCGCCTGACGGCACGCGGCATTGAAGTGCTCGACGACGGTATCGGCATTCCCGCTGATGAACTGCCCAACATCTTTGAGCGCTACTGGCGCGGCCGGCTGAGCGACTCCCCCCAAGGCAGCGATACCGCCCAGCCCCCCACAACTGCAGGGCCCGAACGCGGCATCGGCCTGGCCATCGCCCGGCAGCTGGCCGATCTGAATGGCTGGCGACTGACCGCACAAAGGGCCCCAGATATCGATCCCACGTTGACCCAGGGCACCTGCTTCACGCTCGACATCCGAGCAACATAGCGAAGATGGTGGCTGGCCGCCGCCTAAAAGTCCGTGATTCACGAAACTTTCACGCGCGCTTGACGCTTTGTTGATGCGGGGCCGCCTACGGTGGCGGCCTTATGGAATCCTTCGGCCCACCACATTCCACCCCGCATCATTTGCGCGGGTTGCTGCTGGTGCACGCCCTGGGGATACCCCTGGTGATCGCCGCGCTGGCCGTGGCGTTGCGTGCCAGCGGGCTGGACCAACACATCAGTGCAGTTCTGTTCGACCCCTCGCTGAACCAGTTTCCGGCGCGCGGCTGGGTAGGGCTGGACCTGCTCGGTCATCGCATTGCCAAATCAGCGGTGTTTGTTTTGTGGTTTGTGCTGCTGGCTGCCGCCCTCAGCTCGCCCTGGGTGGAGCGGCTGCGGGATCACCGAGCGGTGCTGTGGGCCACGGTGCTGGCCATGGCGGCTGGGCCCAGTCTGGTGGTGGCGCTCAAATCACTGAATTCGATTCATTGCCCGTGGGATCTGAAGCAGTTCGGTGGCACGGCCGATGTGGCGACCGACTGGTTTGTATCGTCCACCGATGCCGGCCGCTGCTTTCCCGGCGGTCATGCCGCCGGGGGGTTCTCACTGGGCGCCCTGTACTTTGCGGGCCGAACCCTGAACCATGCCCCGCTGCGGCGGGCCGGACTCGTTGCGGCGCTGGGTGTGGGGCCGATTTTCAGTCTCGTGCGTGTCGTGCAGGGCGCCCATTTCACCAGTCACAACCTGTGGGCCGCAGCCATCGACTGGTCTACCGCCGCGCTGGTGTTTGCACTGTTGTCCGTACTGCCATCGACACATTCGCGTCAACGCGCTGCATGAAACTTGCGCGCCCCGTCCTTGCCGTTGAAAACGTGTTGCTGCTGGGCATGGTGGTCATTGCGCTCACCCTCAACGCGCCGTTCTGGCATGCCGCACTGGCCGGGCGCGCAGGGCTGGATCTGGCCAACGTGCGCTTTGCGGTGGCCCTCTTTGTGCTGTTCGTGGCGCTGCACTTCGTCGGGTTTTCCCTGGTGGCCACGCGACACACCACGCGGCCGCTGTTGTCCGTGGCTTTGGCCAGCGGCGTGCTGGGCAATTACTTCATGGGCCAGTACGGCGTGGTGCTCGACCCCTCCATGCTGCGCAACGCCCTGACCACCAACGTGCGTGAAGCCTCGGAGCTGTTCAGCCCCAGTTTTATGTGGGCCCTGGTTCTGGCCATTGCGCTGGCCCTGCTGCCTTGGGCGGTGCAGATTCGGCCGCGCCCCTGGCGGCGGGCACTTGGGGTACGCGCGACTGCACTGGCCGTGGGCAGCACACTCACCATCGCAGCGTTGCTGATGGTTTATCAGGACTTGAGCTCGCTGATGCGCAATGACCGCGCCTTGCGCTACCAGATCACACCGGTCAACGTGGGCTGGTCACTGGCGCATATCTTCGTGAGCGATGCGCGCGGCGCCGTGGCGCAGCGCGATCCGCCGGAACCGGCCACGCGCTCCCTGCCCACCTCAATGCCACACAAGCCCACCTTGTTGGTCATGGTGGTGGGTGAGACCGCACGCGCCGCCAATTTTTCGTTGAACGGTTATGCGCGCAACACCAATCCCGAGCTCTCGCAACGCGACATCGTGTACTTCCCGAATGTCACCGCGTGCGGCACCTCGACCGAGGTGTCGCTGCCTTGCATGTTTTCTCCGTTTGGCCGCGCGGACTATGACGAGGCGCACATTCGCCGCCACGAATCGCTCCTGCACCTGCTGGCGCGGGCAGGCCTGCGCGTGGTGTGGCTGGACAACCAAAGCGGCTGCAAAGGCGTGTGTGACGGGCTGGAAACCCATGACCTGAGTCACGAGAAAGTGGCGGGCCTGTGCGCCGACGATCATTGCCTGGATGAAGTGCTGCTCACCGGGCTGCAATCGACCGTAAGCAACCACGCGGTCGACACGGTGGTGGTCATGCATCAGCTCGGCAACCATGGGCCGGCCTACTACCGGCGTTATCCGGCTGAACTCAAGCGCTTCACGCCCGCTTGTGAAAGCCAGGAGCTGCGCGACTGCACGGCGCAGGAAGTCACCAACGCTTACGACAACGCCCTGCTCTACACCGACCGCTTTCTTGCGCGCACGATGGATGCTTTGCAAGCCCTGCAGGCGCGCTTTGATGTAGCGCTGGTGTACGTATCGGACCATGGCGAATCTTTGGGTGAACACGGGCTGTACCTGCATGGGCTGCCCTACAGCATTGCGCCGCGCGAGCAGATCGAAGTGCCCATGCTGTGGTGGTTTACGCCGGCCTCTGCGCAAAGCCTCAACGTCGATGCCGGGTGTCTGCGACAACGGGCGCAGGCGCCCACCGCGCACGACAATCTGTTTCACTCCGTGTTGGGTCTGCTCGATGTCACCACGCCCCGTTATCAGGGCGCGCGCGATCTGTTCAAAGACTGTCGGCTCGGGTCGTAACGGCCACGGCTGAGATAAAGTCCGCGACATGTCTGCCGCCTCTACGTCTAAGCCCGCGCCTGCACCCCTACGTACCTGCCACGGGCTGATTCTTTTTGCCCACGGCGCACGAGACCCAGCGTGGGCGCAGCCCTTGCATGAGTTGGCACGCCTGGTTGCAGAGCGCAACAGTGCATTGGCGGTGCGTGTGGCCTTTCTGGAACTTCAGCCGCCCGGGCTGAGCGCAGCACTTGACGAGCTGGCTGCCACCTGCACACACATCACGGTTCTGCCGGTGTTCTGGGCGGCTGCAGGGCATGTGGCCAACGAACTGCCGGCGCTACTCGCAAGCGCTCGCACTCGTCACCCGGCGCTGACCTTCAAGGTATTGCCGCCGCTGTCGGAATTGCCTGGGCTATTGGCATTCGTGGCCGACGCCGCTGTGGCTGCGCTTAGTTGAGCCGATCCCACACCAACTTGGCCAGCGCAATATCCTGCAACCCCACACCCACGGATTTGTAGACGATCCGGTCATGTGAGCGGCGGTTAAATGCAACCCCCCCCACGAGCAGCTTGCCCAACTCGACCACGCACGTGGGGTCGATGGCGCCCAGTGCCGCATGCACGAATTCACCTGCTTCACTTTGCACGGCGGGCAACCAATCCACCACGATCAGATCGGCGCGCGTCAGCAGCGTGTCATCGAGCTCGCGCACTTGCGGTCGGCTCGAACCGATGGCCGCCACAAAAGCGCCTGGCTTGACCAGCGCACCATCAAACAGGGGTTGCTCCGCATTTGTGCAAGTGCAGATCACATCGCCCTGTGCGGCGGCGGTGGCCGCATCGACAGCCTGCGCCTCGACACCCAGCGCAGTACTGATCCAGTCCGCAAGGTCGGCCGCACGTGCGCGACTTGACACCAACACACGGTCAAATGCATGGGTCAGCAGTAAGGCTTCCGCATGCGCGCGGGCCTGCGTGCCGGCACCAAAAATGGCCAGCGTGCGCGCATCGTGACGCGCGAGTTTTTTCATGGCCACTGCAGTGGCCGCAGCAGCGCGAAACTTCGTGATGACATTGGCGGCAATCGTGGCCAGCGGTTGCCCCGTGGCGGCAGAAAACAGCACGACGATAAAGTTTGACTGACCCGCCACCATCGAATGAATCTTGGCGCCCAGCACGCCCGATGCGGGCAGCGCCGCGCCCAATGTGGCTACCGCAGCAACCGCGCCGCGGTGTTCGGCCGCCACCCGCACGCGCGGGGAAATCACGCCGGCACCATTACCAAACTGCTCAAACGCTGCCGCCATCGCCACGATGGCCTCACGCATCTGCAGGACTTCGGTTACTTCAGCTTCGGAAACGAGACGCATGGGTTTCTCCTTGAGTCCGCACAATACCGGCGTCACAACCGCGTCGTAAAAAAACGGCGTCGCGACCCAAAGAGTCGCGACGCCGAATTTTTCTTTCTTCTTGCCGGTTGGACTTACTTGGCCGGAGGAGTCGCCGTAACCGTTTTGCTAACGGTGCCATCGGCATTTTTGCTGCGATCTACGGTCACCACCTCGCCTTTGGGGCCTGTGACGGTCTTATCAACCAGGCCATCCCTGCCTTTGCTGCGATCTACCGTCGTCACACCGCCGTGTGGGCCCGTGCGCGTTTCGTCCACCGCGCCATCTGCACCCCGGGTGCGGTCCACGTTCACCACTGCACCATTGGGCCGCGTTACGGTTTTATCGGTCAGCCCATCTTGACCTTTACGACGATCCACGGTGGTCACACGACCGTTTGCCCCAGTGCGGCGGGCATCCACGGCGCCGTCGGTGCCGCGCGCACGCTCCACCTTGGTTGTACGGCTGTGTGCAGCGCCATCACGCGCTCCGGCCTGGCGCTCTGTCGCACTGGCCGCACCACCGATCATCAGTGGCACAACACACACTGAGCACGCCAGGGCAAATGTCAAAGGTCTAGACAAACGTTTCATGAGCTGTCTCCATGAATGGATGAATGGGAACCGTTGGGCCTAAAGCGGCACATCGGCTGCATCACATAACGCAGCCGCCACATTGGGGCTGACACCACAGACCAAATGATTGGGAAAGAGTGTTGCCAATTGTTGCTGAACCCTGAATGGAATCAGCACATCGTGTCGGTGCCCAGGCATTGCGCCTGGCTGGCTCTGTCCAATGCGGTCAGAAAGAGTTCTGGCTTCTGGAACCCGATGACACGTGCCGTGCTGACTTCACGGCCTTGCGCGTTGTACAGAATGATTCCTGGGGGGCCAAACAGGTTGAAACGCTTAAGCAGCGCTTTGTCTTGCGCAGAGTTTTTGGTGACGTCTGCCTTGAGCAGCACCATGTCGCTCATGCGCGTGCCCACGCGCGCATCTGAAAATGTGAAGCGCTCCATCTCGATGCAGCTCACACACCAGTCGGCGTAAAAGTCGAGCATGACGGGCTTGCCTGCGGCACGAGCCAAGGCTGCATCCAGCTCTTCTACGTTGGCCACTTTGATCCAATTTATTTTCTCTGCGTTTGCCGTAGTGGCATTGGCAGCGCGGCCCGCCAGTGGCATCAAGGGCTGCAGCACATCGCGGCCGCCCGTGGCC
Source organism: uncultured Burkholderiaceae bacterium (assembly GCA_964652055.1). Classification (GTDB taxonomy): domain Bacteria; phylum Pseudomonadota; class Gammaproteobacteria; order Burkholderiales; family Burkholderiaceae_F; genus CAZZAD01. The sequence goes on along the minus strand of CAZZAD010000032.1, from coordinate 12,162 downwards.
ACACCGATGATCTGCACCACACCGGCCACCGTCAGCACCACGCCCACGCCTTTCCATAAACGCCGCCAACCCGAGGCGTGTGGAGGCAAGGGATCAAACACGGACAGATAAGCCGCGCCAACGATAAAGAGCGCGGCCCACGCGAGCATGTGCGCCCAGGCTGGGATGATGGGCGAGACCATCCAGATCGCCACAGCAATGAGCAACACGCCGAAAAACTTTTTCACGCTTTCCATCCAACCCCCGGCGCGCGGCAGCAGGGATCCGGCCGAAACCCCCACCAGCAACAGCGGCACGCTCATGCCGCAGGCCATGGCAAACAGGGCCGCGGCGCCGATGAACACGTCACCGGTTTGCGAGATGTACAGCAAGGCGCCGGCCAAAGGGGCCGCAACGCAGGGCCCCACAATCAGCGCGGAAATCGAGCCCATCACAAACACGCCGAAGTAAGAGCCACCCTTCTGGTTGTTGGACACACCCGCCAATTTGGATTGCAACGCTGCGGGCAACTGCAGCTCATAAAAGCCAAACATGGAAAACGACAGCGCCACCAGCAGCGTGGCAAACGTGGCCAACACCGCCGGCGTTTGCAAAGCCGCTGCCAAACCCTCACCCGCCAACCCTGCGGCCACGCCCATGGCGGTGTAGACAATGGCCATGCCCAACGCATAAGCCACCGCCAGAGACAAGCCGCGCGATTTGCTCATGGGCGTGTTGCTCTGGCCCTGTTGCCCGACGATGATGGACGACAGGATGGGCACCATGGGCAACACGCATGGGGTGAAGCTGAGCAGTACGCCCAACACGGCGAACAGGGACACCACTTGCCAGATGGAGCCCGATTTGAGTGCCGCCTCAATGCGCCCCTGCTCGGTGGCGGGTGCGGCGGAGGAAGACGTCGAGTTTGAAGTGGCTGCCGGCGTTGAATTTGTTTGAGCGGCGGGGGCAACAAAGGCCTTGAACGTCAGCGCCGCGCGTTGCTCGGTGGGCGGATAACACAGGCCTTTGTCTGCACATCCCTGACTGTTAGCCACCAAATTAACGAGGCCACCCTCACCCACGGCCAACACGGGAATTCGCACCACCAACTGATGGCGATGGGTTTCCACGTTCTTGCCGAAGTTCTCATCGAACTTAATTTTTCCGGGGGGCAGTTGCGCTGCGCCTAATCGGGCCCCGGGCTCAGCACTGAATGAGATGCGGTCGTGATAGAGGTAGTAACCCTGCGCAACCCTCCACTGCACCTCAATGGTGTGGGGATCGATGGCAACGGCGCTGAACGCAAACGCCTGGTCGTATTCCAGGAAATCTTCAGCGGCCGCCCAACTGGCCGTGACCGGCGCCGCCAGCAACACCAGCAACGCCAGCACACGTCCACCGAAATACACCAAGGTTTGAATGAGCCTCATCGTCGAGCCGTCCCCTTAAGCGTTCGCCCCGACAGCGTTGCCGCAAGCGTCGAAACTAAAACTTACGCGATGCACCAAACATGAAGGTGTGCGCCATGAAGGGTTGCAGGCCTGGGCTGCCGCTGCCACTCATGCGCCAATCGCCGCGCTGTTGAAGATAGTCATAGCGGAAGTCGGTTGTCCATCGACCAAATGTCTTTGCCACCTTCAAACCGACCGTAACGCCGCCAAAGGCCGACAGGCGCTGATCGGGCGATGAATACAGCCAAGGGCTGGCCGGATAACCCGGCGGGTAGGGAGGTCCAACAGGGTCGTAGACCGGGTCGTAATAGAAATACGCCGCACTTTGCGTGTGATAACGCAGCAAGGGTGTGACCACCCAGCCACTGTCCATTTCCTGCGCGTATTCAAAACCGAAGGTATGCGCCTTCACGTCATAAGAATCACTGTAGTAACGATACGAAGAGCGCAATGTTCCGTGCAACCCTTCAAAGTGATGGTTCCACTGCGCCAGCCACGCGGTTTGATTGCGGGTGCGGGGCCGGTCATCGGCCTGTTTGTAGGGGTCGTTGAAGTAACCCTTGCCGCGCACTTCCGTGCGATTAAGTTTGATGACGTCATTAGCACTCAGAACTTTGGTCACGCCCAGCAAATAGTCGTAGCTGTTCTTTTTTTCGTTGTACACCCCACCAGATTGGCCGCCGCCCGTGGGGTTGATTTTGTCGCTGCTGCGTCCATAACCGATAGAGAACGTGGTGTTGTTGTCATCGGTGGCCAGGCGCAGGTCCACGCTGTTGGCAAACGATTTGTAGTCATGCTCGGTAGAGGTGGCCAGCCCCGCGCTCAGGGCTGCGCGACGAAAGTAGCGCGTGACCTTGAAATCCGCGGCGGTACGCTCTTCTGTCATTTTTGAGGCGCTGCTAACGGCCGTGTGATAGCGCGGCGTGGCGCCCGACACCGCGTCGTAAACGAACGCGCCTTCGACAGACCAAGCGGTCCCCAGAGGCAGCAATACAAAAGCGGAAGGACTATTGACCGTGATGCGATCCAGCCCGGGCTGCAGATCTTTGTAGAAGAGGTACTTGAAACCCACCACCCCGTCGGTGGGCGCGCCCTCAGCCAGCGCCACGCCGGGCAACGCGCAAGCAGCCGCAAGAATGGAACCCGTCTTGCGTGAAATCTGGCCAGTGTGCGCAGGCAACCGATCCGCCTTTTTGTTCTGCATGAAATGCCCCCTTGTGTTCACCATGTCTTAGTTACAACCGCAGCCGCCACCACCGACGCCATAGCCACCGCTGGCGTTTTCCTTGGAGAAGTAGATGTGCTGCTGATAACGCGCTTCAAGGGGGTCACCATCAAAGGCCATTTCCTTGTTGGCCAGGTTGCCCTTTTGCCAAGGCTGCACCGGAGCACAACCACTGGCCGCCATTGCCGCGGCCAGTGTTAACGACACCACCACCACGGACCGCAATGCTCTATCTGTTTTTGCGTTCATCGCCACTCCCGAAAAAAACTGCAAACCACTGGCCACGCACTCAGTATGTACTAACGAACCCCTAAAGCCGCGCGCAGTTTAGCTTCGAGCGCCGCATTTTCATCTGCGCGAAACCCCATATGCGTGGCAATAATTTTGCCGTCTCGATCCACCAGATAAGAGCTGGGCATGCCCTTGACCTGATACGCCGTCGGGGAAACTCCCTTTTCGTCATAGGCCACGGTGAATTTGGCTGGCGTGCCTTTCAGGAAGGTTTCCGCATCGGTGCGCTTCTTGTCGACGTTGATGCCCACCACCGTAAAACCCTGCGCCCCGTACTTGGACTGCATCTCGTTCATCCAGGGGAAGGATTGTTTGCACGGGCCACACCACGAGGCCCAAAAATCCACGTACACCACCTTGCCCCGCAGGGCCGAGAGCTTGACCGGGCCGCTGGCGCCGGGCAGATCAAAATCAGGTGCGGCCTGACCCACTCCCGTGGCGCCCACCTGAGCAGCCAGTGTCATGGCGATTACTGCAAGCACGTTCTTCAGCGACATAAACATCTCCACAGAAGTTGAAGTCAATCAAATTGCACGCACAACGGACAACGATATTCAGAACCGCCCGTGACCCTACCGGCCCACACATTTCGATAAGCGCTGAATTCATCCCCTATTTAACGAGGATATAAATTGATGGCCTCTGCATGCACACTCGACCCGGGGCCGAACCCTAATGGTTTCAACGGACGCGACTTGCCACACAAGCTCCCGTGACCAAGGTAGGCCGGTTGGCCTCGAGACCGATTGATGGCGCTCAACTTTTCCGGAGATAAACAATGCCCACCACAAGGAAATCGTCCGCAAAAAAGACGGTTGCGGCGCGCCCAAACGGTCGCGTGTTGCTGTGTGTGGCCACCCGCAAGGGCGCGTGGCTATTGCATGGCGATGCCACGCGCAAAACCTGGCGTGTAGACGGCCCGCACTTCCTGGGACACATCGTCAACCATCTGGTGCTCGATCCGCGCGATGGCCGCACGTTATTGGCCGCGGCCAAAACCGGTCACCTGGGGCCCACGGTGTTTCGCTCCACAGACCGGGGCCGCACGTGGAAGGAAGCCGCGCGGCCCCCTGCGTTTGCCAAAGCCACAGACGGCAGCAAAGGACGCTCGGTGGACCACACGTTCTGGCTCACGCCCGCGCACGCCAACGAACCCAACGTCTGGTACGCGGGCACCTCACCGCAAGGCCTGTTTCGCTCTGAAGATGGCGGCAACACCTGGACACCGTTTTCGTCCATTAACGATGATGCGCAGTACCGCGTGTGGATGGGCAGCGTGCAGGACGGCACCCCCGATGGGCCCAAGCTGCATTCGATCATCGTCGACCCACGCGATCCCAAACATTTGTACTTCGCCATGTCGGGCGGCGGCGTGCATGAGTCCACCGATGGGGGGCAAACCTTTGCACCACTCGTCAAAGGAATGGAGGTGGTGGAAGGGTTCGACCCCGGCACCATCACTTTCCATGACCCGCATTGCGTGCGTCTGTGCCCGAGCAACCCCGATCGGCTCTATCAGCAAAACCATTGCGGCATCTATCGCCTGGATCGCCCCAGTGACACCTGGACACACATCGGCAAAGCCATGCCCAAACGCGTGGGCGACATCGGGTTTCCCATGGTGGTGCATCCCCGTGATGACCACACCGCCTGGGTGTTTCCTATGGATGGCCAAACCGTGTGGCCGCGCACCAGCCCCGAGGGCAAACCGGCGGCCTACGGCACCCGCAACGGCGGCAAAACCTGGCAGCGCCTGAACGCCGGCCTGCCCGAGCAGCACGCCTGGTGGACCGTCAAGCGTCAGGCCATGTGCGCCGATGCCCACGACCCCGTAGGTCTGTACTTCGGCACCACCAGTGGCGAGTTATGGATGAGTCGCGATGAGGGCAAAAAATGGGTGTGCATTGCACGGCACCTGCCCGAGATCTACGCGGTGGAAGCCGCCACGTTATGAATGTGCTGATCCCCACGCCCCTGCTGTCCTACACCGGCCAACGTCAGGTGCAGGCGCACGGCGCCACGGTGGACGCGGTGTTGATGGATTTGGAACGGCAGTACCCGGGCATCCGCTTTCGCATGATTGATGAGCAGGCGCGGATGCGTGCGCATGTGCGCTTCTTCGTGAACAACGTGCAGGTGCGAGATCTGGCGCAAGCGTTGAGGCCCGACGATGAACTCATCATCGTGCAGGCGTTGAGCGGAGGGTGAGGCGTTGCTTAGCGTTGTGAACCCCATGGGATCAACCCGTGGTGTTGCCCTCGGGCGGCGTCTCATTGCGGCGCTTTTTTCGCCGCGCCAGAACAGCCACCAGCGCCCCCACACCCACCGCCGTGGCGGTCAGCACGCCATGGTGCCGCATGCTGCGCAGCGCGCCCAACGCAAGGGTCCCCCACTCTGATCGATGACGCAGTGCATTGAACACGAGGTTGATCCATCCCCCCGTACCTGCGCCCACGGCCGCGCCCACACTGGAAGCTGCCGCGGTCCATACACTGGCCCGTTGGGTGCGGGTACGTAACTCCACAATGACGGCAGCCACTTCGGCCCGCTCCAGCGCCGCGCGCGTGCGCAGCAATTCCAAACGCAGTTGCAGGTCAGCCTGTTGGTTTCTCATGACGGTGGGGGTGCCTCGGCCGAGGCATTTTTTTCGCGGCCCATCAAGGCATCGCAGTCCTGCGCAATTTCTTGCAGCGTCTGGGCCAGTAGGGGCGGCGCTTGGCCCACTTCACGTTGCAGCCGATGCAACACCGCCCACGCGACGGCCGCGTACACCCCCGTGAGAATCAATGGAGTGATCCAGCCCAGCAAATTCCACAGTGCCAGCACCGCCGTGGCCGAGGCCGCGACAAAAGCCAGCAATGTGAACAGAGCCACGGCCAAGGTCAGCCCCATCCAACGCAACCACTGCGCACGCGCCTGCGCCAACTCCACCGAAGCAAACTCGGCGCGCGACAACAACAAACCCATGAAGGCCGCAGGCAGCCGGCGCAAAGCGCCTAACGACGAGATCATGCGGAGGAATCAGCGCCGCGCCACTAACAAGCCCACCAGAAAACCGATGCCCGTGCCTATGCCGATAGCGCCCCACGGATGCTCATGCACCCAGCCGTCGGTCGCACGTGCGGCGACTTTGGCGCTTTCAGTGACAACGTCCTGTGCATCACGCAGCCGGCCCTGCGCGTTTTTCAGGGCCTCGGCCGCACGTTGGCGCAGCTCTTGTGCTTGGTGCCCCGTGGCGGTCAGGGCCTGCTCCAGCAGCGCCTCGACGTCATCGAGCACCCGCCGGGCGTCAGTCACTAATGTGTCGCGATTGATGGTTTGTGTCATAGCTCCTCCTGAGCTTTTAGCGGTAACAGTTTGGCAACTTCAAATCGAATGTCTCTACAGACGTCGACCTTGGATCACGCGAATCAGAATCACAACCACCGCGATCACAAGAAGGGCATGAATGAAGCCGCCCAAGGTGTACGACGTGACGAGCCCTAACAGCCACAGAACGACTAATACGATGGCAATGGTTTCAAGCATTTTCTTCTCCTCCAAGTGCCTGTAGCGAGGCAAAGCCTGAAGGGGCCCTGCCCAGCCATCAGGCGTTAAAAACTAAGGGCGTACCGCAATCTCATTCTTGACGGATCTCACACCTTTGACTTTTAGGGCGATTTCTTGCGCAGCGGCTTTTTCTGCCTCGCTCTTGGCAAAGCCAGACAGCATCACAACGCCATTGAGCGTTTCGACTGAAATGCTCGACGCCGCAACGGCTTTGCTGTCCACAAAACGCGCCTTGATCTGGGTGGTAATGGTGGTGTCATCCACATAGGCGCCCACCGATTCTTGGCCGCGCGTGACCGCACAACCCGAAGCCACAATCAACGTCATTGCAGCCATAACGGCAATAAGAATGGAACGAATGTTCATGGTTCACCTCCTGTCGTGATCGATGTGCGCGGGGGCCAAGCAAGATGGAAAGCCCCCCCACCTTGGCAAGGTCAGCCTACGCCTCTGAGCACCCGGCGGGGGCTTGGGCACAGAATTCAGATCACCCCTGAGTGGGATGACGCCTGTGCGGCGAGCAAGCGGTGAGCGCAGCCAATCCCAACACACTTCGTGGCGATGCCATAGATTGGGGTTCGCTGCGCTCACCCCAATCTATGTTTTTTGTTCGTCGCGCTCCAACTGCGCAGCATGCAATTGCATGCTGCGCGCTTCACCCTCGGCCACTTCGGCGTGCAGCTCGGCGGCGCTGCGGGTCTCGCGCAATTTGCCGCTTGAAATCACTTTGAAGAACAGCGGGATAAAAAAGATGGCCAGGAAGGTGGCGGCCATCATGCCGCCCATGACGCCCGTGCCCACCGAGTGGCGTGCACCCGCGCCCGCACCGGTGGAGAACACGAGGGGCGCCACCCCCAAAATAAATGCCAACGAGGTCATCAAGATGGGCCGAAAGCGCAGTCGCGCGGCTTCAATGGCCGCCGCGGTCACGGAGTAACCCTCCTGCACTTTGAGGATCGCGTATTCAACGATCAGGATGGCGTTCTTGGCTGCCAAGCCCAGCAGTGTGACCAGGCCAATCTGGAAGTACACGTCGTTGGCCAGGGGCATGCCGCCGAACAAGGGTTTCAGATAACCCCCCAGCCATACGGCAGCCAATGCGCCAAAGGTGCCAAAGGGCAAGGCCAGCAGCACCGACAGGGGCAACAGCCAGCGCCCATAGAGCGCGGCCAAAATCAAAAACACCATCACCGCTGCCAGGATCAGGGCCAGGCCGGACGCCCCACTCGATCTTTTTTCCTGAAACGAAGCACCACCCCAGTCGAAGCTGAAATCTGCCGGCAGCACTTCAGCGGCAATCTGCTCAACCCGTGCAATGGCCTGGCCCGTGCTCACCCCCGGCGCGCCCTGTCCAAAAATTTTTACTGCGGGCAGGTTGTTGAAGCGGTCCAGCGCATCGGGACCCGAGGAATAACGCACGTTGGCCAGCGCAGCTAACGACACCATGGCGCCCTGCTCGGAGCGCACCCACACGGCACCGACGTCATCAGGCTGGTTGCGAAAGCTGGGCTCGGCGCTCATCAAGACCTGCCAGGTGCGGCCATATTTGTTGAAGTCGTTGACGTAGTAGCTGCCCAACGTGGCCGAAAGGGTGTTGAACACTTCGTCGATCGGCACCCCCAGTGTCTTGGCTTTGGTGCGATCCACATCGACGAACAACTGGGGCACGTTGGCGCGCCACAGGGTTTGTGCGCCGCCCAGCAAGGGATCGGCGTTGAGTCGCGCCAGCAAGGTTTGGGTCACTTCCTGCATGCGGGCGGGACTGTTGTCGCCACGGTTTTGCACATAAAGCTCGTAGCCGCCGGCCATGCCCAATCCAAAAATCGGCGGTGGCGCAAAGGCCAGCACCAGGCCCTCTTTGATGTGCCCGGTCTGCATGAAAAACTGCCCCACCAGTTGCGGGGTGGTTTGTTTGCGCTCGTCCCAATGTTTTTGCGTCACGAAAATGGTGGCCGCATTGTTGCGATAACCGCCGCCCAGAAAATCAAAACCGGTAAAGGCCACCACCGCTTCATTGACCGGATTGGCGCGCAGGATCTGCGTCACCTGGCTCACCACCGCATCGGTGCGCGACAGCGAGGCGCCGTCGGGCAGGATCACGGCGGCGATGTAGAAACCCTGATCCTCATCGGGCACCAAGGAGCCTGGGGTCAGACGCCACAGCCCCGCGGTGAGCAACACCATGCCGGCAAACAGCGCCACCCCAATGCCGCCACGGCGAAGCATCCAGGTCACGCCATCGACATAGCGTCCCGTCACGCGATGGAACCCGGCGTTGAAGGCGTCGAAGAAGCGGTTGCTCTGTTTGTGTTCATGGCGCAGCAACGCCACACACAAAGCTGGGGTCAGGGTCAGCGCTACCAAGCCCGAGATGACCACCGAGATAGAGATCGTAATGGCGAATTGCCGATACAGCTCGCCAGTGAGTCCACCCAAAAACGCAATGGGCACAAACACCGCCACCAGCACCAGCACGATGGCCACCACTGGGCCGCTGACCTCGCGCATAGCCACCAGGGCGGCCTCGCGCGCCGGCAGTTTTTCTTCATGCAACAGGCGTTCGATGTTTTCCAGCACCACGATGGCGTCGTCGACCACGATGCCAATGGCCAGCACCATGCCAAAGAGTGTGAGCGTGTTGATCGAATACCCCAGCAGCGAGAGCCCTGCAAAGGTGCCAATCAGCGACACGGGCACCGCCACGATCGGGATCAGGGTGGCGCGCCAGTTTTGCAAAAACACGAACACCACCGCCGTCACCAGCAGCATGGCTTCGAGCAAGGTTTTCACCACCTCGCGGATCGACACCTCGACAAAACGCGTGGTGTCGTAGGCCACGGTGTACGTCAGCCCCTGCGGGAAACGCGCGGCCAAGGTCTTGACCGCCTCGCGCACCTGTTGGCCCACTTCGAGTGCGTTGGCGCCAGGCTGCAGGAAGACACCCACCAGCGTGGCACCACGTCCGTTGTAGGTACCGTTGAATTCGTAATCCTTGGAGCCCAGCTCGACGCGCGCCACATCGCGCAGACGCACGGCCGAACCATCAGGGTGGGCCCGCACGATGATGTCTTCAAACTGCTTGGGCTCCGTCAACCGCCCTTGCGTGGTGATCGTGTACACCAACTCTTGCGGTCCGCTGTAGGGCGCCTGCCCTACCTTGCCCACTGCAAACTGCGCGTTCTGCTCGTTGATGGCGCGCGCCAGATCGGCCGTGGTGAGCTTGAGCTGCGCCAGGCGGTCGGGCCGCACCCAGATACGCATCGCGTAATCCTTGGCACCAAAGATCTGCACGTTGGTCGTGCCCGGAATGCGCTTGAGCGCATCGAGCACATTGAGCGTCACATAGTTGGAGGTAAAAAGATCGTCATAACGACCATCGGGCGAATAAAAGGCCAGAACCTGCAGAAACGATGAGCTGCCTTTTTCTACCGTCACACCCTGGCGCCGCACTTCTTGCGGCAGACGCGAGTCGGCCTGCTTCACGCGGTTGTTGACGTTGAGCGCGGCCTTGTCCACATCGGTGCCGATATCAAACGTCACCTGGATTTGCATCAGGCCATTGGACGAGGAGTTCGAGCTCATGTACAGCATGTGCTCGACGCCATTGATGGCATTTTCCAGCGGGGCCGCCACGGTTTTTTCCAACACCTCGGCGGATGCGCCCGGATACATCGCCACCACGGTGACCACTGGGGGCGCAATTTCTGGGTACTGCGCCACAGGCAGACGGCGTAGGGAAGCGAGCCCTGCGAGCACGATAAAAATCGACAACACCGCCGCAAACACCGGACGATCAATAAAGAAGCGCGACCACATGGCGTGTCCTACGGGTTGGTCTGCGCCGCGGCGGGCGCACTCACCACGATAGGGGTGCCATTGGGCATGGGGAAAATCTTGGCCATGCCATCGACCACCACCGCATCGCCCACTTGCAGGCCCGACTCAATTAACCATTGCTCCTGACCGCCCACCTGCACCCAGTCCCCCACCACCACCGGGCGCGGCAAGGCCACGTCGTTGCCCTCGGGCGTTTTACTGGCCACGTAAACAAACTTGCCCTGCGGCCCTTCCAACACAGCGCGCCGCGGCACCACAAGGGCGTTTGAACGCACGCCGCCATCGAGCAACACACGCACAAACTGACCGGGCTTGAGCCGACCCTCAGGGTTAGGCACCTGAGCACGCGCATCGAACGAACCCGTGGCTGGGTTTACTCGCGCATCCACAAACACCAATTGCCCCGGCAGCGGATATTCCGAACCATCGGCCAGACGCACGTGCACCTGAAAACCCGAGTTCTTGTTCACGGAAGTACTGCGCGCGGCCGCTGCGGCGTGCGCTGCTGTAGGGGCCGCACCGTCGGGCAACACCACTTCACCGCGGCTGACCAGTTGGTTCAGGCGCAGAGCATCACTTTCGGTCAAGCTGAAGTTCACATGCAGCGGATCAATCTGCAGCACCGTGGTGAGCAAACTCTCGGCCCCGGGGGTCACCAGACTGCCTTCGGACTTTTGCGCGCGGCTGGCAAAGCCGGCCACCGGCGAGGTCACGGTGGTGTACGAAAGATTCAGACGCGCCTCGGCCAACTGCGCCTGCGCCACCAGCACATTGGCTGCGGAAGTTTCTTCAGCGGAGAACACCGCATCAAGCTCACGGCGACTCACCACCCCACTTTGCGCCAAGGGCTGCAGCCGTTCCAGATCACGCTTGGCCTGCACATGCAGCGCACGCGCGCGGGCCAAAGCAGCCTCGGCCTGCTGCACTTGCGTGGCGTAGGAGCGCGCGTCGATGACAAACAGCACCTGCCCCGCCGCCACGCGCCCGCCCTCTTGATAACTACGCCGCTCCAGGATGCCCGTCACACGGGCCCGCACCTCGGCCTCTTTGGAACCCGCCGTCTGCCCGGCATATTCAAAGCGCAGCGGCACCGTGGTAGCCACCAGGGTCTGGAGCGTGACGGACGCCGGGGGGAAGGCGCCCTGTCCACCTGCACCTTTGTTGGGTCCGCAGGAGGCGAGCAACACGGCAGCAGTAAAAGCAACGACCAATCCACGCCCGCGTGAATGAATCAACGTATTCATGAACGCCTACTCGACTTCTATGGGGAAGGGTTCGAGATTACTCGTCGGCCATGCGGCTGGCGACGCTGCAACTTGGCTCGAACCAACATTTGCTCAAGACGCTTGAGCACCACCTCTGCGCCGATGTACTTCTCTGCGCTGGGAGCTGCTTTCAATTCGCGACGTTTCGCCACTGCGCCTTTATGAGTACGCCGTCTGCGCGCCACGCAACCCCCTCACTCCACCGTCACGCTCTTGGCCAGGTTCCGGGGTTTGTCCACATCGGTCCCCCGCGCCACGGCCGTGTGATACGCCAACAATTGCAGCGGCACCACGTGCAGGATGGGCGAGAGGTCGCCGTAGTGTTCGGGCATGCGGATCACGTGCATGCCTTCGGCGGAAGTGATCTGGGTGTCGGAATCGGCAAACACATACAGCTCGCCACCGCGCGCGCGCACTTCGTGCAGGTTGCTTTTGAGTTTTTCGAGCAGAGCGTCGTTAGGGGCAACGGTGACCACGGGCATCTCGCCGGTGACCAGCGCCAGGGGGCCGTGCTTGAGCTCACCGGCGGGGTAGGCCTCGGCGTGGATGTAACTGATCTCTTTAA
>CAZZAD010000031.1:6480-18750 GCA_964652055.1 uncultured Burkholderiaceae bacterium | reverse complement strand
CCACCACCATCGTGCGCGAAATCACCTGGACCGAACCCGCCGTCAAGGGCGACACCTCGGGCAAGGTTCTGAAAAACGCCAAGATCGCCACCGGCTATGAAATTCAAGTGCCGCTCTTTGTGCAGACCGGCGACAAAATCGAAATCGACACCCGCACCAACGAGTACCGCAAGCGGGTTTAAGCCCAAAAGCACCACCTCGCAAACCTTGCAATTCTTCCATTCTGTGGAAGAATTGCAAGCATGTTTCCCCGACACGCCCTAGCCCCATTACGCGAGCTTCTTGCTGAATTTCCAGCAGTGGCCATCCTTGGCCCACGTCAAGTGGGCAAGACCACGCTGGCACTCACCTTGGCCGCGCAGCTCAAAGCTTCGACCTACCTCGATCTGGAATCACCCGCGGACGCCAGCAAACTCGCCGATCCCGCTGCGTACTTCGAGGCGCATCGCGATGAGCTGGTGATCCTCGACGAGGTACAACGGGCACCGCAACTCTTCGCGCCCTTGCGCGGCCTCATCGACCAGCGTCGTCGAACCGGTCGGCGCACGGGCCAGTTTCTGTTCCTGGGCTCGGCCGCGGGCGAGTTGCTGCAGCAGTCAGCCGAAAGTCTCGCCGGGCGCATTGCCTACCTTGAACTCACCCCCTTGAGTACTGCTGAGGTACCGCAACGCGATGCACAGCGCCTGTGGATTCGTGGCGGGTTCCCCGAATCTTTTCTCGCCCGCAACGATGAAGCCAGTTTGCGCTGGCGGCAGCAGTTCATCAGCACTTACCTTGAACGCGACATTCCTGCGCTGGGGCCGCGCATTCCGGCCACCACCCTGCGGCGCCTGTGGACCATGCTGGCGCACGAACAAGGTCAATTGCTCAATGCGGCCAAGCTTGCCGCCAGTCTGGCCGTCAGTGGCCAGACCGTCGCGCGTTATCTCGATCTACTCACCGACCTCATGCTCGTGCGCCGACTGGCGCCCTGGGCCAGCAACGAGGGAAAGCGTCTGGTGCGCTCACCCAAGGTGTATGTGCGCGATAGCGGCGTGGCGCATGCCTTGCTGACCCTGGCAACGTTTGATGAGGTCATCGGCCACCCTATCGCGGGCGGCAGCTGGGAAGGATGGGTTATTGAAAATCTGCTGGCCGTAGCTCCCCCAGGCACACAGGCGTACTTCTATCGCACCTCAGCGGGCGCTGAACTTGATCTGCTACTGGAGCTGCCCAGGCGCCAGCGCTGGGCCATTGAGATCAAGCGTTCCAGCGCACCCACGGTAGGCAAGGGCTTTCACTTCGCGGCGGACGATGTCAAAGCCACGCGACGCTTTGTGGTGCATTCCGGCAAAGAGAGCTTTCCTTTGGGCGAGCAGGTGCAGGCCAGCACGCTGCCTGATCTGCAACAGTCTCTAATCGCGTTGCACCACTGATGGACCGCACCGACACCCAAGTCCTGCAACAAGCGCAGCAATGGCTCGCGCAGGAGCGGCGCGTGGCTCTGGGCACGGTGGTGCGCACCTGGGGCTCGGCGCCACGGCCTATCGGTGCTCTGGTCGCACTGAGCGACGATGGGCGGGTGGTGGGTTCGGTCTCGGGCGGCTGCATTGAAGATGACCTTATCGAGCAAGCCCGTGCGGGCACGCTGTTTAGCGCCACGCCGCAGCGCCTGACCTATGGGGTAAGCGCGGATGAAGCGCATCGCTTTGGCCTGCCCTGTGGTGGCACGCTGGAGCTGGTGCTCGAAACGCTAGGCCGGCACTCACAAATTGCAGCGCTGATCCAACGCACGCAAGCGGGCCAAACGACCCAGCGCCACCTTGATTTACACACGGGCCAGGTGGACCTCACACCCGCCCACGGCCCCGATGCGCTTGACATCACCGAGCACGCACTCGTCAGCGTGCATGGGCCGCAACTGCGCCTCCTGCTGATCGGTGCCGGGCAACTGTCGCACTACCTGGCCCACATGGCGCTGGCGTGCGACTACGCCGTCATCGTGTGCGACCCACGCGAGGAATACTCCGCCCTTTGGAATGTGCCGGGCGCCGAGCTGGTGCGCACCATGCCCGATGACACCGTGCTCGCGCTCAAGCCCGACGCGCGTACCGCCGTGATCGCCCTCACGCACGACCCCAAGCTCGACGATCTGGCCCTGATGGAAGCGCTCAAGTCCCCCGCGTTTTACGTGGGCGCCCTGGGCTCGCGCGCCAATCAGGCCAAGCGGCGCGAGCGGCTGCTGGAGTTTGGTGTGACGGCTGCACAGCTTGCCCGCCTGCACGGCCCCGTGGGTTTGGCTATTGGTGCACGTACGCCCCCCGAAATTGCGGTGGCCATCCTGGCTGAACTGACCGCGGCGCGTTATGGCGTTGCACCTACATGGGCTTGAAATCCGTGGAAACGTCAGGCCTCTTAGCCTTCTTTTTTGGATATTGAGCTTTCGGCGCCGCGAGGCCCTCGGTGTAAATCAAAGCACCCACGTCACGGGCATGCTCGTAATCGGCCTTGCCTCCATCCACAAGCTGCTTGGCTAGTGCCAGCGGACCGTGTTGTCACGCTGCGCCGTCGTTTTGACGACGACCTCGTGAGGCTTGACGCCCCCCTTGAGCAACAGATCAAGCGGCCCCTCGGAGACCGAGGTTCTGAGGTACGCCGTGACCCGCTGCGTTTTTGCAGAGCGGTCCCAATGACTTCCCAACACGCCACCCGCGACGGGCATCAATTGGGGCCAGGTCATGGATACGTCCAAAAACACCGCAGGATCCGCGTGGCTAGGCACATATCCATTGGATCCGTTGCCATTGCTATGGAGCTTCTTGATGAGCGATTCCTTGCTCGCCAGAGACACCGTCACCGGACCTTGCCCGATCGCGCGCAGTGCCTCGTCGACTTGCGAATGCACGGACGCCTCAAGCAGCGCGCCCAAAAAACTTTGCGCGTCCTGCGGTGTGGACTGCATATACGGCGCCGCACGTACATCGGTGCGGGCGGCCACCTCATCGAGCGACTCACCACTTCTGATCTGTGTGATGTGCGGCAGCTGATCGTGCGTTGGCATCCCTCGCATTGCACTGGACGCAATGCGCATCATTGGGCCAAACAGTGACTGCACCGCCTGCTGCGGGTTGCCAAACACAGCCCGCACATCGGCCGCTTTGATCTGCGCCGTGGGAACACCATCGACGGCCTGTAGCTTGGCCATCCAGGGGCGCTCGCCGGTCTGCTTGGCGTGGACCTGAACGCAGGCATGCATCAACCGCTCATTGAGCGGATTGTCGAGCCTGACCTGGACCAGCGCGGGCTTGATGCCGGGTACCGGCACCCGGGCCGCCACAGCACCGCGTGCAAGGTGCGCGTAGGACATCGCCGCAAAGAAGGTGATGCTCATGGAATGAGTCAACCCCAACCGATGCGTCAGCCCTGCACGATGGCCTGCGCAAACGCACGAAAGTCACCCAGACGCGTTGTAGCGATGGAAAAGACAATGGCCAGGTTAAGGACGTCGTAGTTATGCGTGGCCAGATTGCGAAAACCCACTGCGGCACGCATACGCGCACACAGCGGCGCATCAATCACACCCAGCTTGTTCAGCTCCTCAAAGGCCTGCCCCATGGTTTGCGGCGCAGGCGCTCCGGTTTCCGAGAGGTAGTGCGCGGCAATATCAACACACAACTGCACCGCCCGTGAAAGGTTCAACACAATCACATCTTGCGCGTCCAGATCAGCCACCAGGGCTTCGAGCGTAGCGGGGCAACGTTGCTCCACCCGCTGTATGCAGCGGCGCAGCGACTCAAGTTTGTTGTCAATTACCGCCCGATCCATGCTTGTCTGCGCTCCGTCAACATGCGTTGCACGTAAGGATAGAAGTCTGCTGCGTCCAACATGGCGCGCGTGGCCAGATCTGCATGGGCCGAAGCCGCACCCAGAACCCGCACGCCGTCGCGCAAAATTTCGCCCAGCAACGGATGCCCCACGTTAGACAGATCCACCAGATCCACCGCGCGCCCCGTGTGATGCGCCAGCGCCTCAACCAGTTCAATGTGCTCTTGCGGTGCGAGGCGTTGCTGCGCCAGCACCGCCACATCCACATCACTTTGCGGGCCCGCTTCATGGCGCGCCACCGAACCAAACACCAACGCAAGTCGCAGAAATGCGAACGGCTGCAAGGCGGCGCGCACGGCAAGCAGCTCATGCTCGGAGGGCATAGGGGCACGAAAACTCATGCGCGGATTATCTACTCAGTACAGCTGCTTGGACGCAAAAAATCCCTCACCACACCATCGCCGCCGCGTTGAGCAAACCAATGGCAATGGCCACGGCACCCAGAAACACGCCGCTGGCCATCTGGCCGTCCTGAATATTTTTGGCCAGGGTGGGCACCATCAGGCGCGCCAGCACATAGGCCAGCAGTTGCACCCCCAGGGCCACGGCGGCCCACAGGAGCATGTCGATCAGCGACACGCTGTGCTCGACCGCACTGGCCACGGGCAGGGCAAAGCCCAGGATGGCACCGCCCAGACTGGCTGCCGCGGCGCTGTTGCCTGCCTTGATGAGCGTGATCTCGTGGTACGGCGTGAACCGGATGTAGATCACCAGAAACACCGCCAATAAAAGCAACGCCAACCCAAAGTACGCCGCAAACGCAGGTAGGCCCGACAAATATTCAAAGGCACGATGACGCAACATGAGAGTCCTCTTTGGCTAAAGAAAATAGTGCGGAACAAAGCGGCTGGTATTGCAGGTGACGGGTGAAGTGTCTTCACGCAGGCCCAAACCTGCAGGCTGGTCACCCATCACCCACGAGCCCACCACCATGGTGTCGGCGCCCATACGAGCCACCGGTGCCAGCGCCTGGTACACAAAGGGATCCGCTGGGCTGGATGCATCGGCATACGGCCCCTCGGTTTCAAAACGCAGATCGCCATCCACCAGCAGCACGTTGGCGCCTTCGCGAGCCAATTTGGGTTTGCGTACGTAGCGGGGGCCCACCGCGTGTTGATTGAAATCAGCGGGCAACAGGTTGGGGTGGCCGGGATACAGCTCCCACAACACCACCAACAACGCCTTGTTGGACAACAGCATCTTCCACGCGGGCTCAATCATGTTGACGTTGGACTGACGCAGCGCCTCAGAAAATTCTTCGCGCACCAGCCACTCCCACGGATAGAGCTTGAACAAGCGCTCGATGGGTGCGTTGTCTTCATCGACAAACTGCGAGCCACGCAACCCAATGCGCTCCACCGCAATAGGCACCGTGGCCCAACCGGCCTGGGTGGCGCAATCGCGCAGGTAATCCACATTGCCCCAGTCTTCAGCGCTATCGAGTACCGCAGCAAAATGCAGGGGCGCGCCCTCGGGCAGATGGCTTGCCTGCCGATAGACACGCCAGCGTTCAATGAGCTGCTCGTGAATCGAATTGAACTGATCGGCCCCACGCTCAAGTTGTGGACGCATTGCCTCGAGCCAATGCCATTGCGCCACGCTCGCCTCCAGACACGCCGTGGGCGTGTCGGCGTTGTACTCAAGCAGTTTGGGTGGACCGCTGCCGTCATAGGCCAGATCCATGCGGCCAAAGAGCGAAAAGGCGCTGGGCAACCCCTCCAGATACGCCTGCCAGCTGTGCTGCACGATTTCACGCCAGGCCGGCGCAATGCCGAACTCCTCAAAGCGCCCGGTGGCCACCACCTGCTGCGCAGCGTTCAAGGCCATCTGATGCAGCTCGGCCGTGGCGGCTTCAAGTACTTCGATTTCATCGGCACCAAACACATAGCAGCGCGATTCATCCCAGTAGGTGCCATCAATGGAGTGGTAGTGAAAACCCATCTCCTCCATCTGCGCCTGCCAGTTCGGGCGTGGGGTCATCAGGTCGCGCCTCATGACAACAGCTCAGCCACCGAACGAGCTGAACGAACGCGATGAGGTGCCAAACCCACGGCGCATCGAACCACTGGCGTCCACCTGTGTACCCCCAGGCCCCAGGCGCGCAACGGAACGATCACTGGGCGTGGCATCCGACACCACGCGCCCTTCGCTGCGGGCCCGCTCACGCTCGGCACGCTGCGCATCGTCCCGGTAGTTTGTTGAGTAGTACGGGCCGCGGTAGTGGTAGCCACCCCCGCCCCCGCCGCCAACTGCCTCCCCCACTTCCCCCACCGGCGCTGCCTGCTGCGGGCTCACACGACTCGGGTCGCCCCCAATCGGCCGCGCAGTCGTCCACCGAGGTGTACAGGTCGCGCTGATACGCCGGCGCAGCGCTGGGCCCACAGGCGCCCAGCGCGGCCGTGCCAATCAGAACCAGAGTGATGTTGCGCGAAGCACGCCTTACAGCCACAAGCACCTCCCAATTGCATCCCGGGGGAGCGCATTGTGTCTAAACCGGTGCTATGGCACCACAAAAAATCCTGCTGTGGCACTTGAACAACGCCTGTGTCGAGGCAGACAATGCCCACTTCGCAGCAGGCAACCCAGCGCATCCCCCATGGTCACGTCCGTCACCCGCTCACACGCTGCGTCGCACATCGACACGCCGGACACCCCCGCCGCCAACAAGAACTACCTCATCGGTGCGGGCCAGGCACTGGGGCACTTTGCGGGCAATGTGCTGCAGGTGCTCGGGGACGGCGCCTATGGGGCACTGCCTGCGCCACTCAAAATGCTGGAAATCGGCGTCAGCACCCTCGTAGGTACGGAGCCAGTGCTCCTTCGGGTCAAAGCCAGGAACGAAGATCGACGTGAGGGTTTGGCCGCATTTGTCTCCAACCCCATTGGCGTGACAGAAAAAATCGCCCTGGGCATCTGGAATGCCTTTGCGCACAACGATGGCAGTGCCGAAGGAAAGCAACGTGCCGGTGCCGCAGTCGCTCAATTGTTTGTACTGGCAGCGCCACCGCTGAACGTACTGAAAATAGCCAAACCACTCGCCCAAAGCACCACGCTGCATGCAGCAGAGCTGGGGCTAAGTAGCAAATACATCGCCCGGGTTGAAATCCACCAGCAAGCTTCCAGCACCCTGAAGGCAGACTTCATCCATCTCTACGACGCATCCAAGGCCGGCGCGGATCTCAAGGGCATATGGCTCTACGACATGGTGGTGCACCGAGTACCCGATTGGTTAACCCTTCCACGTCAGATCACAGGGGCCACCAAATCTGGCGACGCGATGAGTGCGATCGCGCGCCTAAAAGATCTCGCCGCGCTCGGTGGCAACAAGACGCTTTCCGTAACCGCGTCCTTTCACGACAAAGCATTGGCAGGCGTCTTCAAGCGGCGATACAAGGCGCAACGCATCAACAATCGGCGTTCACACAATGCGTTTGATGGACGCCTACCCATCTACACCGCTCACATTCCCATCAGCGAAAAGTTCGCGCACCAGGCCCAACTTCACTACAACAACGCAATCACAAGCAACGCCATCACCTGGCACGGCATCGCGGCTGCTGCGCATGACACGCCTTTGCCAGCAACAGCACTTTCCTTCGATTTCACAAGCCCACTGGAGTAAGCCGTGGCAACACCTATCACCCGCCCCGATGCCTATGCAATTCATAGCGCCTATGAGCCTGCGACGACTTCAGTGATATCCAGAAGCATCGCAACGCCTCCGATACCGCACTTCAATCAACAGGGATCTAGCGTCACCTTTGCGCGGACAGATTTATCGCCTCACAACATCGCGCTTTCCAAGAACCAGGAAGGCCAAACCCCCAGAAACGTTTTACTGCAGACTGCTGCGACTCAAAGCCATGGGACGCCCCCTGCTTGGGCGTCCAACACGTTTGTGCACGCGCTGCCGGCACTGGCATTGACCGCGAGTACGGCAATCAGCGCAAATACGGTGTGGCAAGCGGGTGCAGGACTGGCGGGCATGAGTTCTGGCGAACTGCTCGCCGGTTCAGCAAGAACGCTCATGTCTTTTATTCCCCAGGCGCTAACGTTCCTCAGAGGTACCTCAATACTCGGCGCCTTCATTCCTACGAGCATCGGGGATAGTTACATTCCAATGCAAGGGCGGCTGCCTAATCACGACACCATCGCAAACACCGGATATCAACCTCATTCTTTCGACACGTCGATTCCAGCGCGTCAGCCAGAGGCACACGATGTGCGCCTGCCGCATGAGGGCTACTTGGCGGACAAAGCCTCACCGGCCCTTCCTGGGAGAAGCACAGCACCAGAGCTACCCGGGTTGGAGGGACGCCTGATTCATGCCCATCAGGATCCGCGGGAGCACGTACTCTTATCTCAATCTGATGAGCCGGTCGCACCGTCTGCTCAGTCAGGCTCAGCAAATAACGATGCAACTGGCCCTGCGCCTGGACAGGACGGTTATCACGGCATTTCCAAGTTAGAGCTGAAGTACCCACCTGGTTTTGTTGAAGCCAGAATTCCTGATGAAATGGGTTGGCAGAAAGCCTTGTTCAAGGCGGAAACCCCGAAAGATGGCGAGGTCACCGTCGTTGACCTGCAGCGGGGCTCATTGAAAAAAGGAACGGGCGGCTCCTTTCTTGCCCACGCACTGGCAAGCACCAATACGGTGCCCACGCGACGGCTCACCATCAAAGGCATCACCGAGCCAAATACCGTTGCAGCGCATAAGGCCGGTAGCGACGCTGCCACCTCCGTCTGGGGTAAAACAGTTTCCAGCGCTCTCCAAGAACTGAAAATCACCCCACGCAGCTTCCGTTTTGAGGTTGTGAGAGAACCCAGAAGCCTTGCTGGCCAACGACTGGACTTGGTTATTGAGATTGAATCCAAACGGCCCACAAGCGGCGACTAAACGCGTTTTCTAAATCAAGTCGCCGACACCTTGATCACCGGCACCTTCAACGAGATGTCCCTGGCCTTACCCGCAATGCGAATAGCCACCTGCCGGGCGATGGTCTGGTAGAGCTGCGCCAGATCACTCTGAGGGTCAGCCACCACCGTAGGGGTACCCGCATCAGATTGTTCGCGGATGCGAATGTCCAGCGGCAACGAGCCCAGCACCTCCACGCCGCACTTCTGCGCCATACGGTGCGCGCCACCCTCACCAAAGATGTGCTCGGCGTGACCGCAACTTGAGCACACATGCACGGCCATGTTCTCGATGATGCCCAGGATGGGCACGCCCACCTTCTCGAACATCTTTAGCCCCTTGACGGCATCACTCAATGCAATGTCCTGCGGCGTGGTGACCACCACGGCACCAGTCACGGGCACCTGCTGCGCCAGGGTGAGCTGAATGTCACCGGTGCCGGGGGGCATGTCGATGACGAGGTAATCGAGGTCATCCCACGCGGTTTGTGTGAGCAACTGCTGCAGCGCTTGCGTGACCATGGGGCCGCGCCACACCATGGGTTGTTCAGGGTCGATCAGAAAGCCGATGCTGGCCGCTTGCAGGCCGTGGTTGCGCATGGGGGCGAGCATCTTGCCCTCGAGCACATCCGGTTTGCCCTGTATGCCGAGGATGGCCGGCTGGCTGGGGCCGTAGATATCGGCATCGAGCACGCCCACACGGGCGCCTTCAGCCACCAAGGCGAGCGCCAGGTTGGCCGCCACCGTGCTCTTACCTACGCCGCCCTTGCCCGAAGACACGGCAATGATGTTCCTGACGTTGGGCATGACCTTGAGCCCGCGCTGCACGGTGTGGGGAACAATTTTTGAACTCACGCCCACCTGCACGTCGGCGGCCCCCGCAGCACTGAGCGCCGTCACCACCAGGCTGCGTATCAGATCGAACTGACTGCGGGCGGGGTAACCCAGCTCAATATCGAGGCTGACCTTGCCGTCCTGAATGCGAACGTTTTTAGGGGCTTTCGCAGTAATGAGGTCGATCCCTGTGTTGGGGTCGATGATTGTTTTAAGAATTTCGTTGACGCGCTCTGGGGACATGGCAAGGCTCACAGATCAAAGGCGCGCGAGTCTATCGAGGCAGTGTGTGCCTCTTGCGTTGATAGACTCGCGCGCCTCATGGGTATGGCTCCTGATCCCCTCCCCCTCAAGGGCAGGGCTAGGGTGGGGATGGGCTCGTCCCTCCTCCAAAACACCAACCCATCCCCACCCCTGCCCTCCCCTTGAAGGGGCGGGAGTTAGACCAACCGCCGCCAATGAAAAAACTCTTCGTCACTACCGCCCTGCCCTACGCCAATGGCGCGCTGCATGTTGGGCACATCATGGAATACATCCAGGCCGACATCTGGGTGCGTTTCCAGCGCATGCAGGGGCATGAGGTGCACTTCATGGGCGCGGATGACGCCCATGGCGCGCCCATCATGATTGCGGCCGAAAAGGCAGGCAAGACGCCCGAACAGTTCGTGGCCGACATTGCCGCCGGGCGTAGCGCCTACCTCGACGGGTTTCACATTTCATTCGACCACTGGCACAGCACGCATTCAGAAGAAAACAAGCAGCTGTCGCAAGACATTTACCGCAAGCTGCGCGCGCAAGAGTTGATCGACATGCGCACGATCGAACAGTTTTACGACCCAGTGAAGGGCATGTTCCTGCCCGACCGCTATATCAAGGGCGAATGCCCCAAGTGCGGCGCCAAAGATCAGAACGGCGATTCGTGCGAGGTGTGCGGTTCGGTCTATGCGCCCACCGATTTGAAACATCCCTACTCGGTACTGACCGGAGCCAAGCCGGAATTGCGTTCGTCTGAACACTACTTTTTCAAACTCTCCGATCCGCGCTGCGTGGACTTCCTGCGCCAGTGGGCTCTGGGTGGACGCCTGCAACCTGAAGTGGCCAACAAGGCGCGCGAGTGGCTCGAAGGTGATGGAGGATTGGCCGACTGGGACATCTCGCGCGACGCACCCTACTTTGGCATTCCCATCCCCGATACCGAGGGCAAGTACTTCTACGTGTGGCTCGATGCCCCCGTGGGTTATCTGGCGAGTTTCAAGGCGTATTGCGCCAAGAAGGGCATCGACTTTGAAGCGTTTCTCGCTGACCCCAACGCGCAACAGATTCATTTCATCGGCAAAGACATCATTTATTTCCACGTGCTGTTCTGGCCCGCCATGCTCAAGTTCGCGGGCCAGCCCTACCGCGTGCCCGACCACGTGCATGTGCACGGCTTTCTGACGGTCAACGCAGAAAAAATGAGCAAGAGCCGCGGCACCGGCATTGATCCGCTCAAGTACCTGAAGCTGGGCCTGAACCCCGAATGGCTGCGTTACTACATCGCTGCCAAGTTGAACTCACACGTCGAAGATGTGGATTTCAACCCGGAAGATTTCATCGCGCGCGTGAACAGTGATCTGGTGGGCAAGTACGTGAACATTGCCAGCCGGGCGGCGAGTTTTATTACGCGGTACTTCGATGGCCAATTGTTACGAGACCCTGAAATCTCACGGGGCCTCATTGATGTGTTGGGGCTGATTGAAATAGAAGATGAAGTGACTCAAGCCTATGAGCAGCGCGAATTCGGCAAAGCGTTGCGCCTCATCATGAGTTATGCGGACAGAGTCAATGAATACTTTGACTCAAAAAAGCCTTGGGAACTGGCCAAAGACGAAAGTAAGCGCGGCGAACTACACAGCGTAGTCAGCAGTTGCATGAATGCCTTTTTCAATCTGACGGTCATGCTCGCGCCCGTGCTTCCCACGGTGGCGCAGAGAGTAGAAAAACTCTTCGGCGTGCCTACCCTGCGGTGGGACTTTCTGGGCAAACGCCCGCAGCAACTTGATGCCATTTCGTCTTACGAACACCTCATGTCGCGCGTTGAGTTAAAGCAACTCGAAGCCCTGTTTGAACCTGCGTCCCCCTCCGCAACCGGGGAAGAGCAAAAGCCCCTCTCCCCCCGGGAGAGGGGTGGGGGTGAGGGAAACGGCGTTACGCCCGACACGCCCTCTCGCAAGCAACCCACTGACCCCAAACTTCTTGGCTTCGCCCGCGAACTGCGTCACCAGCACACCGATGCCGAGTCGCGGCTTTGGTCGCTGCTTCGCGACCGCCGCGTTGCAGACGCGAAGTTTCGGCGCCAACATCCTTTGGAAATCGATGGCACGAAGATGATTCTCGATTTCTACTGCCTCGAGTCCAAGCTCGCCGTTGAACTCGACGGCGGTCAGCACGCCGAACCGGAGGCATTGCTGAAAGATCGCAACCGTGACCGACTGCTAGCGCAGGAGGGCATTCGGGTACTGCGGTTCTGGGATCACGAAGTGCTGAAGGAAACAGAGGCGGTCGCTGAATCGATTTTTCGCGCGGTCACAACGGCTGCTCCCTCACCCCAACCCCTCTCCCGGGGGGAGAGGGGCTTGACTGCTCCCGCATCAGAGAGCGAGGCGAGCACCATCACCA
>CAZZAD010000031.1:0-6470 GCA_964652055.1 uncultured Burkholderiaceae bacterium | reverse complement strand
CCATCGACGACTTCGCCAAGGTGGACCTGCGTATCGCCAAGATCATCCACGCCGAACACGTGGACGGCTCTGACAAACTGCTGCGTCTCACCCTCGATGTGGGTGAAGGGCGGCATCGCAATGTGTTCTCAGGCATCAAGTCCGCTTACAAACCCGAAGACCTCATCGGCAAGTTCACGGTGATGGTGGCCAATCTGGCGCCGCGCAAGATGAAATTCGGCGTCAGTGAAGGCATGGTGCTGGCTGCGAGCCACGCCGATGAAAAGGCACAGCCTGGCATTTACGTGCTGGAGCCGCATACCGGCGCCCAGCCCGGCATGCGGGTGAAATGACGCAATGTCTCTAGCCGCTATCCGAGGCACCTTACGTGGAGCCTTGCGCGGCCGTGTGGCGCGGTTTCGCCCTAAATTGGTTTACTCCTTGCGCGGCTACACACGCGCGCAACTCATCAAGGATGTCTTTGCCGGCCTGACCGTGGGCGTGGTGGCGCTGCCCCTGGCCACGGCGTTCGCCATTGCCAGTGGTGTCAAGCCCGAAGCGGGGCTCACCACCGCCATCATCGGCGGCTTTCTGGTGGCCGCGTTGGGTGGTTCGCGTGTGCAGATTGGCGGACCGGCGGGCGCGTTCATCGTGATTGTTTACGGCATCGTGGAGCGCTACGGGCTCTCGGGCCTGCTTATCTCGACCACCTGCGCGGGCGTGCTGCTGTTTTTGATGGGCCTGTTCAGGATGGGCCAGTGGGTTCGCCTCATTCCCGTGTCCATCGTGATCGGCTTTACCAACGGCATTGCAATGCTGGTCATCCTGTCGCAGATCAAGGAAGCGCTGGGGCTGTCCATCGACAAGATGCCCGCCGACTTTTTTCATCAGATCCAGGCACTGGGCCAGCATCTGCACACGATCAACCCCTGGGCCGTACTGGTTTGCGCGGCCTCGCTTGCTCTGGTGGTGATCTGGCCCAAGCTTTATGCGAGCGGTGCGCACGCACGCTGGTGGCGTTGGCTGGCGCATGTGCCCGGCACGGTGATTGCTCTGCTGCTGGCCAGCGTTGCAGTGGGCGTGTTTGATATTCCGGTGGAAACCATCAGCTCACGCTTTGGCAGCGTGCCGCAAGCCCTGCCCAGTTTCACGCCACCCGAGTTCTCGTGGCTGCTGGTCAAGCAGCTGTTTGCGCCCACGCTGACCATTGCGCTGTTAGGCGCCATTGAATCTCTCCTGTGCGCGCGCCTGACCGATAACGCCATTGATGACCGGCACGACTCCAACCAGGAGCTCATGGCCCAAGGCGTGGCCAACGTGTGCGTGCCGTTTTTTGGTGGCATTCCGGTGACCGGCACCATTGCGCGCACCATGACCAATGTAAAAAGCGGTGGCCGCACACCCATTGCGGGCATGGTGCACGCACTCACGCTGCTGGCCATCGTGCTCATCGCCGCACCGCTGGCCGATGACATCCCCCTGGCGGCACTGGCGGGCATCTTGCTTTTTGTCGGCTGGAACATGGGCGAGTGGCGCGAGTTTGTGCGGCTGAAGCACTTCTCACTGACCTACCGCACCACCTTGATCAGCACGTTCCTGCTCACCGTGGTGCTGGATCTGACCGTCGCGGTTGAAGTGGGCCTGGTGCTCTCGAGCCTCTTCTTTATCTACCGCATTGCCACACTCACCCGTCTGGAACCGCTCGCATTGGCTCCGGCCGACCACCCCGAGGCCGCGCCCACCAACGTAGCGGCCTACCGGCTCTATGGCTCGTTGTTCTTTGGCTCGGTGCAGCGGCTGGAGGCCTTGACGGAAACCGCGCCCACGGCCCACACCCCCAAGGTGATCGTGCTGGACATGACCCCGCTGCTCTCGCTGGACACCTCGGGCGTTGAAGCGCTCGACACCCTGCGCCGCACGCTGGAGCGGCACGGCTGCACGTTGATGATTGCGGGCGCCTCGGGGCAACCGCTCTCGCTGCTGCAACGCTCGGGTTTTATTGAACGCAGTGGCGCCGAAAACTTCAGTCCGGACTTTCCCAGCGCCCTGGTGCGAGCCAGCCAGGCCCTGGAAAAGGCCGCGATCCCCACTGACTAAACTGCGCCCTGCCCGACTGACAGCGACTGAAAGCACGCCATGTCCAAACCCTACGAATCTGAAATCACCCAGTTCCTGCGCGACCTCAAAGCCAAGCGCCCTGACATCGAGGCCAAGCAGCGCGAAGGCCGCGCCACGCTGTGGGACCGCGAGCTCGACCGGGACGAACAGGCCCGCTATCGCGCCAGCCGCGTGCCTCAACAACCCTACGTTTATCAAACAGGCAGCAAATGACAAACGCTCTGGAAGTTGCCCTCGAATCCACGCTGCCCCCCACGGGGGTGGCCACCACGCCCGAGGTCACCGACGGCGTGGCGCTAGCGCGCCTCTATGGCGAACCGCTCTTCAAGTTGCCGCAGGATTTGTACATCCCGCCCGATGCGCTGGAAGTGTTTCTGGAAACCTTTCAGGGACCGCTCGATCTGCTGCTGTATCTGATCCGCAAACAAAATTTCAACGTGCTCGACATTCCCATGGCCCAGGTCACGACGCAGTACCTGACCTACGTGGAACAGATTCGTTCGACCAATCTGGAGCTGGCCGCGGAATACCTGCTCATGGCCGCCATGCTCATCGAGATCAAGAGCCGCATGCTGCTGCCCATCAAAAAGTCTGAATCGGGCGAAGAAGCCGAAGACCCACGCGCCGAACTGGTGCGCCGCCTCATTGAATACGAACGCATCAAGCTGGCTGCGGCCGAGCTCGACACCCTGCCCCGCGTGGGCCGCGACTTTGTGCCCGCCGCTGTGTCCCTGGACGTGGTGTTTGAACAGCGCTTCCCCGATGTGAACGTGATTGACCTGCGCAGCGCCTGGGCCGACGTACTCAAGCGCGCCAAGCTGCACGCGCATCACCATATCTCGCGCGAAGAACTGTCGGTACGCGAACACATGAGCCTGGTGCTGCGCAAGTTGCAAGGCCGCAAGTTTGTCGAGTTTGGCGATCTATTCGACAACCACCTGCTCGCGCGCGGCGCCCCCATCGTGGTGGTGCACTTTCTGGCGCTGCTGGAGCTGGCGCGCGAAAGTCTGATTGAGATCACGCAAGCTGCGCCGTACGCGCCGATTTATTTGCGCTTGGCGTACGTGCCCAATTAAGCGTCAAACTCACGTCGCCCCGGCGCAGGCCCTGAGCCTTGATCACATCTATACGTCGCGCCCTTCGCCCGTCATCCCCGCGAAGGCGGGGATCCAGTACCGGTGACAGAGACCGCCTGGATCCCCGCCTTCGCGGGGATGACGGAGAGGATCACGTTGCTGACAAAAAAATGTGATCAAGAAACAGGGCGCAAGCCGGGGCGACGACAGCTCACGCACCTCAGACCATCACGCGCCTTTCATGCCCCCCCTCCAAGCCACCGAACTGGGCTTTTTCTTCTTCCTCGCCGCCCTGCTCTACTCATCGGTCGGCCATGGTGGCGCCTCGGGATATTTAGCGGTCATGGGCCTGGCGGGCCTGCCTCCTGCCTTGCTACGCCCCACCGCGCTCCTCATGAACGTGAGCGTGGCCTCTATCTCACTCACCCGCTTCTGGCACGCCGCACGCGCCACCACAGGCACGCAGTGGAAACTTTTTTGGCCGTTTGCGCTGGGCTCCATCCCATTGGCTTATCTGGGCGGGCGCATCAACTTGCCTACGCGGCTGCACACCATGGTGGTGGGTGCCGTGCTGCTCTGGTCCGCATGGCGCATGTGGCGTGAGGCGCGCGCCTCAACCGCTATCAACACCGAAACACCCTCGCGCCCCCTGCCACCGCTGCCGGTGTGTATCGCTGTGGGCGGCCTCATCGGTCTGCTCTCCGGTTTAACTGGCGTGGGCGGGGGCATTTTTCTCTCGCCCCTGCTCGTGCTCTTTGGCTGGGCCCATGTGCGCAGCGCGGCTGCGCCCACCGCAGCTTTCATCCTGGTGAACTCCGTTGCGGGGCTGGCCGGGCTCTACGCCAAACAACCGACACTGCCTGAGGCCTTACCGTACTGGCTGACTGCCGTTATCGCGGGCGGCCTCATCGGCTCGTGGCTGGGCGCGCACAAACTCAATCTCAACACCATGCGTCGCGCACTGGCCGTCGTGTTGGTCGTGGCTGGTGCAAAGATGATTTTTTGAAGATGACACTTATGAAAAAGGCCCTTCTCATCGTGTTGACCACTCTTTCCCTACATGCCGGCGCCGCAGGCGCCGAGGACCCCTACCTCTGGCTCGAAGACATCGAAGGTGAGCAGGCCACGGCCTGGGTCCAGGAACGCAATGCCCAGGCCGAGCAATTTTTTGCGAAAGACCCGAAATTCACCACGCTGCGCGCCGACATTCTGAAAATTCTCGATTCGCGCGAGCGCATTGCCATGATTCATCGCATCGGCGCGCACTACTACAACTTCTGGCGCGACGCCGATCATCCGCGGGGCCTGTGGCGGCGCACGACGCTGGCGAACTACCGCAAAGCGCAGCCCGAGTGGGAATCTGTACTCGACCTGGACGCACTGGCGCAGGCTGAAAAAGAAAACTGGGTCTGGAGTGGCGCGACCTGTCTGCGTCCGCCCAAGGGGGAACCGTACACACGCTGCCTGCTGAGCCTGTCACGCGGCGGGGCCGATGCCACGGTGCTGCGCGAGTTCGATCTCATCACCAAGCAGTTTGTGCCCGAAGGTTTCACCGCCCCCGAAGCCAAGATGGATGTGGACTGGAAAGACCTCGACACGTTGTGGATCGCCTCCGACTTTGGTCCAGGCTCCACCACCGCCTCGGGCTATCCGCGCATCGTCAAGGAATGGAAACGCGGCACGCCGCTGGGCGCCGCACGCACGATCTTTGAGGGGCAGGTTGCAGACGTGTCGGTCTCCTCGGGCAGCGACTACGAATCGGGTACACGGCGCGACTGGATTTATCGCAGCTTTGCCTTCTTTGATGCCGAGCGTTTCATCTGGGTGAACGGCAAGGCCATCAAACTGGAGGCACCCACCGATGCCACGCTCTTGCCCTTCCGCGATTGGTTGCTGATCCGCACGCGCACCGCGTGGTCCGTGGCCGGTCACGACTACCCCGCCGGCGCGCTGTTGGCCATCCGCTTTGATGCCTTTGTCAAAGGCGAACGCAACTTCGATGTGCTCTATGCCCCCACGACGCGCAGCACGCTGGAAGAAGTGCAGAGCACCCGCAGCGCGCTGCTCGTGACCGAACTCGACCAGGTGCGCGCGCGCCTGTGGGAGTTCACGCACGACGGCACGCAATGGCACAAGGTTCGCGTGCCCACCCCCGAGAGCGCGCAATTGCATATCGTCGATGCCTATTGGGATTCGGATTTGTATCTCTTGACGGAGCAGGACTTCACCACACCCACCACACTCATGGCGCGCAGTGTGGGTGAGGCCAAGAGCGAAGCGCTCAAGGCCATGCCCACATTTTTTGACGCCACGGGTCTAACCACGCAGCAATTTGAAGCCACCAGCAAAGACGGCACGCGCATTCCGTACTTCATCGTCATGCGCAAAGGCACCGCACTCACCGGCCACAATCCGACGCTGATCTACGCCTATGGCGGATTTCAAAACAGCATGCTGCCCTGGTATTCAGGCGGTTTTGGCAAAGGTTGGTTAGAGCCCGGCGGCGTGTTTGTATTGGCCAATTTGCGCGGCGGGGGCGAGTTTGGACCGCAATGGCATAGCGCTGCGCAAAAAGAAAACAAACAACGCACCTGGGACGACCTGGCCGCCGTGGCGCAAGACTTGATCGAACGCAAAGTCACCGCGCCCCAGCACCTGGGCATTCTGGGCGGCAGTCAGGGCGGACTGCTCGTCACCGCCACCATGGTGCAGCACCCCGAGCTCTTTGGCGCTGTAGTGAGCCAAGTGCCTCTCATCGACATGCTGCGTTTTCACAAGCTGCTCGCTGGCGCCTCGTGGGTGGCGGAATACGGCGACCCTGAAAAACCCGAGGAACGCGCTTACATCGAAAAATATTCGCCCTATCAAAACGTAAAGAAAGACGCGCACTACCCGCCCACCTTCATCTACACCTCCACGCGCGATGACCGCGTGCATCCCGGCCACGCCCGCAAGATGAGCGCCCGCATGCATGAGCAAGGCCATGAGGTGCTGTACTTTGAGAACACCGAAGGCGGCCACGGCGCTGCTGCCAACAATGAACAAGCCGCGCGCATGTGGGCGCAGACGTTTTCGTTCTTGTGGCGCACGCTCAGGCCTGAATAAGGTTCTGCTTATTGAGCCGGCACGATAACGCTTGAAGTGCTATCACGACTCTCAACCACAGCGATGCCTGGCGGCATCGCACAGATTTGCAACAACGCCAGGGCGGCAAAGACGCGGTTTTATGTGTCAAACAGTGTGAAGCACTGCACTAGGGCCTGTCATCAATCGAGCCAGACAATTGCAGCAACCCAA
>CAZZAD010000030.1:16436-18805 GCA_964652055.1 uncultured Burkholderiaceae bacterium | reverse complement strand
ATTTCAAAGGTGTGTTTAATCCAAATGTTTTTGATGTGTCGGGTTTATTAAATTTTTTCAAGAGGCCAATTGATACCACAAAATTGTTGCAGCAAACCCTAGAGGGTATCGTGGACGTTGCTGCAAGTACACCGTATTTCATGTTGGGAAGAGTGGGAGATGGTATATATCAAGCAGGTAGTGCGCTAGGAAATTACGCTGGGAATAATGGGGACATAGTCGATCGAAGTTACTTAGGTACTGATGGGGAGCCGATAACACCTGAGCCCAACAATCAGCGGATCTACGGTGGCGCGCCGGATAGTCCTAACAACCGTGTTTTTGGGGTCCCCACTGTGACCGATAACATCCGGCATGCTTCGGAAGCGTGATAAGGGATAAGGGGTCCGATAAGGGGGCGGACTCAAACTTGAAGTGCAACACTCTCAATTTTCATGAGGAGTTGCAGGCAATAAATAGCGGATAAGGGGTCAGGTCTTGGTGTGCCACGTAGCACGCAAAAAAGGGATAAGGGGTCAGGTCTTGCGTCGACGCATGCTTTGCCCCTTGTTTATAAATACAGAGTCCAGGGTCAGAAAAAAGGCAAAGGGGTCAGGTCTTGTGTTGCGGTACGGCTTGTCACTTATTTGAAAAATAGATCCTCTTGAATTTCATAAAAAAGTAACGGATGTTGGGGGTGGCAAATGGTGTTGGGTGGGTGAACAATTCGCATATTGCCTATCGCACGGCGTGCAGAAACATGGCTAGAAGGATATTTCCGGCTGATGAGTAGTTTGGCGCCGTTATTGCGCGTTTTTGTGGGGCACAGAATTTTTAGTTGATACGCCCATTAAAAAAACATATAGGCAAGCCGACTATGTCGATTTACAAGATAAATTATTCAATACCGGCCAACACCGCGGAGAAGGGGGCCTTTGATCTTGGCGTTCGTGGTGTTGCTGCCAATACGGGAGGTATTTCAAAATTAGATTCACCGTTTTCCCATGTAGGTGAAATAGATGGGATACTGACTCGGTTGGGAAATTCCGAGTCAATGCGCGTTCAGTACTCGCCCACCACAAAAATTGAAATGCCATCTGTGGTGCGTAGTGCTCCATTAGTGCCTACTACGTTGGTGCCTAACTATCCAGCTCAGCAACGCGCATCCATTCGACCCAGTGATTACCTGCAGGCGCCGCTGCAGCGTGATCATGTTAAAAACCAATTAAGCCCCCCGCAAGGCTCCCCGCGCCATCTTGATGCGGCGCCATCAGATTGGGAACCCACCGTTCGTGAAACGATCACCGTTCAGCCCAATGACTCTTTAATAAGAATATCAAGAAGGTATGGCGTAGCGCCCAGCCACCTGGCTGCAGTAAATAAGCTCGACCCCAATAACCTTAACTTCATACGCGCTGGATCAAAACTCTTCCTGCCAGGGATCGAGGACGTCATTCATCCAGGGTTTAGTAAGACGGTTGAGTTATATGAGGGTGCGCTAAAGGTGGCTGATGCCAAGTACTGGCGCGCGCAGAAATTGCGTAGTGAAGAGAAAATTCGCTTGGAGGGCGAGTCGGCGAGGTCGATGCAGGCGACTACGAACAAAGCGACCTTGAAAAATGCCACTACGCCATCAGTACCAGTGGAATTCCCAGATTGGTTTAAACCGAACCCGCCGCCACATCTTGAGTCTTTTGTTATCAGGGATAAGAATCTTCGCGCTCCGACGCTTGAAAATGCGGCGGACTTAAGGTTACGAAGCGAAATTGCCAAAGACTCCGCTAGGCGATTGGGCAATAGCTTTCTGCGGAACGTAAAAGAGGATCTTGGACGTTCTTTGTACGGCACAGTGGCTGATATCAGTGATTCGGTTCGGCCTGAGTTGCAGGCATTTCCGGGCTTCGCTAATGATGTGGTGCATTGGACACAGGCTGCACCAGGCGCTCTCGCTGCCGTGGTGTCAGATGTTGTTGATGTGCCGTTGACGCTCATCGGCGGCGCCATGGACTGGTTGGACGGGAAGCTAACCAAGGAAATACTTAATGCCACAGGATTGACGACTGAACATGATGTAGTTCGGTTACCTAATGCAGCTCGGTTTAGTATCGATCCGTCCGGCCCCTATTGGGGCAAGCCCTATGTACAGGTAGCAAAATCGACACCCAGGATGCAGGAGGCGGCTGCCATTGCAAACGGTTTGTATCGCCTTGTCACTGACACGGGTGGCGTGATTGCGGACCAAGGAATTCATATTGCTGAAAAATTGGATGAAGCTGCGGCGCTGCGTGCTGAGGGCAATATAGAAGCTGCTTCGGCCATAGAAATTAAATTGCTTATGGATTTTGCGGCGCAAGTGGGTGCACCAGGTGCGGGTGTATTGGCCTTGATTG
>CAZZAD010000030.1:0-16426 GCA_964652055.1 uncultured Burkholderiaceae bacterium | reverse complement strand
GTAAGGGGGCAAATACTGTAAGAAAAGTGGGCCGACAAGGCGCGCCGGCACCAACGAAGCAGGATTTCTGGTTTCTAGAGGCGGCCAAGCCTGTGGTGAATAAAATGGATCAGGGGTTTGATCCACTGCTAAGTAAGGTTCTGAATGCGGTTCCCCGTCCCAGTTTGGCCCGACAAAGTGGCGATGCGAAGTTTAAGTTTGGAGGTATCAGTAAAGGTGACACCAAAGTGGAGCTTGGTGTCTTGCCACCGTCGTTCATGAAGTATGTTAAGGATGGTGCCATAGTAACTGCAGTGGGTTCTACGGCGTATGGGGCATCAAGTGGTCAGTTGAAGATTCATTTTAATACCGACCTTCCCTACAAGGCTTTTAACGCGCCTAAGTACAGCAATAACGTCACTATTGAAATTGGGGATTCCGGGACATTTTTGATGGGTTGGTCGCAGGTTGGTGACCATCGGCCGCCCTGGGGTTTGGGTTTTGACAACGCCACCCTGCCCTATTGGCGGGGTAAGAGCTTTAGTGTGATGCCGCGCGCTTCAGTGTGGGAGTTAGGGGGCGGTGGTCTAAAGGTGCTCGATGGTGTTATTCGAGGTAGGGATGGTCGGCCTTTCAATTCAAATGTTGCAGGTATCGGCGGCTATGGCGCATTCCGGTTTATGAATCTTACAAATCGCTTCGCGTTGGACTTCGATAAAAAGTCGTTGCTTGGGGAGTTATTTGCATCGCCTCTTGCGCTGACCTGGCAACCATGGATTACGTTCGGACCCCTTGCGTTTAACCGTCGCGGTGTGAATATCAATCAGGTTGCTGACTATAAACTTCCTTTTAGCAAGTCTGCGTGGCGCAGAGATGATCCGCCAATGCAGCTGAACGGCAAATATCATCGGTATGAGCGGGCGGCGCCCACTGGAACGCTGAATCCTGGTTGGAATGAGCGGGCAATGACGTATGCGCTTCCGGACCTGACGCTCAACCTTAAAAACCTATTTGGTGCGCAGAAGGTGACGACCTGGCTGAGCCGCGATGTGCCGGCCGATGAGCGGGGTAGTGTGCGCATTCTCTCGGGTGATGGAATCAGAGAGCTCAGAGAGGATGAGAAGCCGATTTTCTCTGCGGACGGATCGCTTGTGGTTCTTTCTGCCGCAGATCAGAAAAGACAGCATGAGGGTAAGGCGCTCAATAGGCTCGGTGAGCCTGCATTCATGGTGCAGTCCTTTAGCGATGGGGGTTTGACTTTTGCGAAAGCAAATCGGGGATTAGTTTACGTTGTTAAGCGTGGAAAGTTGGAGAAAATCGATAGTGAAGCGCGTGTTGTTCTAGATGAGGTAGGCGTGTTAAGGGCGGTGGATGCCGATGATGAAAAGCGCCATCGGTTCGATGACAGGCCGTACTCGAGCCTTGGGGATCGCGTAGTGGTCTTAAAAGGTCCAGCGCCTGAGCGGCTGGTCGGGACGCCGTTTTTGCGTGATATTGGAGCGGACTGACATTTGTTTGACTATGGATCTATCGATTTGGTGGGCTTTGGATCTTGGCCGAACTCTTTGCATGGTGGAGTCTTCGGTGCGTGTTGCGGTCTTTTCTGGCTCTAGGTTGGGATGAGGTGGAAGATGAATGTTTCATCAGTTGGCGTTGAAGGACTACTGAAGTCTGCGGCGGTGTATATGGCCCAGCAAAAACTAGCTGAGGCACTCAAGGTGCTCAGGCGTGCTGGGCAAATGGAGCCGGACAACGCCCTAGTGCTTTATCTGACCGGTGCGGTGCACATGCAGTCCGGAAATCTGGACAAGGCCTTGGAGCTGATGCGCCAGGCGGTGCAAATTGATCCCAGTCTGTACGCAGCGCACTTTCACATTGGCTTTTTGCTGTTTAACGCCGATCAGGAAGACGAGGCGGCTCTGGCGTGGCGGGAACTGGAGCGGTTGGGGGATGAGCATCCCTTTGTGCTCTTTACCAAGGGGGTACAGGCGTGGTCGCGGGACGACTTTGCGGCCTGCCGCAAGTACCTGCTGCGGGGGCTGGAGCTCAATACCGCTCAAGGGCTGTTTAATGCCGAGATGCGTCAGATTTTGGCGTGGGCGGACGAAGAGGAACGTGAGCTTCGGGGTGATGAAGGCGAAGATGAAGGGGTTCCCTCGGTTGCTTCTGCCAAGACGCTGATTTCTCTGCCTGCGCTGCCTGGGGTCAAGCCACTGGTAGCAAGGTCTGGGTCTAAAGCTGGGTCTAAGGCTAGGTCAAATGCCGCATTGGTGTACAAAGCTGCTGAGATGTCATCAGCGGCTAACGTGGCGCGTGGCAAGAAAAAATAACAATTAAATACTCGAAGCCAACGTCAGATTGGCAAGTGTTGGGTGAGTCACTTAAAAATCGGGGATATTGAATGACGCAAATTACTACATCATCAGGGCAGGTTATTACGACGCAGCAGGCGCTGGCTTTTGCGGCGTCGGTTGGTAATGATCCCAATAAAGTGGCTGCCAAAGCAAATGAGCTGGGACTCAATAGTGAAGCCGGGAAGAAGTTTCTTGCTGAAACGTTCAAGACGGATACTAAAACCGTAGCCAATTATATAAGTTCTAATCAGTCAAGTCGTGTGGTTGTAGGTGGGGACGTGGCTGCGGGGGCTGGCGGTGAGGTGGCGACGCCGTCGGGTGGGAGTGCCGCCTCGGTAGCGACACAGAGTGGGGCGCCATCCGCGCAAAAAATTGCGATTTCGTCTAAGCAGGCACCTGTTGTGTTTAGAGCGGTGCACGGTGCAGGCAACGAAGGCGTAGCGGATCAGGACATTCAGGCTTGGTTTTCAGCCAAATCCAGGACAGCTGAGGAGACGCTGGTGGGGATGGTTGAACGTGGCATCAGCGCTGCGCAAGTCGGGCGCGCACTTGGTTTAAGTAATTCTCAGGTTAACGATTGGCTGGTGGGGCATGGGCTTGATCAGCAGACGCTCATTGCCGCCGAGGTGGTCGATTGGACTGAAGGGGATTTGAGTCGTGCTGTAGATGGCTTGTCAACCAAACAGGATGGATTGAGCGTAAGTCAAAGTAATCTCGAAAGTCGTTACAACGGCGTTGCGCCATTGATGGACGAAGCGCGCGCGGCTGAAGATGCGGCGGCGGAAAAGAGGTCTGCTTACGACGCGCTGAGCGCCAAGTTCGAACCGGCATTTGCGGAGTACACACGACTATCTCAAGAGTTGGCTGGATTAGATGCCACGTTGCAAACCGAGCAGGCACAAAAGGCTGCAGCTCAGAACACGCTGGCGAACTTGGGAGCAATTGAAGACCGCCGTGATCGACGTGCCACGGCACAGAGAGATGCCGAATATCAAATTGCCAATGCCGATCAAAAAATTGCTGATGCACAGCCCCGGGCAGAAGCCATCCGCGCTCAGTTGAGCGAGATGGAGAGCTGGGGCAAGCCCTTGATGGACCAGACTCAGGCCGCAAAGGCCGAGTGGGAGCAGGCCGCCAAGGTGGCTACAGAGAAAAACGAGATTGCGAGTGCTCAGGGGGATGTGGCTTTGCGTGCGGCCGATGAGTACCGGGCATCCATCACGAGCCTGAACGCCGAACACAGCAAGATCGTGACGTATCTGCAGGCGCATCCCAGCCTGACGGGTGCAAAGGATGTGCAGCAGTCAGTATTGGCCTCCATGGGTGTGATGGATAAGGCGTTGCAGGGCCACCGCGACTGGACAGACGCCGCTGTGGCCAAGGGCAATGTGCTGCACCAGGAGGCCCTTGAGCTAGAGAGCAAGACGAGTTTGGTCAGAGCTGAACTTGATAAGGCCCAGCCGGCGCGCCTAGACGCTGAGGCGCAAATCAGTGCCAAGCAAGCGGATTTTGACGTCGCCAAAGCGGTAGAGATCCAGGCGCAGGCAGATCTGGATGCCGCTTACAAGCAGCGTCATGACGCCAATTTCGCCGAAGGAAAAGGGGGGCGCAACCGGGCGCGTGACGAGGTCAACCGACTTATTGAGTTTCATACGGGGCAGCTGGCCGTGGCTACGCAAAAACGCGTGGAGACTGAGTCCGCACTGGCTCAGACCAAGGCGCAGGGTGCCGCGGCTATCGAAGCTGGAGTGGTTGCAGAGGCGCCTTGGGGACAGGCGTCAGCGCTATCAGTCAATGCGCGTAATCAGGCGTTGATGCAGATGAGCATTGCCAGTCAGGTGGCGGACGTGGAGGCGGCCACTCAGTCGGCCTTGGCGGCGAGCCACTTGCAGCTTATTGGCATCAGCCAGGCGAAGGTCGAGGCGGTGCAGGATTTGGCGGCTAAAGGCGAGATCACCGTGGGTGAACTGACGGCCGTAGCGAAGGAAGTTCAGGTAGACCTGCTGGACAGCATGACTGCCCTGCATGGCCTGGAGCAGACCGCAGTGGCTGACCGCGTGGCCGAGGGTTACGCGCGCGAACAGTTTGTTGGACTGCAGGCGCAGGCCTATGGCAAGCAGCTTGTCGCAAGTGACCTAATGAGCGATATGGCCAGCGTTCAGCAGGTTTTTCAGGCGGTGGATGTGGCCACTTTGAAAACCAACGTTCAAGCTGCGGAGGTCCGGCTCAAGAATGCGCAGCTCGGTGTTGAAACAGCCGATATGTATATGGACTGGGCTGAAGGCAAGGTCAAGCCCAAGAAGCAAGGTAAGGCCATGGAGCGGGCTCAGCCCGCGCTGGATGCGGCCAAAACGGAGCTCATTGACGCGCAGCTGGCTTATGAAATTGCGCAGGCGCGGCTGCAAAGCGCGCAGCATCTGATGGCACCGCTCATCAAGGTCGGTAGCGAGACGGCTTGGGCAGCGTCTAGTGCCATGGGTAGTGCGGACATTGCTAGTCAGCAGGCCACCACGTCGGGCTTGCAGGCGCAGGTCGCCCGCACGCGGTTTGACGCTTCTGATGCCACCTATGCAGCGGCACAAGCAGGTCTTATTCAGGCCACTCGAACGTTGGGGCAGATTCAGAAAGAGGTTGCAAAGGCGGTGCCCAATATTGAGGCGGCACAGGTCATTGCGACGCAGGCAGAGCGTGGCCTTCAGTGGGCCGACGACTACGCGGCGTTAGTGGTGGACACTCGGCAGGCTCAGGAGCAGACGCGCGCTCATGAACTGGCGCTTGATGCGCTCACCATCGAAGCCGGTGGAACTCAGGTGTTGGGCCAGTTCTTGCAAGGCAAGGCTGAACGAGTGAGTCAGGCCTATGAACAAGTTAAGGCCCAGCTGCCTGAGCTCGAGGCTGCGTTGCAGTCCCGCACCCAGAAAGCGCAGTCTGATGTCTTGGTGGCTCGGGACGCGCGAGATACTTATTTCAGCAAAGAGCAGTCGGTCACGGTTGATTTTGCACTTAAGCGACAGGGCCATAAGAAAACTGTGTCGGCTACCTCAATGCGTGGGCAGGCGACCGAAGTGCTCATCGTTCAGGCAGACCCCAATGCTGATGTAGCGGCAGTGATGGCGGGCGTGGCTAAAGGGGAAGACACGTTAGCGCGCCTTGGGATTAGTGCAGACCAGATTTCGGCGCTGGCGGAACGACTGGCGCAGCAAGAAAACGGTAAAGCTGCCGCCCAGGCGCATGCCAACCCCGAGGAATTTTTGGAGGGCTGGCAAAAAACGGAGATGGATAAGCGCAAGACCATGCGCAAGCAGTTGCATCTGATAGATGACATTGAGCAGTACAAGAGTCAGAACGTGGAACTGCAGGCGGCTCGCGATACAGCCATGCAGTTGGCGAATACTGCTAAGCAGTCAAATCAGCTGGCCATTGATGCAGCGGACGGATACCAGGCAAACATCTTCACGTCGGCGCTGCAGGGGCAGTGGCTGCTTGGCACGCAATCCCGCTCGTCTGAGGTGGCGGCGAGTGCGGCTGACTTGAGTTCCAAGGTTGCGGCACAGGCTGCGGCTTTGGGGCAGGCTGCGGGAAAGGAGAAGTCCGCCAGTGACCGCATGCTTGAAGGGGTGATGCAGTACGCCACCGATAGTGCGGCATTTTCAGAGGCCATCCAGGCGCAGGCTGAAGTGACGGCAGATCGCGACACCGCGCAGTTGCTCAGGGAGCATGCCCAACAACTTAGCGACGAGGCCCAGGCTCAAGTGCCACTGGCGCAGAACGCACAGGTGATCGGTGAAGTGGCTGCGCAACGTGCGTCCGATGCGCAGACCCGCGCTCAGGTCTGGGAGGGTTTGTCCACACAGTGGAAACAGGTCGCCAGTGCGGAAGCACAGAAAACGTCCACAGTGACGGCATTGATTGAAAGTGACATTAAGGTACTGGACGAGAAGAAAAATCAGGCAGTTGCCGGGTTGACTGATTTGTACAACGTGCAGGGAATGGTTAAAGCGGCAATCCATGGCTACATAGACAAGGCCGAGCATGCAAAGGAGGTCCATGAAGATCGACTGATGGCCGACGACGTCGAGAAAAAAAGAAAGAAGAAAGCGCTGTTTGCCATGATGACCAATATCGGTGCAATGGCAGCGTCCGTGGCGATGATGGCTACGGGTGTACTTGCGCCCGCAGGGATGTCGCTTGGCGCAGAAATTGCCCTGAACACCGCTGTCACCATGGCGCTTGATGGAGTTGCACAGGGAATCAACATTGGTGCGGGATGGCAAGAGAACTTCGATGCCAAAACCATGGCGGCTTCCGCATCTATTGCCGGATTCATAACAATTGCCGGCTCGATTTCCTTGCTGATCGACGATTTGTTTAAGGGCACGGTGTTAGCCAAAGGAATCCCGGCCAAGCCTGCAGTCAACGGAGTCATCGTAGAAGGCAACCCGCTAAAGGGTGTGTCCCAGTTAGTTTTCCCTAAGGGCGGCTATGTACCTGGAGTGCCGGCAGTGCCTCCAGGCGAGTTGGCGGCGTTGGGGGGCGCCATCAGGTGGGGTACGGGTGCGTTTGTGGGTGGCGTTGCGCGCCAGGGGTTTGACGTGGCGACGGGGCTCAGTCGTAACCCTGAGTTCTCGTGGGACGTCGTGGCCAGGAACATTGTCCAGCATGCCATTGGGGGTGCGCTCACCTTGAGCACGGGAACGGGTCAGTGGTCACGCCAAATGCATGCGAATTTTCCTAACACTGTGGAATTCACTCCCAAGGCCCTAGCGGTGTCCATGGCCAGACGGTTTACGGGCACCGGCGCACAGTTCCTGGCCCTGAACGCTTTGGGTCTGGGTGACGGTGACACCCTTGCGAAAATCGGCACCCTGGTCCTGGCGCAGTTTGGTCAGGTGACGGTGGGTGCGGGCCTGTTACCGCGCAGCGTCGTGCCAACGGCCGCTGCGCAGTCGCTGATCCGCGTCACAAACTTCGTCATTCAGGAGGCTGTCCTGGGTGGTCTGCTCAATGGCGGCTTTGATCTGGCTGTGGCACGCGGTATTGGTCGCGGTGCGATGGGTCAGCAGGGTGCAGTGTGGGGCCATCGCACCATGAGTGACTTTATTAAGTCATTTGGAGCAGCCCCGGCGAAATAAACGAATTGACACGTTGGGTGCAAGGCGATGGCCGCTGTTGTGAAGCAATAGCGGCCATCTGCCTTTTCAGGCCCAGCGTGTGTGCTCATGGCAAAGCGCAATCACCGTGGCTTTACGTTGCGTGCCGGAGCGACCCTCCTACAATCAGCGTCCTTTGCACGTTGAGCCCAACTCTCATGACACGTTCTGCGCCCAGACGATTCTGGATTTTTTCGGGTGCGGCGCTTTTGCTGTTGGCCATTGCAGGTGGTGCGTTCTGGGCCAAGCGCGTCGCTGAGCCCGCCACCA
This sequence comes from uncultured Burkholderiaceae bacterium, assembly GCA_964652055.1. Lineage (GTDB taxonomy): Bacteria > Pseudomonadota > Gammaproteobacteria > Burkholderiales > Burkholderiaceae_F > CAZZAD01. Next base: position 8,673 of record CAZZAD010000030.1, on the reverse strand, counting down.
CGTATCGCTTTGCCAAGGTTGAACGTGGCGCCCTCACGGCCAGTGTGTCGGCCACGGGTACGGTCAATCCGGTGAGCTCAGTGCAGGTCGGCACTCAGGTGTCGGGGCAGATCAAGGAGCTGCTGGTTGACTTCAACTCGGCCGTTAAGCGCGGTCAGTTGATTGCGCGCATAGACCCTGAAACCTTTACCTACCGTGTGCGGCAGGCCCAGGCGGATGCTGAGGCGGCGCGCTCTGCTGTGGTGCGTGCTCAGGTGGCGCAGGTCAACGCGCGGCGCGAACTGGAGCGCACCCAGGAGCTGGTCAAGCGCAACTTCGTGTCGTCGGCTGAGCTGGATGCCAAGCAATCAGCATTTGATCTGGCGGCTGCTGAGGTGCGCACCGCGCAGGCCACCGTGCAGCAGCGCGAGGCGCAACTGGCTTCGGCCCAGGTGGATCTGGCGCGCACTGAAATTCGCGCGCCCGTCGATGGCGTGGTGATCAAGCGCAGTGTGGATGTGGGGCAGACGGTGGCGGCCAGCCTGCAAGCGCCTGAACTGTTTGTGATCGCGCGTGATCTGCGCGACATGCAGGTGGAAACCTCGATCGATGAAGCCGATGTCGGCCGCATTCGTATGGGCCAGCAGGCGACATTTACGGTGGATGCTTTTCCCGGCCGCACCTTCAGCGGTACGGTGCGCCAGGTACGCAAGAGCGCAACCAGCGTGCAAAACGTGATCACCTACACGGTGCTGGTGACCGCGGCCAATGCGGATTTGTTGCTCATGCCCGGCATGACTGCCAACGTGCGCATCGTGACCGACACACGTGAATCCGTACTCAAGGTGGCCAATGGCGCCTTGCGTTTTCGGCCCGCCGGTGAGGCAGGCGCTTTCGGCAATGCGCCGCGTGGCGCGAGCCCAGGGGTTGCCTCCAAGGGCGCAGTGGCGGGCCGTGGAGCCGCCACGCGCAGTCGTCTATGGGTCCTGGTGGAAGGTAAACCTCAGCCGGTGGATGTACGGGTGGGCTTGTCGGATGGGACCTTCACCGAGATCGAAGGTGAGGGTGTGACTGAAGGCATGGAAGTCGTTGCGGGTGCCAGTGTGTCGGGTTCCAGCGATCAGGCGCCACAAAAGGGCGGACCGCCGCGGATGTTTTTTTAGCCCGGATATTTCATCAGGTCGCCCCCGCTTATGAACCGTCTGCCTCACCGAACATCAATTTTTTTCTTGGCACGAATCCGAAGCCAAATTGGATCGTTGGGGCTACGCGGGCTTGCGCGGCGCATTTCCGGGCCAACTTCCTTGGGCGCTGTTGTCCTCAAGTGCTTGCCAATGCACGAAAGCGTTTGGGTATGGCATCGGACTGCGCCCCTCTCGCGCAACATCGCTCGCCCCTGCATCGACGCAACTCCCGCGTCCTTGATGAAATATCCGGGCTAGCCCTAATACTGTTTAGTTTGTGAAACCGCACATGTCCCACAGAACGTCGTCGTCCCGGCGCAGGCCGGGGCCCAATTGCCAGCGCTGCAAATTGGGCCCCGGCCTGCGCCGGGGCGACGTTTCTTCGGTGTGTGTTTGTATGGGTTTTATGAGCCGTGCTCATGCCCGCATTAACTGAACCGTATTGGGGCTAGCCCATGACCGCGCTTATCCAAGTCACGGACCTCACCAAGGACTACCCGCTGGGCGACACCGTGGTGCATGCCCTGGCCGGTGTCACGCTGCAGATTGATGCGGGTGAGATGGTGGCGGTGATGGGGCCATCGGGTTCAGGCAAGAGCACGTTCATGAATGTGCTGGGGTGCCTGGACCGGGCCACGCACGGGCACTACCTGCTGGCCGGTGAGGATGTCTCGGTGATGGACGCCGATGCACTGGCCGCCATACGTAACCGGCGTATTGGCTTTGTGTTTCAGCAGTTCAATTTGCTGCCGCGTACTTCGGCCATGGAAAACGTGGAGCTGCCGCTGGTGTATGCGGGCGTTGAACCCAAACGAAGAAAAGCGCAGGCACGAGCCAAGCTGGAACAGGTGGGGCTGGGCGCACGGGTGGATCACATGCCCTCGCAACTGTCGGGGGGCCAGCAGCAGCGCGTGGCCATTGCGCGGGCCTTGGTCAATTCACCGGTGCTGATCCTTGCCGATGAACCGACCGGCGCGCTTGATTCCGTCACGTCGATTGAAATCATGGCGCTGCTGCAGCAGCTCAATGCGCAGGGCATGACCATCATCCTGGTCACTCACGAACGTGACATGGCCGACTTTGCGGCGCGGGTGATCAGCTTCAAGGACGGTCGTGTAGTGAGTGATGTGCGGCAAACACCGCAGCGCGCGCATCTGCCGCAGCCTGTGGTGACTCCATGAACGCCTTGACCATCCTGCGCATTGCGCTCAATGCCTTGCGCGTGAACAAGATGCGCTCATCGCTCACCATGCTGGGCATGGTCATTGGCGTGGCCGCAGTGATCGCCATGATTGCCATCGGTTCGGGTGCGCAGCAACGGGTGCGTGAGCAGATCAAGAACCTCGGATCAAACCTGATTCTGGTGTTGCCGGGATCAACCACGCAAAGCGGCGTGCGCATGGGCTCGGGCGTGGCACAGACGCTGTCTGAGGCTGATGCGCAAGCCATTGCAACGGAAGTGGAAGGCGTGGTGGTGGCTGCTCCTTCACTGCGCGGCTCAGGCCAGGTCGTGTCGGGCAACGCGAATTGGTCAACCCAATATTTCGGCACCACCAATGACTATCTGGTGGCTCGTGATTGGAGCTTGTCGTCGGGCCGTGCGTTCGAGGCGGCGGAGATTTCCGGGGCAGGCAAGGTGGCACTCATCGGCCAGACCACGGCAGAAAAACTCTTTGGTTCGCTGGACCCCATCGATCAGGTGGTGCGTGTGCGCAAGGTGCCCTTGACCATCGTGGGTGTGCTGGAGAAAAAAGGGCAAAACGCGCTGGGTCAAGATCAGGACGACATCTTGCTCATGCCCCTGTCCACGGCGCGCGCGCGTGTCCTGGGCCAGACGCAGGGGCGCGTCAAACGTATTGGTTCCATCACTGTCAAGACGGCCGATGGGGTGAGCATGAAAGACGTGGAACTGCGCATGGGTGAATTGCTGCGTCAACGTCATAAGGTGCAGCCTGGTGGCGAAGAGCCGTTCACCGTGCGCAACCTGACCGAAATTTTGCAAATGCAAGAAGCTGCGAGTCGCGTGCTGACGCTGCTGTTGGGAGCCGTGGCCGGCGTGAGTTTGCTGGTGGGGGGCATAGGCATCATGAACATCATGCTGGTGAGCGTGACCGAGCGCACGCGCGAAATTGGTTTGCGCATGGCGGTGGGTGCGCGCGCGCGCGACATCCTGCGGCAGTTTCTGGCCGAGGCCATCACGCTGTCGATGATCGGCGGATTCATCGGCATTGTGGTGGGCGCTGCGGCTTCATTTGCCATTGCGCAGTTTGCCGACTGGCGCACCGAGCTCTCGCCCCAGGCCATCGTATTGGCCGTGGGGTTTGCCGCGGCGGTGGGCGTGTTTTTTGGGTATTACCCCGCGCGCAAGGCTTCACGTTTGTTGCCCATCGAAGCGCTGCGCTACGAATGAAGTGATCTCATTTTTTGGAAAGAGAGTCTGCTTTGGAATTGTTTGAACTGCTCAAGGCCGCCCTCCTCGGCGTGGTGGAGGGCCTGACCGAATTCCTACCGATCTCGTCCACGGGCCATCTGATCGTGGCCGCCTCGCTGCTCGACTTCAAAGGTGATGGCGGCAAGACCTTTGAGATTGCCATTCAGACGGGCGCCATGTTTGCCGTGATCTGGGAGTACCGCAGGCGTCTTGCCGATACGTTGCGCGGCATGGCCAGTCAGGCCGCAGCACGGCGCTTTGCACTTAACGTGGCGGTGGCGTTTGCTCCGGCCGTGGTCGCCGGACTGCTGCTCTACAAAACGATCAAGTTGTATCTGTTTCACCCCGCCCCGGTAGCCGCGGCATTTGTGGTGGGTGGCCTCATCATTTTGTGGGTGGAGGCGCGGCATCGGCGTCTGTATGGCGCATTGGACCTGGCGGGTAAGCGTCATGCGCGCGTGGAAACCGTCGATGACATGACCGTCGTTGATGCGCTCAAGCTGGGCCTGGTGCAGTGCCTGGCCATGATCCCCGGCACCAGTCGCTCGGGGGCCACCATCATTGGCGGCATGCTCTTCGGTCTTTCGCGCCGCGCTGCGACGGAGTTCAGTTTCTACTTAGCCATTCCCACCTTGATGGGCGCGGGTGCGTACTCAATCTACAAAGAGCGCGATGCCTTTGTGGCGGCGGATCTGCCGGTGTTTGCGGTCGGGTTGGTGTTTGCCTTTGTCTCGGCGCTGCTGTGCATCCGCTGGCTGATTCGCTACGTGGCCACGCACGACTTCACGCCGTTTGCCTGGTACCGGATTGCTTTTGGCGGAGTGATTCTGGCAACGGCATACGCGGGGTGGGTGCGTTGGTAAAGCGGCGTTTGGCTGGCGCGCTAAAGCGGTAGGTCATTGGTCTGGTGCCATAGAAATGCGTCTGTGGCTCTTGTCGGTTTGTTTTAAGCGACGCAAACTCTGCTGCTCAATGTAGAGGCGCGCTGCTTCGGGGCCCGAGTAGGGCGTTGCAGTGAGGACATCATTCTTTGGGGGGTGATCAATGTCGATCCATCGACTATTAGGACTGGATGCAGCGCCACCGACGGCTGTAGCGCGCGTTGAACTTGCATCGAGCTCTGGTGTTCCCGAAAGACAAGCAGCAACAAACCATGGCGACAAGCCAAGTTACTGGAGCATGCTTGCGCGGGGTCCTTCTGAGGTGGTGCATGACGCCCGTCCTGTCGGTGCGAGGACGTCGTTGATGGAGTTGCCTAAGAGAATTCAAGTTGCTCCGGCCAATTCCATGGGTAGCGCGCTCACATCAACTGTAAAAAGTGATAGGCGATACAACATTCCGCTATCGCATTCCATCGGCGAGGACAATCACGAAGTTTTGAAAGACGCGCTGCAGGCGCTGACCACGTACGAGACCTCGGCTGCATCCCTCGCGTTGTTGAACAAGGCGCCAATAAAGCGCGGTCTGTTGGTCACTGCTTCGGATATTTTGAATCGTCATGGAGTTATTGGTGCGCTGACCAATCGAATCGTGAATGATCCGAAGTCTGATCTGGTGCTGGTATTGGATCACGGGCTGCTGAGGCGCCGAGACAAGAGCGAGTTGTTGGCAGCAATGCACGAACAGCTGTTGCAGGCCGGTGTCCTGTTGGGCGCAGAACCGCCAGGGCAGGCGTTGGGTGTGGGTCGGGAAGTGATTGCGTTTGAACGCGAACTTGCCCTCAACAGAAGGCAGGATCAGTTTCTTGGTGAGCTGGGCATAGAAGGGGACCTTGAGGCCACATATGCCTATGAGATTCGGAGCCTCATGATCTATGCGGGGAAGTGGGAAGCTGGCAAGCAACAAGTGCTGCAGAAGCTGTCACCTCATTTGCGTGCAAGGTTTACGGAGCTGGGTATTAAGGGGCAAAACGTCAACCTCGGGGAAGCTATCGATACGATGGAGGTATATCGATCAGAGGATGGTGACGCTCTGTCCGCCAAGCAGACGTTAGATATGAACACGTGGATCAATGGCATACGTTCGTTGGTGAAGGAGAAAATAATTTCTATGGATGATGTGCGCAATGAGTTGGTGCGCAGGCACCATATGAGCCAGGCCGGGCGCGAAGCCGTCAAGCTGGATGTGATGTTTGGGTTGCTGGCCGATGAGGCCGACTCTGAGCGTTCAAAGCGGCATCGCGTAGAGGACGAAACCTATTAACGTCTATGGCGTTCTAGAAAAGACCAGATCCCACACCCCATGCCCCAGCCGCTCTCCGCGCGCATGAAACTTGGTCGTGGGGCGCGGCAAAAGCGGGTTGGCGGCTTGGGGGGCGTAGTCCACGTGTAAGTTGGCCAGTTGCGGTTCGTGGCACAGTACATCGAGCATCTGCTGCGCGTAGTGCTGCCAGTCCGTGGCGCAATGCAGATACGCACCCGCAGTCAATCGTGACGCCAGCAGGCCCATAAAGGGCTGCGCTACCAGGCGACGCTTGTGGTGGCGTGCTTTGGGCCAGGGGTCGGGGAAGTAGATGTGGATGCCGGCCAGCACGCCGGGTTCAAGCATGTTGCGCACCACTTCTACGGCATCGTGTTGAATGATGCGGATATTGCTGAGGTTCTGTTCCTCGATGCGCTTGCATAACGCGCCGATACCCGCAGCAAATACTTCCACGCACAAAAAGTTGATGTCGGGCCGGGCGGCGGCCATGGCGGCGGTGGTCTCGCCCATGCCAAAACCAATTTCCAGCACCGTGGGTGCGGCGCGGCCAAAGGCAGTCGTCAGATCGAGCGGTGTGGCCGCATAGGCCAGCGCGACACGCGGCAGGATGGTGTCGTAGGCACGCTTTTGCGCATTGCTCACGTGGCCACGGCGCAGCGCAAAGCTGCGGATGTGGCGGTGCTGAGGTTCGGTTGCGTTGTCCGAAGTCAATGCGGTGCGCAGCAGGCGTTCGGGTACGGGCATGACTTTGATGGCTAGTTCGTGTTCGAGGTGGATTGGCCCGTCGCCCCGGCGCAGGCCGGGGCCCAATTTGAAGCACGTGGCAATTGGGCCCCGGCCTGCGCCGGGGCGACGACGATCTCGTAGTGCATGTGACGGTCTTCGGGGCTCAACAGCGTGCGGGGCTTTATGCCGCCTTGACCGAAGCAATCACGCCCGTGGTGGGTGATGACGGCGCGCCCGAATAAAGTTTTCTTGGCATGCGTCCGGCGCGATACGCCTCGCGTCCCGCCTCGACCGCTTTGCGCATGGCGCCGGCCATGAGCACGGGGTTTTGCGCGTGTGCCACGGCGGTGTTCATCAACACGCCTGAGCAACCCAGTTCCATGGCAATGGCCGCGTCGCTGGCGGTGCCCACGCCCGCATCCACAATCACCGGCACTTTGCAGCGCTCCAAAATGAGTTGCAGGTTCCAGGGGTTGAGGATGCCCATGCCCGAGCCGATGAGCGAAGCCAGCGGCATGATGGCCACGCAGCCCATGGATTCGAGCGTGCGCGCGGCAATGGGGTCATCGGCGCAATAGACCATCACCTCAAAGCCTTCGCGCACCAGCACTTCGGTGGCTTTCAGGGTCTCGGCCATGTTGGGGTAGAGCGATTGCGCATCGCCCAGCACTTCCAGCTTGCACAGGGCGTGGCCATCGAGCAGCTCGCGCCCCAGACGCAAGGTACGCACCGCATCGTCGGCCGTGTAGCAGCCGGCGCTATTGGGCAGGATCGTGTACTGACTGGGCGGCAGGACGTCGAGCAGATTGGGTTCACCCGGGTTTTGGCCGATATTGGTGCGGCGGATGGCCACGGTGATGATCTGCGCACCACTGGCCTGTACGGCCGCCTGGGTTTGCGTCAGGTCGCGGTACTTGCCGGTGCCCAGCAGCAGACGCGAGTTGAAGCAGCGCTCGCCGACGGACCAGTCATCTTCTATGCGGTTTGTAGTCATGGCGTTTTCTAATTAACCCCCACCCACAGCAATCACGACTTCAATCGTGTCGCCGTCTTGCAGTTGCGTGTCGGTGTGGGCGCTGCGCGGCACGATGGCGCCATTGCGCTCTACCGCCACGCGCTTGCCGGCGGTATCGAGCTGCGCGAGCAAGGCGGCGACGGTGGTGCCTGCGGGCACGGGCTGGGGCTCGCCATTGAGAACAACCTGCATGAGTGGATGGATGTGGAGCGGGCGAAGGGAGTCGAACCCTCGTCTCTAGCTTGGGAAGCTAGGGTAATAGCCGTTATACGACGCCCGCGAACGGAAAAATTTCGCAAAAAAATGTGGACGCAGTCTATCCGAGGTACTGCGCGACCTGCTCTAATCCGCTCCCCGATATTGCAGTGCATCAACGCCCATGAATCAATCAACCTCAGCGGTGTCCGGTCAGGCAGCAAGTGTTCCCTCAGTGGAGCCCGGCATCAAGCGCACAGGGACATGGGCCGTGCTTATTGCGGCGCTGGGTGTGGTGTACGGCGACATTGGTACCAGTCCTCTGTATGCCTTCCGTGAGGCCGTGGGGGGCGAGCACGGCGTAGGCACCACGCCCGATGCGGTGTACGGCGTGCTGTCCATGATTTTCTGGGCCGTCACGCTGGTGGTATCCATCAAGTACGTCATGTTGGTGCTGCGCGCCGACAACGACGGCGAGGGCGGCATTCTGGCGCTCATGGCCCTGGTGTTGCGCCAGATCCCGGTGGCGGGCCGCTGGCGGCGCCCCGCCGTGGTGGCGGGTCTGATAGGCGCGGCCACGTTTTATGGCGATGCGGTGATCACACCAGCCATCTCGGTGCTCTCTGCGGTGGAGGGTCTAGGGGTGGTGTCGCCCGCGTTAGAGCGCTGGGTACTGCCGCTGTCTTTGGTCATTCTGGTGGCCTTGTTCATGGTCCAGCGCCATGGCACGGCGCGCGTGGGGCGCGTGTTCGGGCCGGTCATGCTGGTGTGGTTTGGAACGCTGGCCGTATTGGGCGTGGTGCAGATTGCTGCCAGCCCCGATGTGTTGCGCGCCTTGGAGCCTGGCTATGCGCTGAACACTGCTTTGGCGCACCCCTTGGCAACCCTGACGGTGATGGCGGCGGTGTTTCTGGCCATGACGGGGGCCGAGGCTCTCTATG
>CAZZAD010000029.1:17744-18832 GCA_964652055.1 uncultured Burkholderiaceae bacterium | reverse complement strand
CATCCACCTCGCATTTCTCGCCCTGCTATTGCGAAGATCATGAACGGGCTCTTAGGGCTATTGAGGCAGGCGATCAGAGCACAAGGAGTCGCCAACGTATAGAGCCACGCCCCAAAACGCCATGGTGCCAAGCTGGTTTAGAGCATTCCACTCTGGAACCGCGGAACTAAACCGCCGCGTCACCCGTCTCGCCGGTGCGAATACGCACCACCTGCTCGACGGCAGTAACGAAGATTTTTCCGTCACCGATCTTGCCGGTGCGCGCGGATTTGGTGATGGCTTCAATGGCGCGCTCTACCAAGTCATCGGACACCACGGCTTCGACCTTCACCTTGGGCAGAAAATCGACCACATACTCAGCGCCGCGATAAAGCTCGGTGTGACCCTTCTGGCGCCCGAAACCTTTGACCTCGGTCACGGTCAGTCCGTTGACGCCCACCTCGGCCAGGGCTTCGCGCACTTCGTCCAGTTTGAAGGGTTTGATGACAGCGGTGATGAGTTTCATGTGGGTCCTCGTAGGGGGTTGGCGTCAACACATTCTGGAATGCGCGGGATGCTACACGCCACATTTACAACGCGTCCTCGCGGAACTTGTTGGTGATGGGGTAGCGCCAATCACGACCAAAACCGCGATGGGTAATGCGCACCCCCACTGGGGCCTGCCGGCGTTTGTATTCGCTGGTGCGAATCAACCGCACCACCTTGCGCACGTCCGCTTCGGCGTAGCCCGCTGCCAGCACTTCGGCCAGACCCGCACCCTGCTCCATGTACATCTCAATGATGGCGTCGAGCACGTCGTAGGGCGGCAATGAATCCTGATCGGTCTGGTTCTCGCGCAGTTCGGCGCTGGGCGCGCGCTCAATGATGCGCTGGGGGATCACGTCACTTTGCGCATTGCGCCACCGGGCCAGGCGATACACCCAGGTTTTGCGCAAATCTTTGATTACCGCAAAGCCTCCGGCCATGTCGCCATACAGCGTGCAGTAGCCCACGGCCATTTCACTTTTGTTGCCCGTGGTGAGCACGATAGAGCCTGACTTGTTGGACAGCGCCATCAGCAGGGTGCCGCGGATGCGCGCCTGGATATT
>CAZZAD010000029.1:0-17734 GCA_964652055.1 uncultured Burkholderiaceae bacterium | reverse complement strand
GGCCGGCCCGCAAATTCCTGCGACAGCGCTGACAAGTAGGTATCGAACATTGCGCCAATGGGCCACACGTCATAACGCACCTGCAAGCGCTGCGCCATCTCCTGCGCATCCACCAACGACATGTCCGCAGTAAACCGGCTGGGCATCATGACCGTGCGCACGCGCTCGGCCCCCAGTGCATCGACCGCCACCGCCAATGTCAGTGCGGAGTCAATGCCGCCCGACAGCCCCAGGATGGCGCCGGGAAAACCGTTCTTGTCCAGGTAGTCACGCACCCCCAGGACCAGTGCCGCGTAGACCTGCGCCTCGATGGGCTGCGTCTCCACCATGCCGCCGGGTTGCGGCACACCATCGATCACATCGACAAACATCAGATGCTCGGCAAACTGCGGCGCCATCTGCGTGATCTGCCCCTGCGCATCGAGCACAAATGAGGCGCCATCAAACACCAGCTCGTCCTGCCCGCCCACCAGGTTGGCGTACACCAGCGCCATACCAAAACGCGAGACGTTCTTGCGCATGACATCAAGCCGCTCAAAGGGCTTGTTCATGTGATACGGCGACCCATTGGGCACCAGCAAGATCTGCGCCCCCGCTGATTTGGCGCACTCGGGCGCGTACGGGAACCAGGTGTCCTCGCAAATATTCACACCGATGTTCGTGCCATTGACCTCAAACACGAACGGGCGGTTATCGGGCGTGAAGTAGCGTTGCTCGTCAAACACGTCGTAGTTGGGCAGGTCGTGTTTGAAATACGCCCCGTGCACCGCACCGCCATGAATCAGCGATGCTGCGTTAAAGCGTCGACCTTCGCGTTCAGCAGGGTGCCCCACGATCACGCGCAGCATGGGGAACTGCAACAGCTGCGCACAGAGTTTTTCCAGCGTGCGATCCACCGCCGCAAAAAAAGAACGCCGCAGCAACAGGTCTTCAGGGGGATAGCCGGTGAGCGAAAGCTCCGGCGTTAACAACACATCCGCACCGGCATGTGCTGCGCGCGTGGCCGCTTCCAGAATGCGCCGCGCATTACCTTCCAGGTCACCCACCGTACAGTTGATTTGGGCAACCGCAATCCTGACTTGTGAACTCATGGGCTGCAGAAATTTTTCACGCTGAAAGTGTCGTGCCAGTATGGCATGCAGCCCTTCTTTACTTGGGCTGCACAGATCTTCTCAACAATCCCTAAACTGAACCCATGCTGCTGCGCCCCGGTTCACGCTTTTGTTCGGCCTGTGGCACGCCGGTCACACGGCGTGTCCCCGAGGGCGATTTGCGAGAGCGCGATTGCTGCGATGCCTGCGGGGCCATTCATTACGTCAACCCACGGCCCGTGGTGGGCACCATCCCCATCTGGGGCGAACAAGTACTGCTGTGCCGACGCGCCATTGAGCCGCGGCACGGCTACTGGACGCTGCCCGCCGGATTCATGGAGGTGGGCGAATCCACCCTCGAAGGCGCGCTGCGCGAAACACAGGAAGAAGCCGGCGCGCACATTGAGATGGGCCCGCTGTTCTCGGTCTTTGATGTGCCCCATGTGGAACAGGTGCACCTCTTTTTTCGCGCGCGCTTGCTGGATCTGAACTTTGCCCCGGGGCCAGAGAGTCTGGAAGTTCAACTGTTTACTGAGCACACCATTCCGTGGAATGACCTGGCCTTTAAGACGGTGACCACAGCACTGCAGCTGTATTTTGCTGACCGCGCCCGCGCGACTTTTGGTACACATCACCAAACACTTTTGCCGATCACGCCGTCCACATGATTCCTTGGGTTGGACCCAACGAACCCTTTCCGCCGGTGCAAACCGCGCTCGCCGATCCCAACGGCTTGCTGGCGGCCAGCCCGGTACTGCACGCGCATCAGTTGGTAGACGCGTATCGCCATGGCATCTTCCCCTGGTACAGCGACAACGAACCCATTGTCTGGTGGAGCCCCGACCCGCGTCTGGTGCTGCAACCCTCAGAGTTCAAAGTCAGCCGGTCGCTACACAAACGCATTCATCAAATCATTGCGGACAAGTCGGTACGCATAGAACTGGACCGCAATTTCTCTGAAGTCATGCGGCAGTGCGCTGCCCCCCGCGCAAAACAGGACGGCACCTGGATCACACCGCAGGTGCTGCGTGCCTATGTCCAGTTGCACCAGCACGGGCTGGCGCACTCGGTGGAAACCTGGGTTGATGGTGAGCTCGTTGGCGGACTCTATGGCGTGGCGCTGGGCCGCATGTTTTATGGGGAATCGATGTTTGCGCGGCAAACCGATGCATCGAAAATCGCCCTCGCCACCCTCGTTCGGCTGATGCAACTGGAGCAGGTTGCGCTGATAGACTGCCAGCAGGAAACTTCGCATCTAAAGTCTTTGGGAGCGCAGACCATGTCGCGCAGTGCGTTCTGTGAGCATGTCCGCATCGCCACGCAGGAAGCCCCCATTGACTGGAGCACTTACACAGGCCGCGACCTCAAACCCTTGCTGAGCTTGTTCTGACGTGGCGCACCTCAAAGAACTCCCCTTCTCTACGTTGCAGTTTTATACGACCGCACCGTACCCCTGCAGCTATCTGGAAAATCAGCAAGCGCGCTCGCAGGTGGCCACACCCAGCCACGTGATCAACGCTGATGTCTATAGCGAGCTGGTTCGCCTGGGATTCAGGCGCAGTGGCGTGTTCACGTACCGGCCGCATTGCGATCAGTGTCGCGCCTGCATTCCGGTACGCGTGGTGGTTGCAGGCTTTAAAACCAACCGCAGCCAACGTCGCACCATGCATCAGCATGCCGACCTGAACGCACGTGTCGCCGCTCTGGCCTTTGATGCCGAACACTACGATCTTTATCTGCGCTACCAATCCACACGCCATGTGGGCGGCGGCATGGACAACGACAGCCGTGAGCAGTACGCGCAGTTTTTGCTGCAGAGCAAAGTCAATACGCGTCTGGTTGAATTCCGTGACCCCACCCCGCCCGATGCGCAGCCTGGCGTGCTGGGCACGCTGCGCATGGTGTCCATCATCGACGTGCTGACCGACGGCCTGTCATCGGTCTACACGTTCTACGACCCCGATATGCAACGCGCCAGCTACGGCACTTACAACGTGCTCTGGCAGATCGAACAGTGCCGCGCCCTGGGGCTGCCCTACCTGTACCTGGGCTACTGGATCGAACAAAGCAACAAGATGGCCTACAAAACCAAGTTCCGACCTACTGAAATCCTGGTGCAGGGCCACTGGGTGAGTCCGACCGAAGAAGATGCCACCGACGGCTCCCAGGCCGCCCCCCATCGTGATGACACATAACCCAGTGTGCATTTCAAAATGACACCCGCGCACATTGAGATCACCGAAACGCCCAAGCTGGAAGATGAAGCGTTTGTGATGGCGCATACCCGTGCGTATAACGCGGCCTTCACTGCCAATGACTTTCGCAAAGTGTGTGCGTTTATCAGGGATGCAGAAGGCAACATCATTGGCGGGCTCACCGGCATAACCTACTGGCAGTACCTGGAAATTTCGTTTCTATGGGTTGCGCAGGAGCACCGTCAACATGGCTACGCCTCCAAACTTGTGGCCGCAGCAGAAGCTGAGGCGCTGGCGCGGGGCTGTGAACATGCGCTGGTGGATACGTTCAGTTTTCAGGCGCGTGGCTTCTATGAGAAGCAAGGATTCCAGGTCTTTGGTCACCTTGTCGGCTTTTGTGGAAAGCACGAGCGCTATTACATGCATAAAGCCCTCGCACCCTAGCAGCCACACAAAACGCGTCATAGAAAAACCCGTTTCATCAACAAACCGCGCATCGCCGCGCCACCTCATCGAGCATTGAACTTGCTGTACCGCCTTGCCCGCCCCTGGCTCTTTGCGCTTGATGCCGAAAGGGCACATCACGGCACGTTAAGTGCCCTTGAGCGCGCCCACCACCTGGGCCTTACGCGCGCTCTGCAGCCCAGGCTCCCGGACGATCCTGTGCAGGCCATGGGCCTCACCTTTCGCAACCCGGTGGGACTGGCTGCGGGGCTGGACAAAAACGCCGCACACATCGATGCGCTCGCCGATCTGGGCTTTGGATTTATTGAAGTGGGCACGGTCACCCCGCGGGCGCAGCCCGGTAACCCCAAGCCACGCATGTTTCGCCTGCCACCGGCCCATGCCCTGATCAATCGGCTGGGATTCAACAACGAGGGGGTGGACCGTTATGTTGCAAATCTGGAGCGACAACACGCATTTATCGATGCGGGCGGCGTCATCGGTCTGAACATAGGCAAAAACGCCACCACACCCATCGAGCACGCGCTGGATGACTATGTGACCTGCCTGCAGGCCATCTATCCCTGGGCATCCACCCGCGCCTGCTACGTCACCGTCAACATCTCGTCACCCAACACCAAAAATTTGCGCGCGCTTCAGTCGGGCGACGAGTTTGTAGGTTTGTTGCGTGGTCTGAGTGACGCACGCCAACGCCTGGCTGACCAACACGGCAAACGTCTGCCCATTGCCGTCAAGATTGCCCCGGATCTGGACGACGATGCCCTGCCCCGCATGGCCGATCTCATGGTCGAACACGGCATGGACGCCATCATCGCCACCAACACTACTTTGGCCCGCGAGGCCGTGCGTGGCCTGCCTCATGCGGAAGAGAGTGGCGGTCTGTCGGGCGCGCCGGTGTTTGAACGCTCCACCGAAGTGGTGCGTCAGCTCGCTGCACACCTGGACGGTCGCCTGCCCCTCATTGCCGTGGGCGGTGTACTGAGTGGCGAAGACGCCGTGAAAAAACTTCAAGCGGGAGCCACCCTCGTGCAGGTCTACACGGGGTTGATCTATCGCGGCCCCGAACTGGTGGCCGACGCGCGACGCGCCATCTTGCGTTGGCGCTGTGAGCCCAGGTAGTCAATGCGCTGCTTCGTCGCAGTGCTGCCACCCCCAGACACCGCCGCACAGATCGAACGCAGCGTTGATCAGCTTGTCGGCTTGTATCCGGGTGCCCGGCGCGTGGCCACGGCCAATGTGCATCTGACGCTGTCGTTCATCGGTTCTCTTTCTGAAAACAAGGCGCAGTCGGTCGCTGCCACGCTGGCCCAAATTGCACCCGATCAGTTTCCCGAATGTGAATGGGTTCTTGATCGCGTTGGACTCTTCAAAGAAGCGCGCGTGCTCTGGCTGGGCGGAGCACCTTGCCCCGCACTGGATGCTTACGTCAGGGTCGTCCAGTCCACCCTGAAGCAGCTTCAGGTGAAATTTGATACGCGCCCCTTTGTGCCCCATGTCACGGTGCTGCGACGCTTTTCCACAACCACACCGTTACCGCAATTTCAGCTTCACGTGCCCTGGCCGCTCTCACGCCCGCTGCTTATGGAATCTCTTTCCGCAAACGGAACCACGCGTTATCAGGTCGTTCAGTAACGCGTTACTTTCCGTAACGCAGCATGCACATGTTTTCCTCTGAGTCCGATTAATTCATAGGGAATACACCGCAAATTTTGCATCGTGGTATGTTGTTTCAACGAATATCATGCGATGCACCATGCCTCAGTCGAAACTTAAAAAACCCGAGCCCACTCGCGAAAAACCTGCCGTTCAGGTCATTGAACGCATGATGAATCTTCTGGACACGTTGGCAGCGCACACCGATCCCGTGAGCCTGAAAGCGCTGGCGCAAGCCACAAAGCTGCACGCATCCACTGCACACCGAATCCTCAATGACATGGTGGTTGGGCGCCTGGTCGATCGCGGCGACGTCGCGGGAACCTATCGCCTGGGCATGCGCCTGCTCGAGCTGGGCCACCTCGTCAAAGCACGCCTCTCGGTCAGAGAGGCTGCACTCGACCCCATGCGCGCGCTTCAGCGCAAGATCGGACAGGCCGTCAATTTGTCGATCCGTCAGGGTGACGAAATTGTTTACGTCGAGCGCGCGTTCAGCGAGCGCTCGGGCATGCAAGTGGTGCGCGCCATCGGCGGCCGCGCTCCCCTGCACCTGACGTCCAGTGGCAAGTACTTTCTTGCCCACGACGAAACGCGGGCCGTACGCGCCTACGCCACACGCACCGGCCTGACAGGAAATAACGCCAACAGCATTACGGAATTCGACGCGCTTGAACGCGAACTTGCACAAGTGCGCGAGCGTGGTTACGCGAAAGACAACGAAGAGTTGGAACTTGGCGTGCGCTGCATTGCCGCAGGCGTCTTTGATGACAGCGGAAGAATCGTTGCCGGGCTTTCTGTTTCTGCTCCGGCAGAACGCATGCAAGATGACTGGACAGAAGACCTGCTTACTGCGGCGGACCAGATCTCAATGCGATTGGGTCATACACGGCAACTCACGGGCGGCTAATCGACTTCTGCCACCCTGACCAATTCGAGCGATTCGCGCTCGGCAGAAACTTCACTGTTGGCATTTCGGCTCATGAGGTAGGTACGAATTCTCTGCGCATCACCAATGCGCGAATACTTGCCCACGGAATCAAGCAGCACCATCACGACCCGGCGCCCTTCGATGACGACCTGCATCACCAAGCAACGCCCGGCTGCGGAGATGTAGCCCGTTTTTTGCATACCAATTTGCCAATCAGGACTTGCGGTAAGGCGGTTGGTGTTGGCGTACTGGACCATACGCTTACCAATGGCCAGCTTGTAGCCCACACTGGTCGAGTATTCGCGCATCAAGGGATGATCATGTGCCGCCTTAACCAGACGCACCAGGTCTTGAGGACTGGAGCGGTTTTCCGCAGACAAACCCGTAGGATCCACAAAGTGCGAATCGTTCATGCCCAGCAACGCAGCCTTTGCATTCATGGCCTCAACAAAATTTTCCATCCCTCCGGGATAGGTGCGTCCCAATAAATGCGCCGCGTGGTTTTCAGACGACATCAGGGCCAAATGTAGGGCTTCGGCCCGAGTCAACTTGACACCTGGCCGCAATCGGGAATTCACTCGATCGACGGTCCGGTCCTCGCGTGTAACGGTGAGCTCTTCGTCCAGAGGTAACTGCGCTTCAATGGTGACCAACGCCGTCATTACCTTGGTGATGGAAGCAATGGGCAGTACAGCATCAGCGTTTTTTTCAACCAGAACTTCATCGGTGTCCTGATCAACCACGAGAGCGACGGAAGATTTCAGGTCCAATGGATCAGCCACACGATGCAACCCCGATTTCTGTCCTTCACTAGGCCGAGCGGGCAGGCGTTCAGCCTTGCGCACCACGGGCTTTGCGGCAGCAGCCGAAGGCGATGCACGCTGTGCACTACGCTCTGCCGCTACCGCGGCCAGCCCAGTGGCTGACATCAAAGCCACACCTACGAGGTAACTGATTAGTTTGACCATAGCGGCCATTGTCCAGTACGCGTGAGGTTTATCCAAAAACAAATAGCACAGAGAACACCGGTCAAATCACACTTCAGTGACGCCATTGTCTACGCAACCTCGCACACCGACCTTGAAGTAGACAACACGAATCAGCTAGCTCGTTGCCATGACAACGAAATGACCGAATCCATAACGACCAGAAAAAAGTCGGCGCAATTCTCCCCTGAAATTGACGCCCCGCACAAAATACCGCTTGACATTGCTGTATGGCAACATACAATCCGTTTGTGCGTTGCACCAAACCGGCTTTCTTGAGGGGTTTTCCCCTGGACTGGTTGAATAAATCCCCCCCACTGGAGAACACAATGTTTGTAACCCCCGCTCAGTTTGCAGAAGTTCAAAAAGGTCAATTGGATGCAGTTTTTGCTGCGTCGCACGCCGTATTTAGCGCTACCGAGAGATTTGTTGAACTGAATCTGGCCGCAGCCAAAGCCATGATGGACGAATCCGCTGACCGCGCCCAAGCCCTGCTGGGTGTCAAAGACGTTCAGGAATTGCTCTCCATGTCGGGCGGCCTGGCTCAGCCTTCACTTGAGAAAGCCACGAGCTACAGCCGTCAGGTTTATGGCATTGCTGCTGGTACCAGCGCTGAGCTGTCGAAGATTGCCGAGTCGCAAATCGCCGAGAGCAACAAAAAGATCGCCGAGATCGTTGAATTTGCTTCGAAGAGCGCCCCTGCTGGTTCAGAGCCTGCAGTGTCGATGTTCAAAAGTGCTGTTGCTGCCGCCAACACGGCCTACGACACGCTGACCAAAGCCACGAAACAAGCCGTTGAGCTGGCTGAGTCCAACATCGCTGCCGCAACCTCTGCAACGATCAAGGCCGCCGCTGCTGCCAACGATGCCGGAAAAGGCAAAGGCCGCAAAGCTGCGTAAGCATGTAACCCATGTCTCCTTGGCACCACTCGTCAGGGCTTTGTCCTGACAGTCTGTCTCCTCCTTGAGTGGTGCTTTCCGAGCCCGGTCCCCCGACCGGGCTTTTTTTATTTCTGCGCCACCTCGAACGGCAGATCAATTTCTTTCAGGCCCGCAAGCAAGGCTTGAAAGGCGGCGTCAAGACCCTCCAGCCGCCCTTTGACGCCCAGCTCAATATGCCGGCGTGCCGGTGCACCATCCCGACCGTCACCCACTGAGGGAAGGCTGAACGCGTTAATGCCGGGGTGCTCAGCCTCAATGCGCTCCATCAGCGGTGCAATGGCTGATTCCATGACATCAAACAGAAATACTGAACGCTCTGCACACGGGTTTCGATGAAACCACGCGGCATAGTGCGTATCGAGCACGTGTTCGATCATGGGCCAAGCCATCACGGGAAAGCCCGGCACAAACCAGTGTCCGTTAATTCCAAACCCCGGTATCTGGTTGTACGGATTGGGAATGATCTGTGCGCCTGACGGGAACCGGCCCATTTCAAGACGCCGTTGATTCTCAGGAAGCGACATATCCGCACTGCCCTTGCCCTCACGCGCCACCTGCGCACAACGTTGCGAAATTAAAGCCTCAGCTTCCGGATGCAAAACCAGCGGTACGTTCAGAGCCGCAGCGGCGCACTGGCGCGTGTGATCGTCGCTGGTGGCACCAATGCCGCCACAGCTAAACACCACGTCCGTCCCGGTTGAGGATCTTGCAAAGGTCCGCTGCAGAGTTTCCGTCAGCAGCGCCCGATCATCGGGCAGGTACTGTGCCCATGAAAGATGCAGACCCCGTGCACCCAACAGCGCAACAACCTTGCTGAAGTGTTGGTCAGCCCTCTTGCCCGACAGTATCTCGTCGCCAATGATGAGCAAGCCAAAGCGCGGTACATCAGTAGGCTTTGCCATAGGTACACCCCGCCCTCAGGAAACACCCAACAGTCGCTTGCACCCGAGCCATTGCTGGCTCCAGAAACCCTGTCCGTAGTCGCGCCCGCCCTCATCAGGCAGCTGATCGCGTATGCCTGTGGGCTCAACCGCCCTGCTCCAGTCTGCCGTCCTGAAAATGATGTCCCACACGGGAAACAGCACCGCAAAATTGCAGCCCATCACCCGGCCCTCGTGCCCAAATCCAATGGCATGGTGACGCCGATGAAAGACCGGGCTGACAAGCAGTCGCCCGATGGGCCCCAACGTCCAGGGCACGTTGGCGTGCTGCACGCTTTGCAACATGCGTGAAGCAATCACAAGGCCGATGAACTGTGAGGGCTCAACCCCAATGGCCAAGGCGATCACCGCTTTAACTGCATCAACCAGCAGACTGTCGAGCAGATGATTTCGGTCATCCGTCCAGAACGACATTTTTTGTTGCGAGTGATGCACCGCGTGCAATGCCCACCACCAGCGCAAGCGATGCTGCAGTCGATGCACCCCATAGTCGACCAGATCCAGCACCACCAGGTACAGCAGGAAACTGACCCAGGGAATATCCGTCACGCCAGGCCAGGCCGCATCCAGGTTCATGGGCGTGATGCCCACCGCACGCAATGCCTCGGTGGCCGCCAACACCGCGGGAGACAACAGCATGAACGCCAGCAACGCAAAACCACCGAGTCGATGCAGCAGGGTGTAGAGCACATCTACCCCAATGCCGCGCCGATCCGACCACTTTTCTGCAGGAAAAAAAGACTCCATCGGCCGCAGAACGACATAGAGCACGCCCATCTGAATCAGGCCCAGCAGGAACCACTCGGTCGCCACATAGGCGTCTTCCTGATACGCCATGATTCCCAAGACATACACCACGGGCTGCACCATGGCCTCAAAAATCCAGGTGTGCACAACATCAAAGGCATTAACCACAGCGTCGATCATTTGCTCTCCGTACGACTGAGCACCGTCCCGGACGATCGCTGACTGGTCCGCAGAAACATCGGCAGCGGGCCCTGCGCAGCGCCAGAGGCCACGTAGTCCGGGTGATCGGTGAGCCGAGAAAAGCAGAAGCCGCGTTCTTTGAGCCCGGTAATCAGGGGCTCGAGCATGGGGGCAAAGGGCGCCTTGCGCGACCAGATTCCAAGATGGGCCATCAACACATCACCATCGCGGACGGTATGCAAAGCCTGCTGCAACAGCGCCCCATTGGAAAATTTTTCTGAGGGCAATTCATCACCCAAGAAACCTGCGGGCGCCCAATGCACGTGGCTGTAGCCGCAGTCGCGGGCTGCGCGCAGGGACTGCGGCGTGATGTAGCCACCCGGCGCGCGCCACAATGCATCAAGAGGCTGCCCGGTCAGACGCCCGAAGGCTTTATCCACCTGCTGCAACTCCGCGCAAAACTCCTGCGATGAAAGCGTCAAAGTGCGCCCCTTGTTTTCACCAAACTGGGGGCGGTACTGAATGCCACCTTCATCCGTATCACGCAGCAATCGACCATGCCGCCATGTATGCGTTCCAAAGGCATGACCATCGGCAAAGCGCGCTTTCCAGTATGGCGCCCAACTGTCATCGAGCGCGTAATCACCACGCAAGGTGCGTTCATTGGCCAGAAAAAACGTGGCCGCTACAGCGTGCTTCTTCAGAATCTCGGCAATGACCTGTGCATGCGACATGTTGCCGGTATCCAGTGTCAGATACACCTTGGCTGTGCATGCTTCCTGGGCGCGGGCCATGGGCTGCGCCCACGCCAACACCGCCCCGATCACGGCAACCACGTACCCCTGTCGCATCATTTCCATGCAGCGTTGTGGGTGAGGAACACCCCATGGGGCGAACGGCCCACGGGTATGGACTGCACCACCTGCCGGGACGCGATATCAACGATGCCCACCTGCTTTTTCCAGCGCTGCGTCACCCACAGAGTCTTGCCGTCGGCGCTCACATCCATGCAATCAGGACCACCGGGTACGGCAATGTCATAGACCTTCTCCAGCGTGGTCTGGTCGATCAGGCTGATGGTGTTTTCCACGCGGTTGCTCACGAACACATGCCGACCATCACCCAGAGGGCGAAAGTTATGTGCGCCCTTGCCGGTCTTGATTTTCTTCACGCTTTTTTGCGCGCGCCAATCAATGACCTCTACGTAATCCTGCCCCATCACACCCACCAGCAGATGGCGGTCGTCAGGCGTCATCCAGATGCCCGCGGGCAAGTCCCCCACCTTCATCCGCCACAACACGGTTTGATCGGCCAGGCCAATGGCGGCCACTTCATGGCTTTCCTGCAGCGTGACAAACACCGTCGAACCGTCGGCGGAAAAAATCATGTGGCTGGGCGCTTTAGCCAAACTGATTTTTTTTACCAAACGGAAGTTTTCACCCTCCACGGCATACACATCCACGCGGTTCAGGCGCAAGGCGTTGGCCACAAACCAGCGCCTGTCAGGCGAATAGGCCAGTTGATAAGGATCAGCAATGTTCTTGACTTGACGCTGCGCTGCGCCCGTGGCCGGGTCAATGAAGTGCAGGCTGTTGCCCGCGGAATTGGCCACAATGAGCGAGCGCGCATCGGGCGTGAGCATCAGGTGATGCGGCTCCTTGCCGGTATCGAAGCGGCGCAGTTCCTTGCGCGCCACTGGGTCAATCACGCTGACACTGGCATCGCCCGAATTGAGCACCACAGCAATGTCGGCCTTAGCCGACATTGAGCTCAATAAAGCCAGCGCGCACAGCGCCACCGCGGTCTGACAATGAAATCGGCTACGTTTGATATCCATGATGACCACTTCCCATAGAAGAAAGATTTGCAGGCAGTCTAAATAACACGGTGGCAATGATTTATTACGCCTTGGTGTCGACGGATTACCTTGTTATTGCGTTAGAGCAAGGTCAGCACCACCGGGCGGGTCAGCCCGTTACTGGAGAACCTGTTTATGCAAACCCTTATCCGATCCCGCTTATGGATGACCAGGACTCTGGCGGCGCTTCTTGCGGCCGTTTGCGCCATGGTGGCCCCTGCAGGAAACGTCCAGGCACAACAAAACGAATACCCCGTACAAGCCCAGGGCGACCCTCCGGCCCGCGTGGGGCGCATCAGCGTGCTCTCGGGCCCGGTCTCGCTCACCAACCTCAATAGCGGTGAAGTCGAAAACGCCACCCTGAACTGGCCCATCACCTCGGCGTTTCGGCTGTCCACTGGGCATACGGGCCGCGCTGAAGTGCGCATTGGTTCCGTGGCACTGCGGCTCGATGACAACACGCTGGTGGACTTCAACCGCATTGATGACGAAATGATTCAACTCTTCGTGCATCAAGGCAGCGTGGCGCTGCGGATACGTCACCGTGAAGTGCTGCGCGAGATTGATCTGATCACGCCCCGTGAGCGCGTCACATTTGACGACGTGGGTCGCTACCGCGTGGATGTGGATCGCGCAACGGGCATATCCGCCGTCACGGCATTTGTAGGGCATGCACGCATCAGCCGCGGTTACATGACGTTCCCTGTGCAAAGCGGCTATCGCGGCGAGCTGGCCGAATCACCCAACGCACCCCTGGTGTTAGTTGCGCCCGCCATGGATGTCTTTGATGACTGGGTGGCCGGACGTGATGCGCGCGATGACGCCTCGCGCAGTGCGCAGTACGTCTCGCGCGAAACCACCGGCATGGAAAGCCTGGACGATCACGGCACGTGGACCCAGACCTCTGAATACGGCCACGTGTGGTACCCCACCCATGTGGTGGCGGGGTGGGCGCCTTACCGCCACGGGCACTGGGCCTGGATATCGCCCTGGGGCTGGACCTGGATTGATGAAGCGCCCTGGGGCTTTGCGCCGTTTCACTACGGGCGCTGGGTCATGATCAGCGGACGCTGGTGCTGGGCCCCGGGTCGTTGGGCGGCCCGCCCCTACTACGCACCGGCGCTGGTGGCCTGGGTGAGCCAGCCCGGAGTTTCCATCAGCGTCACAGCGGGTCATCCCGTGGGGTGGTTCCCGCTGGGTTGGGGCGAGGTGTACTACCCACCGCACCATCACTCACCACGCTACATCCGCTCAGTGAACGTTCAGAACGTCCACAACATCACCCACGTCACCGTCATCAATCCACCCAGACAGTACGTTCATCAACAGCACCCCGACAGCGTGAGCTGGGCCCCCGCACACGCCCTGCCCCACCGCCTACGGATTCAAGAGGTGATGACGGGGCGCGCCCCTGAGGGGCTGGTGCGCGCAGCGCCAGCCGCTAAAGCACCCATCGTGCAACCCCCTGCAGCCACGCAGCCGCAAGCAGTCAATCCACCGCAAGTCACGAACAGGGGTTCATTCAAACGTGCCGTGCCTGCGCAACAGAACACCCCAGCGGGCGATACGGCAGTGCGCGCACCCAGCCAGGCGCCACGACAGCAACGGGAACAACCGCAACCGCCCCAACCCACTCAGGGGCACGGCATACGTGCGGTGGAGGTTCAACCGCAACCACAGCCTCAATCTCAACAACCCAGTCGGCCGAAGAACCCGTCTCGTCAGATTGATCGTGTACAGGTTGAACGACCCATGCCACCGCCCGCCGCTGTGCCCTCAGCGCCTGCGCAGAGCCGTGAACCCGAGTCGGGCCACGTCAAACGCGCCAGCCCTGTTTCACCGCAGCCTCAGGACGACAATCGATCGGGGCAAGGTGAGCGCGGGAAGTTTGGTGGGAGGTAAAAGCGGGGGGATGACGGAACGTTTGTATTCGTAAAAGCACATCGCGCCGAATAAGTATCCGTCGCCCCGGCGCAGGCCCTGACTCTTGATCACATCTCGGTCCGAGTTCAGCGCGATGTTTTCTCCCTCCCCTTCAAGGGGAGGGCGGGGGTGGGGATGGGGTTGTAAGGGGAGGATTTCCTTCGCAACGCACCCCATCCCCACCCTAACCCTCCCCTTGAAGGGGAGGGAACTCAACATCAACCTCCCCTTGAAGGGGAGGGTACAAAACAAAGCCGAGATGCGATCAAGAGACCCGACGCAAGCTGAGGCGACGCCTATTTCACGTCTGAAATTTCACCGCAAGCTCTCCCACACCTTCTGCAGCCGCTTCACACTGACCGGCATCGGCGTGCGCAGCTCTTGCGCAAAGAGCGACACACGCAGCTCTTCCAGCAGCCAGCGAAACTCTTCCAGCTTGGGGTCCACCACCCCTTTGCGCGTGGCCAGTTCACGCAGGAACAGCGTCTGCAATGGCACGATTTCACTGAGCCGCGCCGCATCGCGCGCCGGATCAGCGCGCAGTTTTTCCAGACGCGCCGCGATGGCCTTCAAATAGCGCGGGTAGTGCGCCAGTTGCGCGCCTGACGTATTGAGCAAAAAGCCTGGCGCAAACAAACGCATGAGCTGTTGCTCGATATCGGCCACCGCAGCGGCGTGTGATTTAAGGCCGTTGAGTTTGCGCACCACCGCCACCGCCTCGGTCACGATGAGCGCAATCAGACGTGCCAGCTCCTGCGCTATGAGATTGAGCTTGGCTCGCGCCTCTTCCTTGCGCGCAACAAAAGACGCGGCATCGCTGGGCCAGGGTTCCACCAACGCCACGCGGTCCAGCGCGGCACTCACCACCGCATCGCGCAGCGTTTCAAAGTTGGGCAGGCCCTTGGCCAAGGCCGCCACCGTGCCGGCCTGCATCGCGGCGGTCTGCAAGGGGTTGAGGTTTTTTTCCAGAAACTTGATTTGTTCTTTTAACTGCAGGCGGAACAGGCGCCGCAAGCCATTGCGGTGCTGCGCCATGGCTTCCAGCGCATCGTCAAAGACTTCAATCTCACAGTGATCCGCGTGATCCATCAGCGCCGGAAAACCCACCAGGGTTTGCCCCTTGCGTTGAATTTCCAACAGCTCCGGCAGTTCACCAAAATCCCAGTCGGTGATGTCTTCGGTGGCTCCCGCAAATTGACTTGCTGCCGCATGCTGCGCGGCTTGCTGAAACGACTGCTGCGCCTGCCCTCCCAGCTCAGAGCGCAACTGCGACAGGCTGCGGCCCATGCCCAGCTGACGTCCGTGTTCATCCACCACCTTGAAGTTCATGGTCAGGTGCGCGGGCAAGGTCTCTTGCTTGAAGTCCGCGCTCTGACACACCACCGTGGTGGTGGCACGCACATCGGCAATCAGCGCATCAATCAAAGGCGCGTCCGGTGCGCCAAGTTTTGCGGCATGCCGCTCCACAAAACCAGCCGCGTAGTCGGGCAAGGGCACGCAGTGACGTCGCAGTCGCTGCGGCAGGCTCTTGAGCAGCAGGTGCACCTTCTCTTTGAGCATGCCCGGCACCAGCCATTCACAACGCACCGGGTCCACCTGGTTGAGCGCAAAGAGCGGCACCGTCAACGTCACACCGTCGCGCGCGCTGCCCGGCTCAAAGTGGTAGCTCAGGCCCATGTCGGTGCCGCGCACGTTCCACAGCTTGGGAAAGTGTTCCGTCGTCACCCCAGCGGCCTCGTGCCGCATCAGTTCATCGCGCGTTAGAAACAACACGCGCGGGTCTTTGACTTCAGCCTGCACGCGCCATTTCTCAAACGTGGCCCCGGTGCATACGTCGGCGTCTATGCGCGCGTCGTAGAAGGCGTAGATCAGTTCATCGTCCACCAGCACATCGGGGCGGCGTGTCTTGTGCTCCAGCTCACGCACCTCACGCACCAGTTTTTGATTGGCCACAAAAAACGGCGCGGTCGATTCAAACTCCCCTTCCACCAGCGCTTGGCGGATAAACAGTTCCCGCGCCAATTTGGCGTCATGCACACCAAAGGGCACGCGCCGTTGCGTATACACCGTGAGCCCATAGAGCGCGCCGCGCTCAAAAGCAATCACTTGCGCAGGCTTCTTTTCCCAATGCGGATCGGCCCAAGACTTCTTGAGCAAGTGCGCCCCTACCCGCTCTATCCATTGCGGCTCAATGCTGGCCACGGTGCGGCCAAACAGGCGCGAGGTCTCTACCAGTTCGGCGGCCATGATCCAGCGCCCCGCCTTCTTCACCAGGGGCGAACCGGGCCAGATAAAAAACTTGATGCTGCGCGCACCCACATACGGCGGCTCGCGGAAATCACCATCCAGCGTTTTGCAGCCCACGTTGCCCAACAGCCCCGTGAGCAGTGCCAGGTGCAATTGCTCATAGGTGGCCGGCGTGGCATTCATGCGCCAACCCAGTTCGTTCACCACGTTGGCCAGTTGCGTGTGCACATCCATCCATTCACGCACGCGGCGCGGGCTTAAAAAATTGGCGCGTAGATCATCCGTCAACTTGCGGTTGGATTTTTTGTGGTCAATGCGCTCCTGCACAAAGTCCCACAACTTCACAAACGACAAAAAATCGCTCTTCTCATCGGCAAACTTGCGGTGCGCCTGATCGGCCGCCGCTTGCGCATCGAGCGGCCGCTCGCGCGGGTCTTGCACCGAGAGCGCCGCGGCGATGATCAAGGTCTCACGCAATGCCAGCGCATCACGCGCCGCCAACAGCATGCGGCCCACGCGCGGATCCAGCGGCAAGCGCGCCAACTCCATACCCACCGGCGTGAGCACACCGGCATCCTCTACCGCGTTGAGTTCAGCCAGCAGGTCATAACCATCGGCAATGGCGCGTGCAGGGGGCGGCTCCACAAACGGAAAGGCGCGCACATCACCCAAACCCAACGACTTCATGCGCAAGATCACCGAGGCGAGCGATGCGCGCAAAATTTCCGGATCAGTGAACTTGGGCCGTCGGTTGAAATCCGCCTCGTCGTACAGACGAATACACACGCCATCGGCCACGCGCCCGCAACGCCCCGCGCGCTGCTGCGCCGCCGCCTGCGACACGGGCTCAATGTGCAACTGCTCCACCTTGTTGCGATACGAGTAACGCTTCACCCGCGCCGTGCCCACATCCACCACATAACGAATGCCCGGCACCGTGAGCGAGGTCTCGGCCACGTTGGTGGCCAACACAATGCGACGCGCGCTGCTGGCGGGCCGAAACACGCGCTCCTGATCCTCCACCGACAGACGCGCAAAGAGCGGCAAGATCTCCGTGCCCGGCGGGTGATGCTTGCGCAGTGCCTCGGCGGCCTCGCGAATCTCGCGTTCGCCGGGCAGAAACACCAGCACATCGCCGCGCCCGACCATGGCGCATTCATCCACCGCATCGACCAGACCATCCATAAGCGTGCGGTCGTCGGCATCGTCTTCGTCTTTGTAAGGCCGGTAGCGAATCTCCACCGGATACAAACGCCCCGACACATTGATGACCGGCGCCGGTGCGTCTTTACTGCCAAAGTGCGTGGCGAAACGATCCGCATCTATCGTGGCCGAGGTGATGATGAGTTTCAGATCCGGCCGACGCGGCAACAACTGCTTGAGATAACCCAGCAAAAAATCAATGTTGAGCGAACGCTCATGCGCCTCGTCAATGATGAGCGTGTCGTAACTGGAGAGCAGCGGATCACTCTGCGATTCCGCCAGCAAGGTGCCGTCGGTCATCAACTTGATCGACGCCCCCGGCCGCGTGTGGTCCGTAAAGCGCACCTTGAACCCCGCCACTTCACCGAGCTGCTTC
>CAZZAD010000028.1:0-18956 GCA_964652055.1 uncultured Burkholderiaceae bacterium | reverse complement strand
CGTGAATGGCACCACCATCAAGGCCCGCCATGTGCTGTCTGCCCTGCGTAAATATTTGAATTTGACCGTCGACCCCGTGTTTGATTTGCGTGTGCCTGCTTCCCAAAATTTTGACTTTTTTAATCCCAATATGCGCACGGGCTACCCCACCATTTAAAAATTTGAAATTGAGAGGAAATGGCTATGGCAAATCTGTTGCGCCGTAGGCGTTTTGAGGCAATTGTTGATGAATGTGCGCCGCGTTGGGCAATACGCCGGGCGCTGTGTGTGCTGGCACTGGGTAGCGCCGCTGTATTGATGGGTTGCGGTGGCGGTGAGGAGTCCGTTGCATCTGGGACACGTACTTCTACACCCACTCCTCGGCCGTCGCCCGCACCTACCTCTACGCCTGCACCAACGCCTGCACCAACGCCTGTACCCTCGCCCACACCCACACCCACATCCACGCCATCGCCCACGCCACTTCCTTCACCGCCGCCGGCTACCGCGTGTACGACGGCCCCGGCCCAGTTTGTGGATACGGTTTGGCCCAGCCTGCGGGACAACTGCACGGCCTGTCATGCCCAAGGACAACTGGCGGGAGGCACAGGTTTGGTGTTTAGCCCCGGGGGCACTGCAGTTGCGAACTACAACGTCACGCGCAACTTCGCCCTGACCAAAGGAGCGCTCTTGTTGTCCAAATCCATTGGCCAACCGACACATGCTGGGGGCGCGCCGTTTGTGAATGCCAACTCGGTGGCCTATCAAAACCTGTCAGCGTTGTTGCCGGTTTTGCAGGGTGCGTGTCCAGCACCCTCGCCGGTACCTCCTCCAGTGAGCGGTGCGTTTTGGAATGGTGTCGGTTTTGCTGACAACGCTACGGTATTGGCCAAAGCCAGCATATTGTTTGCCTCGCGCAAGCCTACTGATGCGGAGCGCCAAGCGGTGGCCGCAGGCGGTGAGGCTGCGCTGCGCACGACGATGCTCGCCATGATGCAAGGCCCAGTTTTTGAGCGCTTTGTGCATGAGGTGGTCGAAACGCACTTTCTGCCCCAGGGCGTCACGGTCTTTGGTAACGGTATTGGGTTGACGAGCGAGGACTTTGCATCGCTGACGAATATTTTGGTGACGGGCACGCCCGAAAACACCTACGCCAACCGCTTTCGCAGTTCCATTTCCTATGAGGGTGTGGAGCTGGCCAAGTACATCGTGCGTAACAACCGCCCCTGGACCGACATGGTGGCGGGTAATTACACGGTGATGAATGGAACGATCCATCGTTTTGTGGGCGCTACCTTGGAGGGCGCTTTTACCAATCCGGAGGACGACACCGAATGGCGTCGTGGCACCTGGGCTAGTCCTCGTTTAGGGGGCACGCGTGAGCATGCTGGGGTACTGTCAACCCATGCTTGGCTCAATCGCTTCCCGACCTCGCCGAGCAACCGCAATCGCCATCGGGCGCGCATTTTGTCCAAGCAATTCTTGGCTACCAATCTGCTGTCTTTGGCGGTGCGGCCTAGTGATGAAAACAGTGCCCAGTTCCTGGTGCCTTGGTTGGAAAATCCAGGCTGCAAGGTTTGTCACGATGTGATGGACCCCATGGCTGCTGGGTTTCAAAACTGGGCTGATCCGAGCAATCGCTACTTGCCGTATCGCGACGGCGCGGGCACAGACCATGCGCTGCCAGGAAACTACCGCAACCCGTCCTACCCGCGCGATGCCAATGGCCAGGCGTATTACCGATTGGGCGATGTGTGGTTCCGTGATTCAGTCGCACCGGGCTTTAACGGCATTCCCATGCCCGGCGGCTACACAGGCAACAAGACCGCTTTGCAGTGGTTGGGCAATCAAGTGGCTACCGACCCGCGCTTTGCGCTGGGCGCGGTGTATTTCTGGTACCAGGGCGTGTTTGGGCGCGAACCCCTTGCCCTACCCACCAACACATCGGACCCGGCTTACGCCAACTTGTTGTCGGCCTACACCACACAGAACGCGGAGCTTATGGAAATTGCCACGCGCTTTGCCACCGACCGCGGCCGTGGTGCCTACAACGTTAAAGAGCTGCTCGCAGATTTGTTATTGAGCCGTTGGTACCGGGCACAAACGGTGACGGGGCTCACCAGCGCACGCGCGTTTGAGTTGCATGATGTGCAGCCCGTGATGATGCTCAACCCCGCACATCTGCAACGCAAGATGGTGGCCTTGCTTGGCCGTGGCTATGACCCGCTGCGATTCCCCTATGAAGGCGTGGGCTTGCGTTACGGTGAATTTGACGGGCGCAGCCGCACTCAGCGCGCCAACAGCTACACCACAATGCAAACCTCGGTCATAGACCGCATGGTCTCGCAGCAGGTGTGCACCTTGACGCGCGAAGATTTTTTGCGGCCAGCCGTCAGCCGTTTCTTGTTCCCGCAGGTGGCACTGACAGACACTCCGGCCACTACCGCGGGGGCGCAGGCCATCGTCGAGAACATTCGCTTCTTGCACTTGTCCCTGCTCAAAGAGGATCTGCCAGCCAATCATCCTGAGGTTCAGGCCACCTACAAACTCTTCCAAGACATTTGGAACGATCGCAACAACGCGGGCATCTTGTCCTCGGCCTGTACGTACAACGCGGGTAACGATCCCAACTACACCGCCCGCACCTGGATGAGTGTGGTGGCGTACTTGATCGGTGATCCCAAGTTCTTGTTTGAATAACCGCACCCAATACTTTGAGCTGGAGTTGTCCCATGGTGTCCAATCGACGAGAGTTCATTCAATGGATGGCCGCCTCAGGCGTCTTGGGTTCGGCAGCCCTGTTGGCACCACGCCTGGCGCACGCGCAGGCCAGCCCTTACGGCGGAAAAATTTTGATCGATGTGGTTGCCGATGGCGGCATGGATCAAAGTTCGTGGACCGATCCGCGCGAGACGGACCGCACCATCAACAACTGGGTAGGCACGCCAGCCGTGGTGGCTGGCAATTTGCGCGTTGCGCCCATGGGCAACAACGCCTCGTTTTTCCAGAAGTACTACAAACAGATGCTGGTCATCAACGGCGTCAATTCACTCAACGCCAATCATGGTGAGGGTTTGCGCGTGCAGGCCACTGGCGTGGACGGCCCCGGCATGATTGGTTTAGCCGAGTTGTTTGCGGATCGGTACGGTAATGGGCTCCCTCTGCCTTGGTTGGGAGTGGGGCGTTCGTTTAGCACCGGCCTAAAAGGCATGACCTACTTTCCTGCTTTTGCAGATTTTCGGGCCATGGCCCAGCCCAATGTGCTGGCCCAGAGCACGGGATCCTTGGCGTACATCAAAGAGGGCGATCTGCAAAAAGTGCAAGCCGCTCGCATGGCGCGCTTGGCACGCGCGCAAGCGCAAGGCACGCCGCGCGCTAATGCGTTGGGCGCTCAGTTTGCAGCCGCTGATGCCAGCCGTGCGTTACTGGCCAACCTGTCGGATTTCATCCCTACCACCTTTACCGCAGCCGACACGCGCTTTGCTCAGGCGCATGCGGGGCTGGTGGCTGCGCGCGCGGGCATTGTTTCTGCGATGCAGCTGGGGGTTTCTGATTTTGATGCACACACTCAACACGATGCCGCTCACAACCGTCAGCTGACCTTGCTCACAGATATGGTTGATTACGTCTGGCAAAAAGCGGCTGAGCTGGGCATCGCGCAGCGTGTTTTCTTGCGCATTTACACCGAGTTTGGACGCACCTTGCTCAACAACAATGGTGGCAAGGATCACTGGGCGCCAGGCGGCACCGTGGTGCTCATGGAAGCTAATCCGACCTGGGGCAACCGTGTTGTGGGTGCGACGAATGCAAAGCACCGTTCGGTCAAGATCAATCCCAGCACCGGCGCTATCGATCCAGTCAATGGGGTGGTCATCACGCCTGCCCACGTCTTGTCGGCGCTGCGCACTTACCTGGGTGCTGAAACCACCAACACACGCTTTGACCTCAAAGTGCCCGCAAACGAGCGGTTTGATTTCTTCAACCCCGCGCTCAGCACGGGGTACCCGTATTTGTGAGGCGCCGTCAGTACGACTAGGCAGTTTGAATGTAGTGAGACTTATGCAACTATTGATTCGGAACGCCACGTTTGAAGTGCCATCAAGATTTTCAAGTCGAGGATGCGACGCAAAACTTCAAACTTCATCTGGCCGGATCAATAGTGAAAGGCTTCCTCGTTTGATGAAAAGCGGGGCGAACGATAACGAGAACAATGCTCACATGCAAAGCATTCTCATTTGCATGTGATGTGGCCTGTGGTGCGGGGCGGCGGGGCACCGTCCACGGCTACGATCTGCCGCTTCTTCTTGTCCGCAAAGCTTTCCCATGAATGTGCTTTCCTCACGCTGCAGCCTGCTGGGCTTAGCGGCTGCCGTATTGATGCTCGCGGCCTGTCAGAGCGTTTCGCCTCCTACCCTTCTTCCTGCTCCGACGCCAGCTGCTGAGCCTGCACCGCCAGTACCCCCTGCTTTGCCGAGACCATTGCGCATTGGGCTGGCGCTCGGTGGTGGCGCGGCGCGCGGCTTTGCGCACGTGGGGGTGATTAAGTCGTTGGAAGCGCAAGGTATTCAGGTCGACATCATCGTGGGCACCAGCGCCGGGGCGGTGGTCGGTGCTTTGTATGCCGGTGGGTTCGATGGCTTTGAGCTGCACCGATTGGCGCTGTCCATGGACGAGGCCACGGTGTCGGATTGGTCCATTCCCTCGCGCGGCGTACTCAAGGGCGAGGCGCTGCAGAACTACATCAACACCACACTCAAGCAAAGGCCCATCGAGCAACTGAATCGCAAGTTCGCCGCCGTAGCCACCGATCTGCAAAGCGGTGAAATGATTGTGTTTGAGCGTGGCAACTCGGGCATGGCTGTGCGCGCTTCGAGCAGCGTGCCTGCGGTATTTCAGCCCGTGGCCATCAACGGACGCGAATACGTGGACGGCGGGCTTGTGAGTCCCGTGCCGGTGCGAGTGGCGCGTCGCCTGGGGGCCGATGTGGTGATTGCGGTGGACATCTCCAACAAACCGGCTTACGGCGCGGTGACGGGCACGTTTGAGGTGTTGATGCAAACCGTGGCCATCATGGTGCAGTCCATTGCAGCGCATGAAACCGCTACGGCCGACGTGCTGATTCGCCCGGCCCTGGCTGCGAGCAAGGCCACAGATTTCACGGCGCGCAACCTGTCGATCCTCGAAGGCGAGAAAGCCACCGCTGCGGCCGCGCGCCAGATCGCTCAGGCATTGGAGCGGATTCGAGCGACGCAGCGGGTGGAAGGGCCGAGGGTGCAGGGGCAGCAGGGCGGGCGTCAGGATGTTCGGTCAGAAATCCGGACAGACGGTCGGCAAACACATACTCCCGAGACCCTGCCAGAGCGGAGCAACGGGAGAAAAGAGCGGTAAAGACCGACACCGTTGGGCTTTGGGGCAACGCGGTTGCAGTAGATTGACCCTCGATGCGCCACGTCTGCGGCGCAGTTGTTGTATGCAGTGTTGTTTTGCGTAAACCCACCACAGGCTCTGACGTGGAAGGCTCCTCTTCGCATACCGCAGGTGTCGCCAGCAGCAGTGCGGATGCAGCGCACAGCGGGAGGGTGCGCGTGCTGGTGGCCGATGACTCGCGCAGCGTGCGCGCGGCGCTGACCCAGCATCTGCGCGGCAGCTTCGATCCACGTGAGGCTCCTGATGGCGAGGCTGCGTGGCAGGCGTTACTGCTCGACGGCACGATTCGTGTGGCCTTTATCGCGCTGTCGCTTTCAAAACTGGATGGCTACGAGCTGCTGGCGCGGGTGCGCAGCTCCAAGGTGCAGCGCATACGGGAGATGCCCGTGGTGGTGCTCTCTGGCGCGGACGATCCGGTCGAGCGCGCACGCGCCACCGCCGCGGGCGCTACAGATTTCATGCTCAAAACAGCCGCTGCAGCGGAGCTCATTTCGCGCATTGAAGTCATGGCCAAGCTGTCCAATACGCGTGAGCAACTGGCCGAGAGTCAGGCCAGCTTGGAATCCACACGCACCATCGACCCCGACACCGAGCTACTGGCGCCGCAGTTCTTTGACAAACAGGTCGACAAACTCATTTCCTTCTCGCGCCGCAATCTGTCCGATGTGGCCATGATCTGCATCCGGGTGGAGCTGTCGATGCCCCAGTCCGAGACCTGGGATGGGGAGGTCGAGCAGCGCATCAAGCTCGTGGGTCGTGCGGTGGCCGCATCGATTCGTCTGGAAGACTTTGGCACGCGCACCGACCGCTATGAGTTTTGCGTGGCCACACAAAGCAATGGTCTTTCTGGCGTGCTGCGGTTTGCGGCGCGCTTGCGCAAGGTGCTTGAAAACATCGAAGCTGCCGGTCCCGGCGTTGAGGTCTGGACCTGTATTGGCGTGGCCACCCTGTCTGAAGAGCTGCGCCGCAGCGCAGAAGAACTGCGCGTTCTGTCGCAAAAGCGCGCATCACAGGCGCAGACCAACCGCTCGCGCCGCATTGTTCTAGGTGCTGCGGAAGGCGTTTCGCCGGGGCAGCTCGAAGGGCGCGCGGATGAAGGCTCGATGGATGTGAGTCTGGCGTTGGCACTTATTCGTGCAGGACGCGCGGCGGAAGTCGTGGCCCATCTGCCCCGACTCCTGAACCAGATCAGTCCTTTGCTCACGCTGGTGCGCCAGCAAAAAGAATTGCAGGCGGGTGCCGGTGGTGCCGGCCCCGATACCCTCAGCGCTACCGGTTCGCTTACGCTGCCCAGCTTTTCCGATCTGCCGCGGCAGTTCTGATCTGAGCGCAGATTGTCGCGCGCCTTGCGCGGCGCGTATCCATGGAACGCAATGAACGAAACCTTCAGCTACGCGCTGGCGGCGCTGATCCTGCCGCCCTCCTCTACGGGCCTGATGGCGCTGGCCGGTTTGTGGGTGGCGCGTCGGCATGCGCGATGGGGCGCGGCACTTGTCGTGTTGTCCATGACCACGCTCTTGCTGCTGTCCATGCCTGCGGTCGCCATGGTGCTGTTGCGCACTCTGGAACCCCAGCCCTTGAATGTGGCGCAGGTGCGCCATCCGAGCCCTCAAGCCATTGTTGTTCTGGGTGGCGGACGGCAACGTGGTGCACTTGAGTGGGGCGGCGAGACGGTCAACTCAGCGAGCCTGCAGCGCGTGCGTTACGGCGCGACGCTGGCCCGCGAGCTGGGTTTGCCAGTGCTGGTTACGGGAGGAACTCCCGGCCAGGGCGTGCGCCCGGAAGCGGCCCTGATGCGCGACGTGATGGCGCACGAGCTGCACACCGAAGTGCGTTGGGTGGAAGACCAAAGTCTGACCACGCGCGACAACGCCCGCCTCAGTGCGTCCATCCTGCGATCCACGGGCATCAGGCGCATCGTGCTGGTGACCAGCGCATCGCACATGGCGCGCGCCCAGCGCAATTTTGTCGATCAGGGGTTAGAAGTGTGGCCCGCACCCACAGACTATTTGGGCCAGTTGCCCTTCGCCTGGAACTTGCTCATTCCCAGCGTGGAAGGCCTGGGGCGCAGCAACACGGCGCTGCGTGAGTGGTTGGCCATTTGCCGTGATCAGGTCTCAAAGTGATTGGAGAACCGCCACACTCGTCAAATCCTGCCTACGCGCTGATGACGTCAAGAAAATTGCCCAGGAGGTGCTTGCAGCGGTGAGTTAGGTGATGTCCCGGCTCGGGGGCGCGCTTTTCTTGGTTCGAAACAGATTGATGAACGTATTGCGGTCATCGGACGAGAGGCTGCCTTCTACAAACCGCAGGATGTCGGGGTTGTCCAGCGCGCTATGGCGCTCACCTCTGACGCCGTACTGCCGGTGGAGATATTTTTGGAGGAACGCCAACTTGTCGCCTTCAGGGCGGGCGTTGAAATCTTTGACGAACTCTGCATTCTTGACCGCGCGGGCGCGATTCAGCAGTCCCAACGCCAGGCCATTTTCGACCAGGCTGGCGGTAGGGGTGGCCAGTCTTTCCAGGTCGCGCTCGAGTTTGCCGATCACCGCTCTTTCTCTGGGCTTGGTCGCGTTCATGGCCTCTGCGATGGTGTCTTGCCCAAAGTGGCGCAGCATGGCTGCAGGATCGTTCATGCGCAGCTTGAGTTCATAACGACTGGCCACGCCCAGTTTGTGCAGCAGGGCCGCCACGCGTTCTTCTTTGCCAATTTCAATCGGGCTGTTGGCTACCCCGCCGTCAATGAGCTCCAGAGCAATTTCCTGGGCGGCAAGCGCTTCTGCTTCGTCAATACGTTCTTTGAAAAAAGGGCGATCACTTGGCCTGAAACCCAGCTCCAGAGCCAGGGGGTCAGCCGCGCTGATTTTGTGGAGTAGGTCTTTGGGAGTGCTCACACCTAGCTTTGCATAGGCCTGGCCCAGGGTGACAGGTTCAGGCATCCAACTGAAGTTGAACTGATGCTCAATCAATCGGGCGTCAATGAGACGGCGTAATTCGCCATCGAGTCTTGAGAGTTCAGAGTCCTCCAGCTTCTTAAAGCGTTGCTTCGATTCATTGGCTGCGAGCTTTGCACTCAGCGCGTTGTGCGGCGCAGGTTTGTGCTCGGTCGGGGGGGCATTGCCGGCCAACGAGGCGGTATCGACAGGGACGATAGGCGCTCCGGCACGCGCCGCAATTTTTTCTATGGAGGGCACCAGATTTCCCAGCTCGCGCCATTCGGGGGGCGTGTCTGTGCCATAGAAGTTGCTGTCGAAACTCGAAGCATCCTTGCGTTGGGGTGGTTTGATGGAAAAACTCATGGTCAATCCGTCCGCTTCATCTTTGCGCAAATTGTGGGTTGCACCCGGCTCATGGGCGCATAGGGGCGCAGTTTGTGTTCAAGGCGACGCGCTGTAAAGAGCCATGAGCGCATTTTTTATGACTTCAGCACATTTACCTGGGTCTGGCTTCGCTTCACACGCGGGTCTGGCCCCGCTTTACATTGATCAGCGCAATCAGCGCCATCCCTACCGCGAAGTAGGCGCCGGTGATGGCCATGGCCAGGCGATGGTTGTTGGTGGTGGCCCACATGACGGCGCCGTAGGTCAGGGGGCCCACGATGCTGGCCACCTGGGTGGAGACGGTCCACAGGCCGTAAAACTCTGCGTGCTGGTTCGGTGGCGCAAATACTCCAACAAACGCCCGGCCCGCCGACTGGCTTGACCCCATGGCCAGGCCAGCCAGATTGGCGGCAAACCAGAACGCGGCGGCGCTGGTGGCGGTGGCCGCCACCGCCGTCATGACCAGCCACAAGACCAGCGTGAGGGCCAGCGCCCAGCGATGACCCAGCGCGTCTTGCACATAGCCAAAGGCAAAGGCGCCCAGGGCTGCGGTGATATTGACCACCAGGATCAGCGCCATGGTCTGCTCAAACGAAAAGTGCATGACATCGGCTGCGTAGATGGCGGCCAACGCAATCACCACGGTCACACCGGCCTGATAAGACGCGCCGCACAGCAGCAATACGCCAAAGTCCCGATAGCGCCGCACCTGGCGCAGCGTGTTCCACAGTCGTGCCCAGGCGTCGCGCACTGCAAAGCGGGCAGCGGCTCCCGGTTGTGGCACGGCACGCTCGCGCAGCCACACCAACGTGGGCGCGGCGGCCAGCGCAAACACCACGGCGGTGATGAGCAGGGTGGCGGGCACAAACTGCGTTGCGTCTTGACCCGCCGCGCGTGCCCAGCCCACATAACCCAGGCACAGCCCCAGGGTGAAGAGCCCCCCGACATATCCCAGACTCCAACCCCAACCCGACACCTTGCCCAGTGCCGCGGGCCGTGCCAGCTCGGGCAGGAAGGCGGCAATGAGTCCGGTGCCCACCATGTAAAAGAAGTTCGATGCCACGAGCGTCGTTGCAGCCAGCGCCACATCGCCGCGGCCCACGCGCGCCAGCAGCGCCGTGCTCACGACGCAGCCCGCGGTACAGAGCAGCAGCAGAAACTTTTTGCGTGCATGCAGATCGGCCCATGCGCCCACGAGCGGCATCAATAGCAGCACCAGCAGGTTGGAGGCCGCCAGGATCCAGGTCCAGGCAGTGGTGGGGTATGGCAGGTCTGCGGCCACCACGCCCGTGAAGTACTGCGCGAACACGGTGGTGAGCACCACGGTGGTGTAGCCGGAGTTGGCAAAGTCATACCCGGCCCAGGCCAACACTTCCTTGCGGCGCACGCCGGGGTTCAGGGCGGAGGAATCGAACAGGGCCATGGGGGACGTCACCGTTGAGCGCATCGTGGAGGGCGCGCGATCGTAGTCCGCATGGCGCCGAACCGTCGTCGCCCTGGCCCGTGCCCCGTGTCGTGATCACATCTTGCGCAGTTCTTCACCCTCATCCTCGGTCCCGGACCCAGGAACCTGCGGCGAACTCGCTAACGGCTACGTTGATGGCAAGAAACCCGTCACCCCGGCGCAGGCCGGGGCCCAATTGGGGGTGCTGGTCACTTGGGCCATGCGCTGCAAATTGGGCCCCGGCCTGCGCCGGGGTGACTACGCAAGTGCGCGTGCGTCTTTTCCGTTCCGGGGCGCAAGCCGACACGCGCCCTGCAAGGGATGCAGCGACGCCGCTCTGCTGGGTTTGAATGCGCCTGTTTGACGGCATTTGATCCGAGCCATGCGACACCCGCCCCGCACCTACAATCACGCCCGATGAAAACCCCCGACCGCCTCGACCTGAAGATCCTCGCCCAGTTGCAGGCCGATGGCCGCATCACCAACCAGGCCTTGTCGCAAAAAGTGGCCCTGAGCGCACGCGCCTGTCTGGATCGGGTGCGGCGCTTGGAGCATGCGGGCGTGATCGAGGGCTACATGGCGCGCGTCAATCCGCGCAAGGTGACGAGCCTGCTCACGGTGCTGGTGGAAGTCACGCTCAAGGAACAGACCCAGGCCACCCATCAACGTTTTGAAGCGCGCATGCGTGCTGCCGATGAGGTGATTGAATGTTTTCTGGTGTCGGGCAGTTGCGACTACGTGCTGCGCCTGGCGTGTCGTGATCTGGACCACTACCGTGAACTGACCGCGGCGTGGACCGATGAGCCGGCGTTGGGCATAGAAAAAATTGCTTCCAAGCCTGAGCTGCAGACCATCAAGGCGTTTTGCGGCTACCCCATCCCCGACGGAGCCATTCCTGACTGAGCAATGGCTGCGCGCAAATTTCGCTGGGCCACGGCCTCAAAGCGCTGGCGTACGTCCGGCAAGGTGTAGAGGAACTCGCGCTCCAGCAGGGCGCGAAAAAAAACCGCCCGGCGCTGCATGAACGCAGTCCACGCCGCGGCGTCGTCAGGGGTGTCAAAGAGCGGCCGCACTTCGGCAAACACCTGCTGCGAAATCTGCGCAAATTCCTCGGCGGGCGTGGCCAGGCGCAACAAATCCAGATCCAGCACCGCGCCCGACTCGGGCGTGCGCGCGATGTGATCCGTGGTGTCCAGCACGATGGAGCGCGCAGCTTCAAGCACTGCACGCGGCAGCGCATGGGCATAGACCTGCATCAGCTGGGCCGAGAGCGCTTCGTTGGCGCCGCGCGGGGCGCCGGGCACATAGATCGCGTCGTGAAACAGCACGGCCAAACCCTGCGCGGCCGAGAGCGGCAGCTTGAGCGCCACGGACGCATCGAGCATCTCGCGCACATGCGCGCGGGCGTGATAGACGCGGTGCGGCTCGTCATAAAACGCCAGCACCTGCGCTATGACGGTCGCCGACAGGCCGGCCTCGCGTAGCGGCTGCAAGGCCGGGTGCGCTTCATCTTCATCGGGTGTGCGTGGGGTCATGGCGGGCGCACTGTGCAGCAAATCAGGTGTCGCCGGAAGTGAATATCCGACACAGCGGCCATGCCATGAATTGCCCCCCATTGACAGGGCAATTCCATGCGCAGCGCACTGCACTGCCCTTTGTGGTGTCGCGCAGGGGCGTGCACCGCAAGTTCGGCGCAGGAACGCGCGCAAATCCACCACCGTGAACGCCGGCGGTTCCTACACTGCACCAGACTTCCGGAGGTTGCCATGACTGACCCAGCACACGACCTGTCCCGCGCCGCTATCGAGTGTGAACGTACGCACGCTGCTCACAACTACAACCCCTTGCCGGTGGTGCTTGAATCGGGCTGCGGCGCCTGGCTCACCGACGTCAATGGCAAGCGCTACCTGGACATGATGAGTGCGTACTCCGCCGTGAGCCATGGCCACGCGCACCCGCGTCTGGTGCGCACACTGACCGAGCAGGCGCAAAAACTGGCGGTGACCTCACGGGCGTATCACACGGCCACGCTCGGGCCCCTGGTGGAAAAACTCACCGCGTTGACTGGGCTGGATCGCGTGTTGCCCGCCAGCGGCGGCGCCGAGTCGGTCGAGACCGCCATCAAGGCGGCGCGCCGCTGGGGTTATCGCGTCAAAGGCATTGCGCCGGACTGCGCGCAAATTGCCGTGGCACGTGGCAACTTTCATGGCCGCTCCACCACCATCGTGGGCTTTAGCACTGAGGCGAGTTATCGCGATGGCTTCGGCCCCTTCGGCAGCCCCACCTCGCCGGGCTTTAGTCACTTTGATTTTGGTGACATCGATTCACTGGCCGCGGCCATCAACGAGAACACCTGCGCGGTGTTGATGGAACCCATTCAGGGCGAGGCCGGCATCGTGCTGCCCCCCGCAGGTTTCTTGCGCGCGGTTCGTGAGCTGTGCAGCGCGCGGCGGGTGATGCTGATCATTGATGAAATTCAGTCGGGCCTGGCGCGCACCGGCCGCTGGTTTGCGTATCAGCATGAAAACATTCGCCCTGACGGTTTGATCCTGGGCAAGGCGTTGGGTGGCGGGTTATTGCCGGTGTCGTGCGTGGTGGGCACGGCTGAGCTGATGGATGTGTTTGACCCCGGCAGCCACGGCTCGACCTTTGGTGGCAACGCGTTGGCTGCGGCCGTGGCGTTGGAGGCCCTCAAGGTCATTGAAGATGAACATTTGGTGGAACGTAGTGCCGAGCTGGGCGCGCATTTGTTGGCGCGCTTGCGGCAAATCCACAGCCCACCGATCCGCGCCGTGCGCGGCCGTGGCTTGTGGGTGGGTGTCGACCTGGACCCAGCACACGTGTCAGCGCGCGCCGTGGTCGAGCGGCTGGCGCAACGTGGTGTGCTGTCCAAAGAAACGCATGAGACTGTGATCCGCTTTGCCCCGCCCCTGGTCATAGAGCGCGATGCGCTGGACTGGGGCATTGATGTGTTTGCGCAAGTGCTGCAGGAATTTGCGCCCGCTGCTGCCGTGAAAGAGGAGGCCGCGCGTGTCTCTGTCTAACGTGGTTACGCAGACGCGCCCGCGCGCCCAGCTCATGATGAGCGCGCCCGATCACTTCGAGGTGAGCTACTGCATCAACCCCTGGATGGATCCGGCGCAGTGGCAGGCGGCGGCTGGGCAACTGGCGCTTGATGCTCGTCACGGCTGGGCCGCACTCAAGGCGCAGTACGAAGCTCTGGGCGCGCAGGTGTGGGTGCAGCCCGCACAACCGGGCCTGCCGGATCTGGTGTTCACTGCCAACGCGGGCGTGGTGCTGGACCGCATCGTGGTGCCGGCGCGCTTCCTGCACCCGCAGCGGCGCGGCGAAGAAGTGCACGACCGTGCGTTTTTCAACGCGCTGATGGCGCAGGGTTTGATTGACCGTGTGGTGGAGGCGCCGCGGGATCTGATGTTTGAAGGTGCAGGTGATGCCCTCTGGGATGCCACGCGCCGTCTGTTGTGGACCGGCTGGGGCCAGCGGTCCAGCCGCGCCATGGCGGCCTTTCTGGCAGAGACCTTTGGTGTGCCCACGGTGGACCTGGAACTCGTCGACCCGCGTTTCTATCACCTCGACACCTGCTTCTGTGTGCTCTCGCACGGTGAGGTGCTGGTGCACAAGGCGGCGTTGCGGCCGCACAGTTTCTCCTTGGTGGAAGAGCTGGTGGGCCGTGACCGGCTCATCGTGGCTGCGGACGATGACGCGCAGCACCTGGCCGTCAACAGTGTGTGTCTGGGTGATGACGTGGTGTTGTGCCACGCCTCGCCGGCGCTACGCAGCGCGCTCGAAGCGCGGGATTACCGCGTGCATGTGGTGAGTTTGGATTCGTTTAATCGCTCGGGCGGTGCGGCCTATTGCCTGACCCTGCGGCTCGACAACCTGAGTCGTCCCGCAGCAATCCCCATCCTGTTTGTGGAAGACGATTTGCACACCGCGATTTCGACCAAGTGAAGGACCCAAGGGGGCGCGCAGGGAAAGCTGCGGAGGAAAACGGGCAATCCATGGGAAATCCCGCGCTTTCGCGCCATGTTTGAGCGTTATTCATTACCCCCTTTGGTTGAATTGAAAACGCCGGTTTTGCGGCGAACAATAGACACCAAATGAACCCAGGGGCTCGCCCATGCAAGCCGTCAAAACTACCCCTTCGCTGAAAGGCTCCACGCCGGACTCGGCCCGCGCGCCCACCTTGCGGCTGGACCTGCGTTCGCGGCAGCAAGGCCGGCCGCAAACCGTGGAGGAACCTTTCGCTACGCATTCATCGCCCGACAAAGCGCCGTCGCGTGACGCGCTGGAGCGCGAGCTCGATCGGGTGCAGAGCGCGGTGCAGGCCTCCGAGGCAAGTTTTGGGCAACAGCTCAACTGGCTGCTGCTCGCTCAGGCGCTTTTTTTGAACGCCTACCTTGTGGTGCTGGTGTTCGGTAGTGGCGCGGCCGTTCCCGGACGGCGCTGGTTGCTGGCCGGGTTGGCTATCTTTGCCGTCATCTTTGCTGCATTTACGTACCTGGCCTTGCGGGGCAGTCGCGACACCGTCAGCTCGCTGCGTGCCGCCCGACGTGATCTGGAGGCCACGCTGGCCCGGCAAGGTCGGGCGCCCCTGTTTGCACCCAAAAGCATCATGGGTGCCGGGCTGTCTTCGTTTGCCGTGGGCGTGCTGCCTGTGGCGTTCATCGTGGGCTGGCTGGTGATTTCGGTCTACGCACTGGCAACGCCCAATGGGCCGATGCCCAGGAATAGTGAGGCGGCTGCGGTCACGTACCACTCCGAATCTGCTGCTCAGGCCCAACCTGACCTGCGTAGTGAAGCGGGTGCCGCGCGCAACGGCGCAGCACGTTCGGCCGCTTCGCCTACTGCTACTGGGGCGCGTTCTGCGAGGGATTCGACCGAGTCAGCGACCCCTTCGGGCAGAACAGAAGAGCCCAAGAGGCGCACCGGTTTCAAGTGGTAAGTCGGTCCCGAGTTCAAACCCCGTAGTGCGCGCGATACCAGGCGACAAACCGGGGTAAACCCTCATCAATGGTCGTGGTGGAAGACCAGCCAAAGTCACGCTGCATGGGCTCGGTGTCGGCGTAGGTGGTTAACACGTCGCCGGGCTGCATAGGCAGCAGATTCATCTTCGGACTGCACCCGAGGGTTTGCGCCAGCATCTCAATGAAATGCATAAGCGCTTCGGCCCGATGGTTACCTATGTTGTAGAGCGCGTGTGGTACGCCTTCCGCGGGTGGCGCGGGGCGGTCCAGCACCGCCAGCACGCCGGCCACGATGTCATCGATATAGGTGAAATCTCGGGACAAGTTGCCGTGGTTGTAGACGTCGATGGGCTCACCGGCCAGCAGTGCGCGTGTGAACTTGAAGGCCGCCATGTCGGGCCGGCCCCAAGGCCCATAGACCGTAAAAAAGCGCAGGCCCGTGGCCACCACGCCAAACTGGCGCGCGTACACCAGCGCCATCAGCTCGTTGGCACGTTTGCTGGCCGCATACAGGCTCACCGGCGCATCCACCCGGTCTTGCACCGCAAACGGCGTTTTGGTGTTGGCACCGTACACGCTGGAGCTGGAGGCATACACCAGATGTGTGAACGCACCCTCCTGCGCCAGCGCACGCGCCGCTTCGAGCACGTTGAGAAACCCCGCCACATTGGCATCGATGTACGCGTGGGGATGGGTGATCGAATAACGCACGCCCGCTTGCGCCGCCAGATGCACGATGCGCGTCGGCCGCAAGCGCGCCAGCAGCGCGGGCAAGGCGCTGCGGTCGGCAATATCAATACGCTCAAAGACAAAACCCGGGCGCGCGCGCAACACGTCCAGCCGCGCCTCTTTGAGCGCAGGGTCGTAGTAATCGTTGAGGTTGTCCAGGCCCACCACGGGCTCACCACGCGCGAGCAGCGCCTGAGCGACGTGCATGCCTATGAAACCGGCCGCACCGGTGATGATGATCGGTGACATGGCCGGTAGGGTACCTCGTGGCTTGTTTACTTCCTCTCCTTGAAGGGGAGGAAACTCAGTTGTCTCAGTTGTCGCGCAGACTCCAGATTGTAGGTTGGCGGTGAGCGCAGCGAACCCCAACATTCATTCATGGCGTGACAATGCTGTTGGGGTTCGCTGCGCTCACCGCCAACCTACGTCACGATGTGTGCGTCGTATTGATCTTTCCCTAAAGTATTTGCAGCGCAGTCCATCAATAAAAAGGAGGTCTCATGCCATTCGCAGGCATTGGTTTGCATATGGTGTTGGCGTTGTTTTGTGCGGTGCACGTGCTGCGCACACGTCAGCAGCTCTACTGGCTCTTCATTCTGTTTGCGTTTCCCCTGTTGGGTAGCGCCGTTTATTTTTTTGGCGTGTATTTGCCCAACTCCAGACTGGAGCGCAGCGCGTGCGGTGTCGGTCGTGGCTCAGGCCGTAGACCCCACGCGTGAAGTACGTGAGGCTCGCGCCGTGTTTGAGGAGGCACCCAGGACCCAGAGCCAGATGCGCCTGGCCGTAGCGCTGCTTGAGGTGGGCAACGCCCCCGAGGCGGCAGCCCAGTACGAAGCGTGCCTGAGCGGCCCCTTCGCCAAAGACCAAGAGTACGACGAGGCTGGCCACCGAGCTTGCCGCAATCGGCCATCGGGTCAGTCAGCGCACAGTGTGCGATCTGCTGGCCCAACTGAACTACAGCCTTCAGTCGGTGC
Organism: uncultured Burkholderiaceae bacterium; assembly: GCA_964652055.1. GTDB lineage: Bacteria > Pseudomonadota > Gammaproteobacteria > Burkholderiales > Burkholderiaceae_F > CAZZAD01. The sequence continues at coordinate 2,095 of CAZZAD010000028.1, read as the reverse complement.
GCAAGACGCGCGAAGGCGGCCAACATCCGGACCGGGACGCGCAGTTCCAGTACATCGCCACGATGGTGACCAAGTTCCAGCGCCAGCGCCAACCGGTGATTTCGGTGGACACCAAGAAGAAGGAACTCATAGGAGATTTCAAGAACGCCGGGCGCCAATGGCAACCACAAGGGCAGCCAGAGCAAGTTCGAGTGCACGACTTCATTGACGACGAACTGGGCAAGGCCGCACCCTACGGGGTCTACGACGTCACGGCCAATGTGGGCTGGGTCAGCGTAGGTATCGACCACGATACTGCGGAATTTGCCGTGCACAGCATCCGTCACTGGTGGATCGAGATGGGGCGCCCCATGTACGGGCAAGCCAAGCGGCTGCTCATCACGGCCGACTGCGGGGGCAGCAACGGCTATCGCGTGCGCCTATGGCGCTTGCAATTGCAGCACTTGGCAGATGAGCTTGGCCTGGAGATCCAGGCGTGCCACTTCCCGCCGGGCACCAGCAAGTGGAACAAGATCGAACATCGGATGTTCTGCCACATCACCAACAACTGGCGCGGACGCCCTTTGCTGAGCAGACAGGTCGTGGTCAACCTCATCAGCAGCGTCACCACCGATCAAGGTCAGCGACGCCGATCTTGATGCCATCAACCTCAAGCGTGATGAATTCCACGGCGAGTGGAACTGCCGCGTCACGCCACGACCATCAGGCAAGCCACCCAACTGTTCAACTTGTTTTTACTAGGCTCCTTAGCGCGGCAACACTGATGCGCCCATCAAAAACTCATCCACCGCTCGCGCGCATTGGCGGCCTTCACGGATGGCCCAGACGATGAGCGACTGGCCGCGGCGCATGTCGCCGGCGGCAAAGAGTTTGTCCACGCTGGTGCCACTGGTGTTGCTGGTGCGGTACGCGCCCGTGCCTTCGGTCGGTGCGCGGGCATTGCCGCGGGGGTCGAGCGACACATCAAAACTCTTGAGCACGCTGGCCGCGGGTGCGACAAAGCCCATGGCAAAGAGCACCAGGTCGGCGGGGATGTCGAACTCGGAGCCTGCCACCTCGGTCATTTTCATTTGGCCGGAATCGGGATCTTTGTTCCACTCCACGCGCGCGGCGGTGATGGATTTGACGTTGCCCTTGCCGTCGTCGTTAAAGCGTTTGGTGGTGACGGCCCAGTCGCGGTTCACGCCTTCTTCATGGCTGCTGCTGGTGCGCAGCTTGATGGGCCAGTAGGGCCAGGTTAGGTCTTTGTTTTCGTGCGCGGGGGGCTGGGGCAGCAGCTCGAACTGCGTCACGCTTTTGGCGCCATGGCGGTTGCTGGTGCCCACGCAGTCCGAGCCCGTGTCGCCGCCGCCGATGACCACCACATTTTTGCCCGTGGCCATGAGTTGGTTTTTGACCTTGGTGCCGCCATTGACGCGGTTTTGCTGCGGCAAAAATTCCATGGCGTAGTGCACGCCTTTGAGCTCACGGCCCGGCACGGGCAAATCACGCGGCAGCTCGGCCCCACCTGTGAGCACCACGCTGTCAAAGTGGCGCAGCAACTGTGCGGGGTCCACCACTTGCGAGGCCCAGTTGGTGATGCCGGGCTCCAGGTTGCCGCCGCCCACCAGTGTGGAGGTGACGAAGGTCACGCCTTCGGCCTGCATCTGCGTCACGCGTCGGTCGATGTGCGACTTTTCCAGTTTGAAGTCGGGAATGCCATAACGCATCAGCCCGCCGACGCGATCATTTTTTTCATACACGGTAACGCTGTGCCCGGCGCGCGCCAGTTGCTGTGCGCAGGCCAAGCCGGCGGGGCCGGAGCCGACGATGGCAACCTTCTTGCCCGTCTTTTTGGCGGGGGGCTGCGGCACCACCCAGCCTTCGGCCCAACCCTTGTCGATGATGGCGTGCTCAATGGACTTGATGCCCACCGCATCGGCGTTGATGTTCAACGTGCAGGCGGCCTCGCACGGGGCGGGGCAGATGCGGCCGGTGAACTCGGGGAAGTTGTTGGTGCTGTGCAGGACTTCGAGCGCAGTCTTCCAGTCTTGCCGGTACACCAGGTCGTTGAAGTCCGGAATGATGTTGTTGACCGGGCAGCCGTTGTTGCAGA
>CAZZAD010000027.1:0-19092 GCA_964652055.1 uncultured Burkholderiaceae bacterium | reverse complement strand
TACAACCCCATCCCCACCCCCGCCCTCCCCTGGAAGGGGAGGTAGTACCGCTTCGCTCCGATCATCATCGGAGATGTGATCAAGAGACAGGGCCTGCGCCGGGGCGACGGACTTACGTAGGAATCGGTTTGCCTGTTGGTGAGTGCGAGTTGGCAGCGGCGACCGCCGCATCAAACTTTCCCGCATTGCCGTGACCCTCCACCAAGTCGTCACCACCAGCGATGGCTTTGCCCTGGCCGCAACAACCTATGGCGACCCCGTCACCTGCCGTGCGGGCGTGCTCATCGCCCCCGCCATGGGCGTCGAGCAGCACTACTACACCGCCTTTGCGCAGCATCTGGCGCAGTTGGGCTACTGGGTGGTGAGCTTTGACTATCGCGGTATGGGCGCCTCGCGCCCGGCGCAGTTCAGGCATTCGCTCAAAGGTTTCGAAGCCGATGTGCGCGTGTGGGCCGAGCGTGATTGCGCTGCGATGGTCGAGTACATGCGCGCCAAGCTGCCAGACAAACGCCTGCTGTGGGTGGGCCATTCACTGGGCGGCCAGATCTTTGGGTTGGTGCCCAACCGCGAACAGGTGTCGGCCATGGTGACCGTCGCCGCGGGCAGTGGCTATTGGCTGGAAAACACATTGCGCCTGCGCTTGATTGTCTGGTGGCTTTGGTTCTTTGTGGTGCCCCTGGCGCTGCCGCTGTTTGGCTACTTCCCTGGCCGCGCCCTCAAGAAAGTGGGCGATTTGCCGCGCGGCGTGATGCAGCAATGGCGTGCCTGGTGTTTGAACCGTGAATACCTCATTGGCTGCGAAGGTGAGGCGGTGCGCCAGTACTTTGCGCAAGTGACCACGCCCATCCTGTCACTGAGTTTTACTGATGATGAGCTGATGTCAGCGCGCAACATTGAGTCGCTGCATGGTTTTTACAGCGGGGCTCCGCGGCATATGCAGCGCATCACGCCCCATGATGTGGGCGAAAAACATATCGGCCACTTTGGCTTTTTCAGAAAACGCTTTGCTGCCACGCTTTGGCCTCGGGCTACGGCATGGATGGCGCAGCACCACTCGGAGACCGCCGCATGAGTACAGATTCCGTCGCACAACGTTTTTATGCCGCACTGGCCGCGCACGACTGGCACACGGTGGGGGCTCTCTACGCCGACGACGCGACTTTCAGCGATGCCGTGTTCACTCATCTGAATGCGGAACAGGTGCGCGCCATGTGGCACATGCTGCTGACCAGCGGCAAAGATCTCACCATTGTTTATGAGGTGCTCAAGGACACGCCCGTCGAGGCGCAAGTGCGCTGGACGGCGACCTACACCTTCTCACGCACGGGACGCAAAGTGGTCAACGTCATTACCGGCGCGCTGCAGTTGCGCGACGGCAAGGTGGTGAGTCATGTGGACGACTTTGATTTTCATCGCTGGGCGCGCCAGGCGCTGGGGCCGGTGGGCCTGCTGCTGGGCTGGATGCGTGGCTTTCGTGCCAAGGTGCAGGCCGGAGCCATGGAGCGACTGGAAGGGTATATGCACAAACTCAAAGGGCAGGCCGCATCATGACTATCGAAACTGAAACCGTTGATGGCGTAGCGCGTATCGAGATTGCGCGGCCTCAGAAAAAGAATGCGCTCACGGCGGCCATGTACCAGCAACTGGCCGATGCTTTGACTGCGGCCGAGGCTGGCCCCACGGTGCGCGCGGTGCTGATTCATGGCCAGCCTGAGATTTTTACTGCGGGCAATGACTTGGAAGATTTCTTGAAGAACCCGCCGCAAGGCAGTGGCGCTTCGGTATTCCAGTTCATGCGCGCACTGGCGCATGCGCACAAACCCGTGGTGGCCGCGGTCCAAGGCGCGGCCGTAGGCATAGGCACTACGCTGCTGATGCACTGCGACCTGGTCTATTGCGCCGACAACGCCATGTTCTCCATGCCCTTTGTGTCGCTGGGCTTGTGCCCGGAATTTGCATCGAGCCTGCTCATTGCGCAAAACGCGGGTTATCACAAGGCGGCAGAAAAATTGCTGCTCGGTGAACCCATCAGCGCGGAAGAGGCGCTGGAAATGAGGATCGTCAACCGCCTGTTGCCGCCCAATGAAGTGCTGGCGTACGCCCAGCGTCAGGTGCTGCGTTTTGCCGCGTTGCCGCCGACCGCGGTGCGCGAAACCAAGCGCTTGATGAAGGCGCCCACGCGTGCGGCAATCGACGCAGTGATTGAGGAAGAGGCACAAAGTTTTGGCAAGTTGCTTGCCAGCGCCGAGGCGAAAGAAGCGTTCAACGCGTTTCTGGAAAAGCGCAAACCCAATTTCGCAGGGGGGTAGGCCATGCAGGCATCGCTCAAGGGCAAGACACTCTTCATCTCGGGGGGCTCGCGCGGCATTGGGTTGGCCATTGCGCTGCGTGCCGCGCGCGATGGCGCCAACATCACCATTGCCGCCAAGACCACCGAAGCCAACCCCAAACTGCCGGGCACCATCTACAGCGCGGCTCAGGACATTGAAGCCGCCGGCGGGCGCTGCCTGCCCTTGCAGGTGGACATCCGCGAAGAGTCGCAAGTGCTGGAGGCCGTGCAGAAAACCGCCGAAACTTTTGGCGGCATCGACATCCTGGTGAACAACGCCAGCGCCATCAGCCTGACCCCGACCGAAGCCACGCCGATGAAACGCTTCGATCTGATGATGGGTGTGAACGCGCGCGGCACCTTTTTGTGTACGCAGGCATGCCTGCCGCATCTGAAGGCCTCGGCTCAGCGGGGGCGCAATCCGCATGTGTTGACGCTCTCGCCACCGCTCAATATCGAAGCACGCTGGTTCGCACCCCACGTGGCCTACAGCCTGGCCAAATACGGTATGAGTTTGTGTGTGCTGGGTCATGCTGAGGAGTTCAAGCCCCACGGCATTGCGGTCAACGCCCTGTGGCCGCGCACGGTGATTCAAACCGCAGCGCTACAGATGATTCCCGGCATTGAACCCAAGCACTGCCGCAGCGTGGACATCGTGGCCGATGCGGCGCATGCCGTACTGCTCAGCGATGCCACGCGCGTGAGCGGGAATTTTTTCATCGACGAAAACGTGCTGCGCCAGCACGGCGTGACCGACTTTGATCACTACGCCATCGTGCCGGGTAGTGTGCAGTTGTTGCCTGATCTGTTTATTTGATTTCGTTGGGGGTGTGTGGCGCGTGACGGCGCCCGATGGCGCAAATGAAACAGGTTGAGAACTAGGGTGATTTTTCAGGCCAATTCATCTGTTTACATGTGACCCAAACAATCCGGTGTTCGGATGAAGATCCCAGCCGCTGTCAGCCAACGTGCTGCGTCTACGGCCCTACATAACGCTTTGTAATTCATAGATAAATCTCAACGGCGGATAGGGGCGCCGCGGGCTGCGGCCGAGCGATACGTCTGTGCGCGGTCGTCCATTTGTCTAGATGTAAATGCCATGGGGGGGGCTCATAGTCCGTCGCGTTAGTCGCCGTCATTCCCTAGGAGCCCCTCATGCCTCTACAACAAAGATCACCGTTCAACGTCCCTCGGCCCTCCCGCCTGCTTCTTGCAAGCATCGTGGCAGGTGTGATTTCAATGGCAGGCTGCAGTGGCGGCGGCGGGGACCCGGGTCCGGGTTCGAGTGGACCGACGGCCAGCGCCTCAGTTGTGGGGCCGACCTCCGGCGCGGCGCCCTTTACGGTGACGTTCAATGGCGGTGGATCCAAAGGGAAAATCACTACGTACAAATGGGCTTTCAACGACAACGGCCCTGCGGCAACGGGCTCAGTCGTCAACCGGACATTCACGGAGCCGGGCTTGTACAACGTGGTCCTGACGGTGACAGACATTTTTGGCAACCGGACGTCGTCCAACGTGCAGGTCACGGTGACGGGCACGTCCTCGGGCACGGGTCCCAGCCCCAGTGCGCTGTGCACGACCGCTCCTGCTGCGTTTACCAGTACGGTCTGGCCCGCGCTGAATTCCTCATGCGTGCTGTGTCACTCAGCAGGTCAGGTGGCCGGTGGCACGGGGCTGGTCTTTGTGCCTGGCGGTGGTGATGTACTGAACTACAACCAGCTGCGTACCTACGCTCGCGTGAGCAGTGATCTACTGCTTTCCAAGTCGATTGGTCAGCCGTCACACGTCGGTAGCGCTCCTTTTGCCAACTCCAGTTCAGCGCAATACGCCGCGTTGGCCGCGTTGGTGCCCACCATGCAGCAGGCCTGCACCACCGATACCGGCGTCACGCCTCCTCCGGTGGTGAGCGCGTTCTGGACCGGGCTGACCTTTGTTGATAATTCCACCACGCTGTCCAAGGCCGCCATTCTTTTTGCGGGCCGCAACCCCACCGCGGCAGAGATTGATGCGGTGGCTGCGGGCGGCATGCCGGCGCTGCGTTCGACGATTCGCAGCTACATGCAGGGCGCGGCATTCAATAGTTTCTTGGATGAAGTGGGTGATACGCACTTCCTGCCTCAGGGGGTCACGGTGTTTGGCAACAACATGGGCCTGAACGCCACCGACTACCCCTCGGCCACGGATTTAATTAACGGCACGAATGGGTTCTCCGACACTGTGCGCACCCGCTTTCAGAACTCAGTACGCCGCGAGGGCGTCGAGATGCTCAAGTACGTAGTCAAAGCTGACCGCCCGTGGACCGACATGGTTGCAGGCAACTACACCATGATGAATGGTGTGATTTCCTCTTTCATGGCGGCCTCTGTGGCAGGCCCGTTCACTAATGTTGACGATGACACCGAGTGGCGTACCGGCACGTGGAAGAGTGAACGCCTGGGTGGTACACGCGAGCACGCGGGCGTGCTCTCCAGCCATGCTTGGCTGCAACGCTTCCCCACCACAGACACCAACCGCAACCGTCATCGGGTGTTCATGATGGCCAAGCAGTTCCTGGGCACCGACATGACGGCCCTGGCTGCGCGTCCTATCGACGATGGCGCCGGAACGTTCTTGGTGCCGTGGATCGAGAACCCGGATTGCAATGTGTGTCACAACATCATCGATCCCATGGCCGCAGGCTTCCAGAACTGGAGCGAGCGCAATCGCTTCCTGCCCAATCGTGACGGCTCGGGTGTGGATCACGCCCTGCCGGGCACGTACCGCAGCAACGCTTATCCAAGAAATTCTGCAAACCAGGCCTACTATCGCGTGGGCGATAACTGGTTCCGCGATTCAGTCGCGCCGGGCTACAACGGCACACCCATGCCCGGCGGCTACACCGGCAACAAGACAGCGCTGCAATGGTTGGGCAACCAGGTGGCAACGGACTCACGTTTTACCAAGGGTGCCGTGCAGTTCTGGTACCTGGGCCTGTTCGGGCGTGAACCGATGAAAGTGCCCACCGATCCGACCAGCCCGTCGTACGCCAGTCTGCTGTCGGCCTACAACGCGCAACAGGAAGAGTTCAACGAAATTGCCACGCGCTTTGCAACCGACCGTGGCAATGGCGCCTACAACGCCAAAGACCTGTTGGTGGATCTGGCCGTCAGCCGCTGGTTCCGTGCAGACAAGGCCACGGGTCTGAATGCAGGTCGTTCGCTTGAGCTCAGTGACGTGGGTTCGCTGAATTTGCTTACTCCAGGGCAGCTGCAGCGCAAGCTCGTGGCACTGGTGGGTTCGGGCTATGCCGGATTCAATAACCCGCTTACCGGCGAGGCACTGAACTACGGCAATTTCAACGGTAACGACCGTATCGTGCGCGCCAAGGACTACACGATGATGCAGACGACCACCATGGACCGTTTGACCGCTTCGCGTAGCTGCACTCTGGTGCAAGCTGACCTTGCCAAGCCCGTGGCCAGCCGTCTGCTGTTCCCGCTGGCGACGCTGGCGGACACGCCCGCCACGCCGGCGGGGGCCGATGCCATCGTGCAAAACATCCGGCATCTGCATAAATGGCTGCTGAAAGAAGATTTGCCGTCCACCGACGCCGAGATTCAACGCACCTACCAATTGTTTAACGATGTGTGGGCAGACCGGGCCACAGCACCTGTCCGGCCAACAACCTGCGCTTACAACAACGGCAATGACGCCAATTACACGGGTCGTGCATGGGCAACGGTGATCGCCTACCTGCTGGGTGATCCGAAGTTCCTGTTCGAGTAAGCGGTGGATAACCCAGAGCCCGTTGAATACGTGCTGACCCAATACATCAGGAGTAGACAATGAAAGTAGACCGCAGAGACTTCTTCAAGATGGCCAGCGCCGCTGGCCTGGTGATCCCCGGCTGGGGACTCATTCCGATTGCACAAGCCCAGTCCAGCATTTACTCGGGACGCGTGCTGATCAATATTCACGCCAGTGGTGGCATCGATCAAAGTTCGTGGACTGATCCAAGGGGCACGGACGGCACCGTCAACAACTACGCAGCGGCGGGTACGCCTGTGGTGCAGCAGGGCAACATCCGCATGGCGCCTATGGGTAACAACGCGGCCTTCCTGGCGGCACACAGCACGCGCATGCTGGTCATCAACGGCGTGCATTCTGAAACCAATGGCCACGGGGAAGGTACGCGCTCCCAGGCCACGGGCAAGGTCGGTTTGGGATATCCCAACGTGGCCGAACTCTTTGCCAGCGTGCATGGTAAGGGCCTACCGTTCCCCTGGCTCAACTCAGGCGGATTTTCAGAAAGCATTGGTCTGGCCGCACCCACGCCTGTGCCCAATGCCAACGCCTTGCTCGCCTTGTCTACGCCCAATGCCGCATCGACCACGAGCGATTTCATGAAGCAGGCAGACTTCAATAAGGCCCTAGCAGCGCGCAATGCACGCGTGCTGGCCATGCAGGCGCGGGGGGACATGATTCCGCGCGCCCATGTGGTGGGCAACCAGTTTTCGGCTGCCGATGAGTCGCGTGCACTGCTCAAACGTGTTGCCGACTTCATACCCGCCACCTTTGACGCCAATTTTTCTCAGGCTCACGCGGGCCTGATTGCCGCGCAGGCGGGTATTGCCTCCACCATCCAGCTATCGACCGGTGGGTTTGATGGCCATAACGGCTTGGCTGCCGGTTACGCCAATGCGTTGCCGCGCCTGACCGACCTCATTGACTACGTTTGGCAGAAGTCGGCCGCGCTGGGCATTGCCGACCGCATCATGGTGCGCGTCTACTCTGAATTCGGGCGCACGGTGCTCAATACCGGTAACGGTAAAGACCACTGGGCCGCCGGCGGCACGATGGTGCTGATGGAGGCCAGCCCGGCTTGGGGCAATCGCGTGGTGGGCGCCACCGGGCCGCGGCATCAATCGGTGATGATCGACCCGGCCACGGGCGCCGTGGTGGCCTCGGGCGGAGTGGTCATCAAGCCTGCTCATGTGCACGATGCCTTGCGCCGTTACCTGAGCATTGAAACCACCGATCCGCGATTCAATCTCAAGGTGCCCACGGCCGAGAGGATTGACTTTTTCAATCCGGCCATCAGTACGGGTTATCCCAACGCATAAAGTCTTTGTCCGGCCTCATGTGCGAGGCCGAAAAAATTTGATTCCTCCGAGGGGTGCTGCGCTACGCTGCGCCCCTTTTTTTCGCTAGTCGGTTTATGGAGTGCCACGATGAAAAACACGTTGCTAGGCGGGATGCGCCATTTCTTGCTCTGGGCTTTGGTCAGCGTGCTAAGCGCCAGCGCTGCACATACGGCGCCACCGGCGGGCGAACCTTTGCAGGGGTTTGTCAGTGAGGAGACCTTGCCCGGCTTGTTGACCTTTCGGCGTTGTCAGGCCGGCAAACTGGTGGCGCGTCCCTTTCTGGTGGAAGACGTCACGACCAACCGGTCTGTGCTGGCCGGTGTGATGGCGGTGCGTCAGACGCAAATGGATCGGGACCGGCCCCTGTACGTGGAATTTCGTGGCGCGTTGAGTGACAAGCTGGTCATGGCGCAGCGCTTTGAGCGTGCGGTCGGTTATGTGGAAAGCTGCGCCGCCGCCCTGCAGGTGACTTCGGCCGACGCGGTGCTTTTTGCCGAGGGGATGGATCCGACGTCATGGCGGTTTGTTTCCAATGCCGCGGGCGCGCGCCTGTTGGTGAGCGGGGCCAAACCCATCCGCTTCGCGGCTAAAGACCTGGCCAACCCGGTCGTGAATGGCGCAACAAAAATTTACGACGCCTGGTCGCGGCTCGATGGGGGTTCCATACGCATCGAAATCACCGAGCAGGCCTGCGTGGACCCGGGCGCTGAAACCGCATTTGGCGCGCGCGCCGTGGTGCGTTCTGGTTCGCGGGTTTTTGAAGGTTGTGCGGCCAAGTTTTAGGGCAACGCCAGCTGGGCTTCGTCAATCGCATAACAGGCCAGCACCTGGCCTACCGCATCAAACAGGCGCTCGATTTCATCTTTGCGCACCAGCCCTGCACCCAGAAAATAGTTGTTGAAGTGGGACGACACATAGAAGTACTCGCGGGGCAGTCCCGCCAGGGCCAGGTAGTGAATTTCGTAGGCGTAGCGCGCCAGCTCGCTGATGAGGTCGAGCGCCTCGTCCATGTGGTGGCGCACATTCACCCGCACATAGGCCTGCATTTCCTCGCCCGGAATGAAGTGTGCGGCCATGTGATTGGCCAGGTAGTCCCCCACGCGCGCCAAGGTTTTGCGCGCCAGTGCAGCCTCGGGTGATACCGGGGTGGCGCCGCCTTGAAGTTGCGTGAGCGTGGTCAGGCTTTGCGTGATCGTGGGTTGCAGTGGCGCAGGCACAGCATGCAGCACCTGCAAAAAACATGCGCCCAGCGTCTGGCGTGCATCCTGGTATTGCGCTTTGCGCTCCTCAGGGACGCGCAGATATCGGGCCGTGTGGGCCAGATGCCCCCATTCGTGCATGACGCGCGCGCCCAGCAGCAGGCGGTGATAGGGCGGCGCCTCAGTGGTGCGGGCATCAAAGTTGGGCTGACGCAACTCATAGACCACCACGCGCTGTGCGGCATCCACATACGCGCCGCCACCGGTTTCCAGCACGCTGCAGGCGCTGGGCAAACTGGCCGGTTCACGCAGCGCACTCAGAAAGGCGCGGCTGCGTTCGTCTACCACGCGCAGGTCAGCGTGCAGGCTGTGCACGCCTTCTTCGGTAGCGTGGGCCAGTGCGGCACGCAGCGCGGTGGCGTCGGTCGAGCCTGGCGACCAGACCCGCCCCCCGTCCGGCGCCTGCACGGCCACATGGGCGCGCGTGTCATGCAGCCATGCACACAGCTCGTCCGTGGCACGTTGGGTATTCGAGGTGGTGGCTGTGGCCCGGCGCGCTCCCGGCGATGAGGCCAGCGCCTTCTGCAGGGCCGCATCGGCGCGCTCGCACAAGGTCAGCAGTGTGGATTGCAGGCGCTGGGGCACATACAGCTGAGCGCTGCTGATTTTGACATAAGGTTCAGTCAACGTTTGTTGGGGCGCGCGCAAGGGGTTGTGCAGCACAGTGCGTACCCAGCCCAGCGCCTGGGCCAGCAGGACGAACACACGTGCATCAGGGCGCGTGGCGTGGCGTGCCGCCTGAGCGAAGGCTGCACAGCGCGCGTCGTCCAGATCCAGCCACCACGACAGATTGCACACCAGGGCCGGCCGCAGGGCCCGGGTCAAAGCCAGACGCTCGATGTGCGCAAAAAGGTACGCCACAAATTCCGGATGGGTATCCAGGTCGGACGTGTACAGCATGAGCGAGGTGCCCACAAACGGCTCAAGGTAGGGCGCCACGCGACGCGCATCGGCCACCAGCAGCACATTGATCTGACGGGGTACAAACCATGAGTCCGGGGCGCGTTCGTAGAGGCTGCGGCAGTGCTGCCAGTACAGAGCAAAGCCACGTTCCAGGCAGGTGACTTGTGCGGGGGTCAGGCGCTGGGCTTGGGCCAAGCTGCGCGCCAGATCGGGCGCCAACCCCTCGTGGCTCAAGGCCTCTGCAGGGATCAGGCAGGCATATTCAGACGCCAGGCAGAAGCGCTCGAGGGTTGTGAGGGCCATACATCAAATCTAACCGCGGGATGAAGTTCGTTCATGCCCAGGGCATGACCTGCATGAGTGACATCCAATGGTTGGATGTCGGGTGTGGGCAGGGCGGCCGCCTTCTATAGTCTCGCCCCCCACCCCACATCCCACACTTCCAGGGCAAAAAGAATGTTCAGACTGACGATCAGCAGTGCTTGCGCGCGCGTTTTTGCCATCGGAGTACTGGCCGGTGTCATGGCGTTTTGGACGAGCAGCGCGAACGCACAAATGCTTGATCCGGGTCGCGTATGGCGCACCGCCGAGACCGCGCACTTTCGCATTCACTTCGAAGATGAAGCGCGGCCCGCAGCCCTGCGGGTGGGCGACATTGCCGAGCGCGCGCATCTGGTACTGGCGCGTGAGCTGTCCTGGACCCCCAAGGACAAGGTGGATGTGGTGCTGTATTCGGGCGTGGACTACGCCAACGGGTTTGCTTCTCCATTGCCGTTTAACCGCACCGGCATTTTTCTGGCCGCGCCCACGCAGGGTGAACTGCTCGATCGCAGCGAGTGGCTTGAGCTGGTGCTGTTGCATGAACTCACGCACGTGTTTCATCTGGACAAAGCGCATGGCGCGCCGGCCGGCTTGCGGCAGGTGTTTGGGCGTTTGGTGTGGACGTTTCCCAATGCGCTGCAGCCGTCCTGGCTCGTGGAGGGCCTGGCCGTGCAAAGCGAAAGCCGTGCGGGCAACGGTGCAGGCCGGCTGCGCAGTGCGTACTTCGAAGCGCAGCTGCGCGATGAGCGCAAACGCGGCTTTATCAGCCTGCGCGAGATCAATGCCGATGGCCGCCGCCAACCGGTGAATCGCAATTACCTGTATGGCGCGTATTTTTTTGATTATCTGACCCGCCAGTACGGTGCAGATGCCGCCGCGCGCCACGTGGACTGGTATAGCCGCCAGGTCTGGCCATTTCGGGTGCACAACAGCACCGTGGCTGTGACCGGCAAGCAGATGGACCAGGTGTGGGCCGCTTTTCTCGCTGACCTCGAACAGCAGGTGCAACAGCGTTCGGCAGCGCTGCTCGCCACACCGGAACAGGTGGGTCTAGCCCTGGCCGCGCCATGGCGCGAGGTTGAGGCGCTCGATATGGCCCCCAACGGGGACATCTACGTCGTGGCGCACGACGGCATCAGTGCGCCCGTGTTGCAGCGGTATCCCTCGGGAGGTGGCCAGGCCCAGAAGTTGACGCCCCTGCATGCTCAGGCGCGTATTGATGTGCGCGCTGACGGTGCGGTACTGATTGCACAGCCCGAGGTGTGTGGTGGTTATGAAGTGATGTTCGATCTATATCAGTGGACGCCAGGGGCCGGCCTGCAGCGGCTCACGCAGTGCCAGCGGTATATCGCTGCGGCCTGGTTGGGGGCTGAAGGGCAGGTGGTGGCGCTACGCAATGACCGCGCGGGCCTGACGCAGGTGGAACTTTATGACTCGCGTTCCGGATCGACGCGCGTACTGGTGGCGGGTGAGGCCACGCGTCATTGGATCGATGTGGCGGCGGCGCCCGATGGCCAATCCGTGGCGCTGATAGGTAAACAAGCGGGCGCGTTCAGCCTGGTGCGACTGGATCTGGACACCGGTGCCCAGACCGTGGTGCATACCGATGCCCAACCCATCACCCGACCCCACGTGGCGGACACGGGTGCGCTCACCTTTATTTCCAGCAGTGATGGCGCGCCCAACCTCTGGCGGCTCGCTCACGCAAACCTGGTGCGACTGACGCATGCACACACTGCCGTGTTGCATTTTGGTGGTGTGGCAAAGGACGGCACTGCGGTCCTGGGCACGTTGGAGGGGGGACAAGTGCAGCTGCGTGTATTGCCCACGGCGCCTGCTGAGCAGGGATCTGCAGAACCGGCCGCGGCGGCTGCTGTGACAGCTCCGCCAGCCCCGGTGCTGCTGCAGACCTTGGTGCAACCCGTCGCGCTGAGTGATGAGCGTGACTACTGCGCCTTGCCCTCGTTGCGGCCGCGTGCCTGGTGGCCCGTCCTCTTCTCCTCGCACGGCACATTCAGTGTGGGCGCCAGCCTGTTCGGCTCAGACGCTTTGGGGCTGCACCATTACCTCGTCACGCCGTACGTGGAAGTGACGCAGAAGGAATTCCTGGGCATGGCCGAGTACGCGTGGCGCAATCGGCATTTTGTCGCCCTGCAACGCGAACTCAATGTACGGCGCTGGACCGATCAGAACGGCAACCAGGATCCCCTCGAGTACGAGCGCGTGGGCAGTGCCCAGTGGATGTCGCTGGCGCGTTCGGTGCAACTTGAGCGCAGCGCCGCAGTGGGCGTGGGCGCCGTGTTGTCGCGTCGTGATGGTGTAGTGGTTGATGGCGCCACCACGCGCGAAATGGATGAGCGTCTGGCCGCGGTCGTGGCCCTCTATGACAGCCGTCGCGCGGGAGCGTTGTCTGCGGGCCCATCGCGTGGGCAGCAGGTGCAACTGTTCTATGAAACCTATCGGCCGTTTAAAGACACGCAGCGCAGCGCGTACACGGGTGAGGTAGTGCGCCTGTTGTGGGACGGTCATCTGGCGCTGGGCCGCAGCGTGCTGTCGGCCCACTGGGTTGAAGGGCGTGGTCAGGCGGGCCGCACCGAAAATTTTGACCTTGGGAGCGAGGTGGGCAGCATCGAAACTCTGGCACCGCAGCTCAATGAGCGCGACGTGAGCCTGCGCGGTTATCGGCAGGGTGCGGCGGGCCTGAGTGCGGCCAACGCGCGCCGCGTGACCGTGCAATGGCGCACCCCCTTGGCCGACATTGATCGGCATGCCATGGTGCCGCCCGTGGGCGTGAATCGGGTGTCAGGCGCCGTGTTTTATGAAGCCGGTGGCGTGTGGGATCACGGTGGGGGCCCACAGCGCTGGCTGCGCGCTGTCGGCGCAGAAGTCGTCACCGAGTTCAAGCTGGGTTATCTGCTGCCGCTGCAGGTGCGCTTCGGTGTGGCGCGTGGCCTGGACACGCCGGGCGAGACTCGGGCGTACGTGGTTGCGGGGCGTCTGATCTAGTGCAGTGCTTCATGCTGTTTGACACTTTTATAAAACCGATGGATTTGTCGTCCTGGCGAGGCGCAAACCACAGCGATGCCTGGCGGCATCGCGAGGATTTGCAACGACGCCAGGGCGGCAAAGACGCGGTTTTATGTGTCAAACAGTGTGAAGCACTGCACCCGCGGGGAGCCGCTATCGTCGGCCGACTATGAAGCCACCTCTGCACCGTCAGTCCGCTGTTCAGTTGGCGGCGCTCATCGCCAACGGTGAGGCCGCGCCTGAGACTGTCACCCGCTCCTTTATTGACGCTATCCATGAGCGTGAACGCGACATTCAGGCGTTTGCCTGGTTTGATGCGGATCGGGCCATTGCGGCGGCGCGCGAACTCAACCTGGTCTCGCGCCGCGGGCCGCTGCATGGCTTGCCTTTTGTCGTCAAAGACAACATCGACACGGCCGACGTGCCCACCAGTTACGGCTCGCCCATTTATGAGGGCCATGCGCCGTCATCGGACGCGGCGTGCGTGGCGCTACTCAAAGATGCCGGCGCGTTCGTGCTGGGAAAAACCGTGCTCACCGAATTTGCCAACTTCACCCCTGGACCCACCCGCAACCCGCACGACCTGCTGCACACCCCAGGGGGCTCCTCCAGTGGCAGCGCAGCTGCCGTGGCAGCCCACTTTGCTCCCATCGCCCTGGGCACGCAGACCGCGGGGTCGATCATCCGGCCCGCGGCGTATTGCGGAGTGGCCGCCTACAAACCTTCACCGCAACTGATCCCGCGCAGCGGCGTCAAGCTCAATGCCGACACCCTGGATGAAGTGGGTGTATTTGCCCGGGGTATGGATGACCTGGCGTTTATTGCCAGCATTCTGGCCGTCAAGCCCTTATGGAAAGACCTGCCCGAGCAGGGCCGTGCGGGCGCCGCTCCAGCACTGGCCGTGGTGGCCACCTCGCAATCTCATCTGGCCTCACCGCGCATGCTGGCCGCCCTAGAGGCCGTGGCCACGCAGGCCACCCGCCATGGTGCCCGGCGTGTGGAAGCCACTTGGCCGCGCGTATTTGACGGCTTGTTTGAGGCTCAACGCGCGGTGCAACTGTTTGAAACCGCACGCTCGCTGGCGCCCGAATACATGTACCGCAGTGCGCGCCTGTCACAACGCATGATCGAAACCCTGGACGCGGGCCGGGCCCTGGCCACCCACGACTACGCCGCCGCCTTGCAACTGGGCCGCGCCTGTGCCGCGGCTATTGAATCGCTTTTTGGCGCCGCCGATGTGCTCATCACCCCCAGCGCCCCCGGCGAAGCCCCCGCGGGCCTGGCCAGCACCGGCGACCCCACCTTCAACCGCCCCTGGCAGCTCCTGGGCTGCCCCGTGATCAACCTGCCCGTCCCGCGGGAGCTGGCCCACGGCGAAAGTGGCCTGCCCTTGGGCGTGAGCCTGGTGGCCCGCCCGGGTGACGACGTCCGCCTGCTCTCAGCCGCCGCCTGGATTGAGGCAGCACAGCGGTCGGAATAACCCCGTTGAGGCGCGTGGCACCATAAAAAAATCAGGCATGGCTCTTGACCGCGCTATGTGCCGGCACGGACACTGCGTCAGTCGGTCGGGGCCCAAAGGAGCTGCACCCCAATCATTCAAATCAGCTGCTCACTAACTATCTATTGGGGACAAACAAATGGCACGCGTAGGGACGATCGTTGTAAACGACGTAAGTGTTTTTACAAACAAAGACGGCGGGTATGGCAGCAAAGCAACGCACGGTTATGGTGGAGCTCAAGTTGCCCCGCGCCTTGATTCATCAGGGGAGCGTATGGCGCTGAAACAGACGAATCTTGATATGCTCATCAGCCAAGTTGAGAAAAATAGTGTTTGGGAGAGTCTGGATCACCTCTCAACCAATTTGAGTCACCCTGCGCCCAATAGGATCCCATTCCCGTTAGCTGACGAGCTTGCTCGAAAGAAACTCGAGCGTGGTTTGTTTTTGACGGGCCACGCTGATGAGGAAACTAATAACCCAACGAACCAAGCTGTTCTGGCCCAGGTGTTGGAACACATTAATGCGGTTCCGTCAGGGCAAGTGGAATTGAGCGCGCTGAAAAAAAATTCTGGCGAAGCAATCTTCCTGACCAGGGCAGAGCTAGGACGCACGAGTGAGGGCAAATACGCCCTGCCCGTAGTAGCTCGGGCAGTTCCATTTGGCAGCATTCAAGGTGGCGATAGAGGCGTTGCTATTTACGTCAACACGCCCTATATCAACAAGATTTTTAGAGGAGAGATGGCGGGTGGTATCGACCCGACACCCGCAAAGGCGCTGCGCGAGGTCTATGCCGTAATTTACGAGGCAGCGCAACTGAACGAAGGTGGCGTTGTGTTGCATGGACTTGCAGCCGAACGGCGCCTATATGCCCATGAGGTAGCGAAAACGCTTAAAAGCGATGCGTTTTATGGCCAGCTCACCCATGAGAATAATGACGGCCGTACATTTTCACTTGAACTGAACCATGTGCTGGGTACAACCGTGTTTCCGGGCACTCAAGCGATGGCACCGTCTGGGCAGCCTGGTTTGGTAGTGATGGACTCTCTGGAACAAATTTACCCCGCCTTGCGGAAGGCCTATGTGCAGACCATAGGCTCGGCAGCACATCTGTCGGGTGGGGTGCAGTTGGGGTTGCAATTATTTGATTCGGGTGGCGGGAAAGAAACCCCGATACGGGTGGCACTCACAACGTTGGATGAAAGACATGGTTGGTACCACTTGGACTTGTTCAATCGGCACCTTGACGACACTCCTCAACTAAAGAATGACCGCACGTCATTGCGACTTCGTAATATCGCGGCGGATTATTTTGATGCGGATCCAAGCGGTGAGAAGTTAAGAGAACTTGCCGAGCAATACCAAAGTAATGCTGCACTCATTAAAAAGGCCGGGCGAGAGGAGCTGATGACTAGAGTGATGGCGGAAATCCAGCGTTTGGTGGATAGGGGCGCATATTCAAAACAGGATGTGGCGGAAATGATTGCAGGATTGAAATTACCTGAACGGCTGCGAACTTTTTTTGACCGGCTATTGGGCAGCCCTGTCGATGAAAAGCCAGGTATCCGTCAAAAACCAATGCCTCCGAAGATCGCAAAACTCCAAGCCAGCCCGGCCGCGTCGTAGTTAATTCATTTCGGGTAGTTCGCGCGGTTTCCGATTTGAATCTGTCGCCACATACACCAGCGTGGCCTCGGTGACTTTTACGGGGTCGGCTTCCAGCCGATTGCGCTCAGCCCAAACTTCTACGTCCACGGTGACCGAGGTGGTGCCCGTCTTTACTACCCGCGCGTAAAAGCTCAACAGATCGCCTACAAATACCGGTTGCTTGAACACAAAGCTGGTCACCGCCACGGTGGCCACGCGTCCGGCGGCGCGCCGGGCGGCGGGGATGGACCCCGCCAGATCGGTCTGCGCCATGATCCACCCTCCAAACACATCGCCGTGCACGTTGGCATCGGCGGGCATGGGCATCACGCGCAGCGTGGGGTGGTCTTGAGGCAAAGTGTTGGAGTGGGTCATGAGCACAAAGTGAGAGTCCGTCGTGCATGAAGCATTACATAACGCGTCGCAAGTGAATTTGTCCCCCGGGGAGACCCGCGCGCGCAGCAGTGGTCAGACGCTTGGGCTGCTGCTGCCTTACTTGTGGCAATGGCGCGCCCGGGTGTTGACGGCCATGGCCTGCCTGCTGGCGGCCAAGCTGGCGATGGTGGGTGTGCCCATTGTGCTCAAACACATCGTGGATCACTTTGCTGCGGCGCCGGCTGCTGCGATGCTCGCGGTACCGGTGGGGCTCATCGTGGGCTATGGCGCGTTGCGCCTATCGACCTCGCTCTTTACCGAGCTGCGCGAGTTTTTCTTTGCGCGGGTGACGCAAGCCACGGAACGCACCCTGGCGCTGCGCGCATTTCGTCATCTGCACGCGCTGAGCCTGCGCTTTCATCTGGATCGGCGCACGGGTGCGGTCACGCGCGAGATTGATCACGGCATGCGCGCCGTGAGCTCCCTGGTGAGCTACACGCTGTACTCCATCTTGCCCACCCTGGTGGAGCTGGCGCTGGTGCTGGGCTATCTGTTGACGCACTACGAGGCGGGCTTCGCAGTCATCATGGGTGTGAGTCTGGGCTTGTATGTGGCGTTCACCTTTGGCGTGTCCCAGTGGCGCGCTCGCTTCCGGCGCGAGATGAATGAACTCGATGCCAAGGCCAGCGCCCATGCCGTCGATAGCCTGCTGAACTACGAGACCGTCAAATATTTCAACAATGAAGCCTTTGAGGCGCAGCGCTACGACGAGGCACTGGCCGCGCAGGAGCGCGCCGCCATCAAGACCCAGCAATCGCTGAACCTGCTCAATACCGGTCAGCAACTGATCGTGGCCGTGGGGCTCACGCTCATGCTGTGGCGTGCTGCGCTGGGCGTGCAGCAGGGCCAGATGACGCTGGGTGATCTGGTGCTGGTCAACGCCTTCATGCTGCAGCTGTATGCGCCGCTGAACTTTCTGGGCGTGATCTATCGCCAGATCCGGCAGGCGGTGATCGACCTGGAGCGCATGTTTCATTTGCTCGATACGCACCAAGAGGTGGCCGATGCACCTGAAGCCCAGGCTTTAGAGGTGCGCGGCGGTGAGGTGCGTTTTGAGGGCGTGAGTTTTGCCTACGACCCGCGCCGTCCGGTGCTCTTTGAGGTGAACTTCACGCTTGCCGCGGGCACCACCACTGCCGTGGTGGGAGCCACGGGCAGCGGCAAAAGCACGCTGGCGCGTTTGTTGTTCCGGTTCTATGACGTGATGGAAGGTCATGGCCGCATCACCCTCGACGGGCAAGATATCCGGCGTGTCACCCAGCAGTCGTTACGCGCGGCGCTGGGCATCGTGCCGCAGGACACCGTGCTCTTTAACGACACCATCGGCTACAACATTGCCTATGGCCGACCCCAGGCCACGCAAGATGAAATTGAAGCGGCCGCGCGCAGTGCGCATATTCACGAGTCCATTGTGGGTTTGCCCGACGGGTACCAAACGGTGGTGGGTGAGCGCGGCCTGAAACTCTCGGGTGGCGAAAAGCAGCGCGTGGCCATTGCGCGCACCTTGCTCAAGAACCCCGCCGTGCTGGTGTTCGATGAGGCCACCAGCGCGCTAGACAGTAAAACGGAACGCGCCATACAGACGGAACTCGAAGGCCTGGCGCGCAACCACACCACACTGGTGATTGCGCACCGGCTATCGACCATCATCAATGCCGATCAGATTTTGGTGCTCGACCAGGGCCGCATCGTCGAGCGCGGCAGGCATGCCGAGTTATTGGCAGCAGGCGGACGATATGCGCAGATGTGGACGATGCAAAGCGCTCAGGGTGAAACCGACGCGAGTTAGCGGCGGGTTTTTTTCCAACATCATCAGCATCACTTCGCCCGGCATCGAAATGTTCGGGCCGATGATTCGGTAGCCCGCTGCTTTGAGCGCCCGCGCTGCGTCGTTGTTTTCAGCGCCGTAACCGTAAATTCGACTGTTGATCGCTTGTGCTTTTGGAGAAGGCGAATAGCTTCAGCGTCTTGCAGCCCTTCACGCATTCACCCCACGGGTGAGCGCGCTACACCGTGCGTTCACCCGCCGGATTTAGGATCACCCGGTCAAGCGGGTTACGTACTCCGTGACTAAAAGCGGGTACGTGGCCGCGCCCGTAGTGATGGAGCTCACACTGGTGTGATACGGAGTGCGCAGACCTTGTGCGTAGTTCTGCACAAAATCCGCCGTGTGGTCATTCACGGCATCAAGGTTTGGTCTGGAGAGCAGCAGGGATGAGTTTTTTTGGGCAGCGAACTCTCCATGTGGGCACTCCAGGAAATATCCCCCCGCAACTGCAGGGGATGGGTTGCGGCTGCGGTTGAAAACGTTCGTCATGGTTCTGTGGGTAAAGATGCGGTGAATCTGGTGCTCGATCAGAGGCACATTGTTGAACGTAGCGAACAAGCTGAGTTGTTGGCCGCGGGCGGTCGCTACGCGCAGAAGTGAAGTATGCAGAGGGCAGAGCGGGCGCCTGCTTAGCGGGGCACATCAAGTGGTGAAGCGGGCCCCTCTTTGTAACCGTCCACCCAACCCCCGCCTTGCCGTCACGGGCAATTCGCTCTACTCA
>CAZZAD010000026.1:8491-19180 GCA_964652055.1 uncultured Burkholderiaceae bacterium | reverse complement strand
GTCTCTTGATCACATCTTTTACTTCGTTGCGGCGTCGTTCCCTCACCCCAACCCCCCCGGAGGGAGAGGGGCTTTTAACCTCCCTCTCCCTCCGGGAAAGGGGCCGAGGGCAGGGCAATCGCATAAAGGTTTTTCCTCCCACCCAAACCGCATGTTCAGCGCTTGAAAAGCGATCAATTTCCCACTTTGATGGGAAAATTTGGCAAAAAATTGACGCTTTCCAACGTTTTTTCTCTTGCAATTGGCTTCATGCGATTGCCCTGGGGCCGAGGGTGAGGGAAAGGCGCTGCGCAAAACCGCGCAGCAACGCAAATGGGTACTCAGTAGAGCTATGCAAGCCGTTGTGCGAGATGTGGTCAAGAGACAGGGCCCGAGCCGGGGTGACGAGTTTTCTTGCCATCAGCGCGCTCGTCAGCGAGTTCACTGCAGGTTCCTGGGTAGGGAATGAGGGTGAGGGAGCAACGTCGCATCGTTGGAACGCCGTCATCAAGTACGGAAAGCTCAATAGAATGCGCACCGCCATGGACGAACGCGCACGCCTGTTACTCAAAACGCTGATCGAGCGTTATATCGCCGAGGGTGAGCCCGTCGGTAGTCGCTCGCTGGCCAAGATCTCCGGTCTGGAACTCTCCGCCGCCACCATCCGCAACGTCATGGCCGATCTGGAAGAGGCAGGTTTTGTAGCCAGCCCGCATACCTCGGCCGGACGCGTGCCCACGCCGCGCGGGTATCGCTTCTTTGTGGACAGTCTGCTCAGCGTGCAGCCGCTAGAGCAGCAGCACACGCGGCTCATCGAGGGGTCACTCTCGGTGACGGAACCGCAGCGTGCCATTCAAACCGCCGCACAAATGCTCTCGCAACTGTCGCACTTCGCGGGCGTGGTGGTCACCCCCAAACGCGCAGCCACGTTTCGCCAGCTGGAGTTTTTTCGCTTATCAGACAAGCGCGTGCTGCTCATCATCGTCACCCCTGAGGGCGACGTGCAGAACCGCGTGTTGGTGACCGATCGTGCCTATAGCCAGTCGCAGCTTGTTGAAGCAGCCAACATGCTCAACGAGCACTTCGCGGGCATGAGCTTTGATGAGGTGCGTACACGTTTGCAGACTGAGCTGGCCACCTTGCGACAGGAAGTGGGTTCGCTCATGGAGGCGGCCGTGCAGGCCAGCGCCGAAGCGGCGCAGTCCAACGAACAGGTGGTCATCAGTGGTGAGCGCAACCTGCTGGGTGTGCCCGACTGGACTGCCAACGCGGATCGCATGCGCGCCGCCTTTGACCTCTTTGAGCACAAGACGCGGCTGCTGCAGTTGCTGGACTTATCAGTCCGCGCGCAGGGTGTACAAATTTTTATTGGGGGAGAGAGCGACACCCTGGCACTCGATGAAATGAGTCTGGTGGTGGCGCCCTATGAGGTGGACGGTCAGGTGGTGGGCACGCTGGGGGTCATAGGGCCCACGCGTATGGCCTATGAGCGGGTGATTCCCATTGTGGACATCACCGCCCGACTGCTGTCCAACGCGTTGCGGCGGGAGTGATTCTGACCAGGGAGCCCCGCGTTTTTTGAGAACTTCAGCGGGAATTGACCATGGTCAAGAGGGGGGGGCTGTTGCTACGTAGGTGCTACGTAGAGATTGGCCTCCCAGAGCGCCTGTCCTTCGCGGCAGCGGCTCCGATACGCCAGGCCGACGTTTTTTTAATGCACCACCGTGCCACGAAAACAAACCCGCCGGCATGTCGCCGCTACGCAGTTCAGATTCGGCGGTGGTTTGATTCAGCACGGCGGTGCAATTCCAGCTCGCACTAGAAACGATCACGGTGTTGCCGCGCCCTTGCCGTGCTAGTGCAGTGCTTCGCCCATTCCGACCCTTTTGGAGTCGCGCCTTTGCCCCCGTGGCAGCGTTGCGAATCCGCGCGATACCACTGGGTATCGCTGTGGTTCGCGCCTCGCCACAGAGGCAAATCCACTGACCCAAAAGGGCCGGAATAGACGAAGCACTGCACTAGCACACTGTCAGCTGACGCGCTTTTGCCGCGCAGACTCCTAGTCCTTGTTTCTAGTGCGAAATGGAATGAGGTCAATAAAGGAAACCGCCCAGTATTTTTATTCTTTAAACCTGACGATGGTTAACTCGTGTGTTTGCGTTTTCCCTTGATGCCAAATGATGACGTTTTGTTAAGTAGGCCTCCGCGATCTCTGGTATTGGCCACTCCGATGCGGCCCACACTGATGCCCATGGTCGGGCGCAGGCCCGGGATCATTGTTCTTGGGGTGGCCGATGCACTGTCCAGCAGCATGTTATCGGCGGGTTCAATGGACGCATAGTCGTCGTAAGACTGGGGGCGGACAGGCATGAGCGGATCAACAAACGGGTCTTCCATAGGTGCTGAAGGTATGCCCAACACCTCTTCGAGCTGCTGTCTGGCGGTGGTGTTGCGTGTCGTGTTGCCTTCATTGCGTAGGTCACTATCTTCAATGTCGGTACTGCGGGCGGGAAAACTACTGAAACGACGAGTGCGTGCGGGGGGGATGCGCGGGGGGGTGTGCGGTGGTGCATCGCCGTAGGGCGTGTCGTCGTAGGGTGTATCGCTGTAGGGTGTATCAGCGTAGGGCGTGTTGTCGTAGGGTGTATCGCCGTAGGGCGTGGGGTCGTAGGGTACGTCGCCGTGAGGCGTGGTTCTGGAGGGCGTGGTTCCTGGGGGTGTAGTTCCGGAGGGCATGGTTCCGGAGGAAGCATTGTGGGCCGCGCGGCCCGTGGATGGACGGGCCGTTGCGCGTGGTTGCGCGCGTGGGGCGGGTGCGCGCGGGGCGGGCATGGCGTCAGATTCGGGGACGCCACCCAGGCGGGCAACGTGTTGCGGGCCTGGTGCGGGCGCTGAAAATAGCGCGGGTTGGTAGATGGCGCCTTCAATGGGCACGCTGTACCAGCCCTCTGGGTTTTCGCTGCCTGGGTTGGTGTCCGCTTCAGACTCAGGGGCGGCTTCTTGCTGCTGTTCTTGTTGGTACTCCTGTTGTGGCTGGCCGTTGGACACCACATTGGGCGTGAAAATATCGTCCCGGAAGTGCTCGATGAAAGTTGAGTTGGAACCGGCGGTATCGGACGGCATGGCAGAGCCTCAGGTGTGCTTAAGCGCTGCAGTATCGAAGGGTGGGCCTGGCCTGGCAAGAGCCATAGCCCCCTTTTCTTGACTCGGGTCATGGTGCCACGCGGGCCTATACCGCTATGACGTCAGGTCAGTTCCTGCACAAACTGGCTGCCGAGGGTGGCCAGCATCTCTGGTGTGGCTTCAAGCGACGCGACATCCGTCACTCTCGCAGCCGGTGGGCCGTGCTGCGCCCATGCGGCCAATTCCTCGCAGGCTGCTGGACTGCCCGCAGCCAGCAGCTCAACCCCACCGTCGCTTCGGTTGCGTACCCAGCCACACAGCCCCAGCTCACGGGCGCGTAAACACGTTGCGTAGCGAAACCCCACACCTTGCACCTGTCCCGTGATTCGCAGGAAGAGAGTGTGCCGCTTCACGTCCACCGAATCATGTCAAATCAATCACGTCAAATGATCTTGCGCTGGCGCAATAGGTAAAGGGCCGCGTCGTCGAGCCCGACCAACCCCTTGAGCACCTCATCGGTGTGTTGGCCCATCGTGGGTGGGGGGTCCTTGTAGGTCACTGGGGTTTCGGACATCTTGATCGGGTTGCCCACCAACGGGACATAGCCGGCTCGGGGATGGGGCAGGTCCATGCGCATGCCGCGCGCTTGTGCTTGCGGGTGGGCCATAGCCTGCGCAATATCGTTGATGGGGCCGCAGGGCACGCCTGCAGCTTCCAGTTTATTGACCCACCACTGCACGGGCCGTCGCGCAAACTCATCGGTCAATACGGGCACCAGCACGTCGCGGTGGCGTACACGGTCAGCATTGGTACGGAAACGTTTGTCGAGGAATAAATCGAGCCGGTCCATGGCTTCGCACAGTTTCTCGTACTGCGCATCGTTGCCCACAGCCACCACCACATAGCCATCGGCTGCTGCAAAGGCCTGGTAGGGCACGATGTTGGGGTGCGCGTTGCCATGGCGCTGGGGAATCTGTGTGGACGTGAGGTAGTTGAGGTTTTGGTTGGCCAGTGAGCCCAGCATCACATCAAAGAGCGCCAGATCAATGAACTGGCCCTTGCCGGTGCGCAGCCGATGGATGAGCGCGGTCTGGATGGCCGAGGCGGCATACAGGCCCGTGAGCAGATCGCTGATGGCCACGCCCGCTTTTTGTGGCCCGCCTCCCGGGCGGTCATCGCGCTCGCCGGTGATGGACATCAGCCCCGACATGGCCTGGATCACAAAGTCATAACCCGGTAGGTCTTTGTAGGGGCCCGTCTGGCCAAAGCCGGTGATGGAGCAGTAAATCAGCTTGGGGTTGATTTCCTTGAGCGTGTCGTAGTCCAGACCGTACTTGGCCAGGTGGCCGGCCACGTAGTTCTCCACCAGCACATCGCAGCGTGAGACCAACTGGCGCAGTACGTCCTGCCCCGCCTTGCGTGAAAAGTCGATGGCCACCGAGCGTTTGCCCCGATTGGCTGAAAGGTAATAGGCCGACTCGGTGGTATCGGCGCCACGCACGTCTTTGAGCCAGGGCGGGCCCCAGGCGCGGGTGTCATCACCGCCGCCGCCTTCCTCACCTGCGGGCCGCTCTATCTTGATGACATCAGCGCCCATGTCCGCCAGCAACTGCGTGCACCAGGGTCCGGCCAGTACACGCGTCAGATCCAATACCCGAATGAAAGACAGCGCACCCATTCCGACTGACACCTATTTATTTGTGAGTACAAGGGCGCAAGCATGCCAAGTCCAGTTGAAAAATTCCGGCAGCTGCGCTCCTGACCGCGGTGAACACCGCAAATACGCGAGGGATGTGTGGTGCCTATGGCCCCATCGAACAACAGCCGTAGGGCGTCTGAGTGATTTGGCGGCAGATATGCTTTGAGCCGTTTTGTTGCTGCGTAAGGGTTTTATGTTTTTTTCCCATCACCTGCCTTGGCCCTACGCGCGAGTGCTTGCGCATCGCGGCGCGGGCACTCTGGCTCCTGAAAATACTTTGGCCGCGCTGCGTGTAGGGCGGGAGCGCGGTTACCGCGCGGTGGAATTCGATGCGGTACTTGCTGCTGATCAGGTGCCCGTGCTGTTGCACGACGAAACCTTGGAGCGCACCACCATTGGGCACGGTCGGGTGTCAGATCTGACTTCAAAGCAACTGACCGCACTCGATGCAGGCACTTGGTTTGCGCCCGAGTTTGCTCAAGAGTCTGTGCCCACGTTTGCCGATGCCGTGGCGTTGTGTCGTGCGCAGGACACCTGGATCAACATCGAGATCAAACCCGTGGAGGGCTTTGAGGCCGCCACGGGTGAAATCGTGGCGCGCGAGACGGCGCGGCTTTATGCCGATTGCGTACGTGCCGGTGGGGATCGGGCTGCACACATTGATGAGCGCGTGCCTTTGATGTCCTCGTTTAGCGAAGCGGCCCTGCATGCGGCGCGCGCCACTGCGCCTGACCTGCCGCGCGGCTGGCTCACCGACCAGGTACCCGATGACTGGGCAGCTCACATGGAAGCGCTGGGTTGCGTTGCATTGCATACCAACCAGAAGTACCTCACACCCGAACGCGCGCATGCCATCAAGGCCGCGGGCTACTGGCTGTTTTGTTACACCGTCAACACCCCCGTGCGTGCAGCCCTGCTGATGAGCTGGGGGGTAGACGCGTTCTGCACGGACCGGCTGGATCTGATTAGCGCGGACTTCGGTGGGTGAGCGCTGGGTGAGCGGCGGTGACCTGTGCGCCCATTGCGGCGATCGGTGCGAGGCGGGGACCGCAGTCGAACAACAGCTCGGCAGTGCACGCCTGCGTTACTGCTGTCATGGCTGCGCGTTTATTGCTGAAGAGCTTTTCCGGGTGCGCAGTGGTGCCGCCAATTCATCGGCCGCACCACCAGAAAACATTCACGCCGCCGAGCGCTGCACGTTTCCCGTGTACGGCATGGTGTGTGCGGCCTGCGCCTTGTTGATTGAGGCGCGCTTGCGCGCGTTGCCGGGGGTGGCTCAGGCCCATGTTGATTTTGGTGCGCAGCGCGCTTTAGTGCGGTTTGATGCGGCCCGTGTCGATGCGGCGCGCTTGCGCGCCCGGGTTCAATCGTTGGGCTATGCCACTGAGCGCAGCGTTGCTCAGACGCAGCGTGCGGCGCGTGTGGCGTTGGCGCGCGTATTGCTGGCGTGGCTGGTGATGATGCAGGTGATGATGCTGGCCTTTCCCGCCTACATCACCGCCACCGGTGACATTGCGTCCGATGTGGAGCAACTGCTGCGCGTGGCGCAACTCGTGCTCACGGTGCCGGTCATGCTCTTTTGTGTGGTGCCCTTGCTGCGCGCCGCCGTGCATCAGTTGCGCGCGCGTGCGGTGGGCATGGATGTGCCCATTGCATTGGGCTTGCTGGCCGCGTTTGGCGCCAGCGTTGCGGCCACGGTGCAGGCGCAGGGCGCGGTGTACTTCGACTCCATCACCATGTTCGTGGCGCTGGTGCTGGCCAGCCGCTGGGTGCAGGCTCGTGCGCTGGAGCGCTCACAGGCGCGGGTGCAGGCGGCCGAGCAAGCCGCGGTGCAGCCCGCACGCCGACTGCGCGCCAGCGACGATGCGGCATCTACAGCACATGACGTGGTCAGTGCCACTCAACTGGCGCCGGGTGATCGGTTGTGGGTGCTGGCCGGTGATGCCTTTGCCGCCGATGGTGTGATTGCCTCAGGCACCAGTGCGGTGTCCCAAGCCTGGCTCATGGGCGAGGCGCGGCCCACGTCGGTCGGGCCCGGTGCGGCGGTGCTTGCGGGCTCGATCAACCTTGAGGCGCCGGTCGTGCTGGAAGTGACGCGCACGGGTGAACAAACGGCGTTGGCCGCACTGCGCCGCCTGGTGGATCAGGCGGGCGAGGCGCGGCCTCCTGTGATGGAAATGGCGCATCGGGTAGCGCGAGTCTTTTTGTGGGTGGTGCTGTGCGTCTGTGCGGGCACGTGGGCGGTGTGGAGCCTGATCGATCCGACCCAGGCATTGCCCAATGTGCTGGCGGTGCTCATTGCCACCTGCCCTTGCGCGTTGTCCTTGGCCGCGCCCACGGTGTGGAGCGCAGCGCAGGCGCGACTGGCACGTGGCGGCGTGCTGCTGACCCGAGCCGCCGCGTTGGAGTCGCTGGCGCATATCGACACCTTTGCGTTTGACAAGACCGGCACCCTGACTACACACACGCCGCGCTTATTGAAGGTGGCATTGCTCCGTGACGATCATCGTTCGTCGGATGGTGTGCTTGCTATAGCCGCAGCGTTAGCGCGCGCCTCGACCCACCCGTATTCATCCGCGCTCAGTTCGGCGGCTGACGATGCGCGTCTTGAGGTTTTACCCGCACAGGATTTGCATGTGCGCGCAGGGCAGGGTGTGGAAGGCACAGTGCATGAGCGGCGCTATCGCTTGGGGCGTATGGACTACGCGCTTGAACTGTGTGGCGGAGCCCACGCAGCGTGGGGTGATGAGCCTGCTGCCGGAGGCGTGGCTGTGCTGGCCGATGCCCGCGGACCCATCGCGCTATTTAACTTTGGCGAAACGCTGCGTACGGGCGCAGCCGACGCGGTGCATGAGCTGCGGGGGCTGGGCGTGAGGCCCGTGCTGATATCGGGCGACCGGGCTGCTTCAGTGCAACAGATGGCGGCGCAGGTGGGGCTGCAAGCCGATGAGGCGCTGGCGCAGATGCGGCCACAGGACAAGCGCGAGTACATCGAACGCCTGCAGCGCGCCGGTCAGCGCGTGGCCATGATGGGCGATGGCATGAATGACGCGCCGGTCCTGGCCCAAGCCGACGTGAGCTTTGCAATAGGTAGCGAGCTGGGCGGTGCCGCGCTGGCGCAGACGCGTGCGGATTTCATCGTGCTCAATGCTGATCTGACTCAGGTTGCTGCCACGGTGCTTACTGCACGTCAGGCGTTGCAGCGAGTGCGCCAGAATTTTTTCTGGGCCGCGCTCTACAACATCGGTGTGCTGCCCCTGGCAGCGCTGGGCTGGCTCTCCCCGGCGATGGCTGCCGTTGGCATGGCGGCGAGCTCCTTGCTGGTGGTGGGTAATGCGTTGCGTAGGCCGCGCCGATAACGTCGTGCGTGCTGCATCACCATAACTTTTTGGCCCGCGGGTGCACGGACTCATCGGGTTGAGGTGGTGTGGCTCTTCCCATATTGAAGCGCCTGAGCTACAAGCTCTGCACCTTCGCATTGAGTTGACGAGATGACGTTGCCGGGGTTCTATGTCTTTGCCGATTAAAAACTTGATGCCACTGTCCACGGGTTCAGTGACCCATGGTGGTTGGCCATCAGTTGTTGATAAGCCGTTTCCGATCTCAAGCGCGTCGCCCAGGGCGGGAACCGTTGTTTTTCAGCCTCCCGGTAGTGTGGGTTTGGACTTCCCAAAGTTTGAGGCGCCAGACATTCCATCGATCCATGCCTCAGCCCACGTTGCGCCTTTGCGGCCATTGCAAACTGGATTGCACGATGTGTCGACGGCGGCGGCATCTACTGGCCTGAGCAACACACTTCCGCTTGCCGGTGCGGCCATGGTGGGCATGACGGCCACGCAGACATTGGGCTGGGGCGCTGGGGCGCCCGCATTGCCCACGGTGTCCCTGTTTAACGGCCCGGGGTTTCAGCGGTTCTTGGGGGTGGCAACCCAAGTGGCCAAGTTGCATCCGGTGGGGCGGGCGGTGAGTTTGGCCGTAGGTGGGGCACTGTTTTTGTCTGAGCTGCGCGACAGATCCGTGCGCCCTGCGGCGCAGTACACCACGCTGCCTAATGAACCCAAAGCACAAGCGCCGGGCTACGCCGTGCTTCCCGGTGCGGGGGACGCCACCATTTTGGGTGGACATACCAAGGACGTGCCTGCAGTTCCGGGAAAGGAAGAGTTTCCGGCGATGGATCCGAAGGAAGTTCGCCAAGCGCTCAGCGTGCCTGGTCGAGCGATCGGCAGTGATCTGGAGGGTCCTCAGTTGCAAGGGCGCCCAGCGCAGCGTTGGGATGAGCCCACCGTTCTATTGTCCGAATCCTCGTCGCGAGGAGGAGAAAAGCCATTCAAGTACACCGTGGCGCCGCATGCCACAACGCCGCGTCGTTACACCGCCGTTGAGGGCGAACACGCTGGACAGGGGTTCATTATTTCTCACACATTGACTGATAAAGAATTGGTGCACTTGCCCAGTGGCAAGGTGTTGATGAATACGCCGGGTGGATTGAAGTCGGTGCCCGACGGTATGTACTACTTCGGCTCTGTTCGTGGCCGCACGGGAATTGAAAAATCGATCCCTGACTCCAGCAACCCTGCGCGCATGTGGCAGTCGGACAACATGCGTTCGGCGTTTGATGTCACACGCGGTATGTCGCCTGAGTTGTGGGGCGTGTTGCAGATTGTTGACGGGAAGGTGACCAAGCGCATCAATCGAGGTGGCACGATCTTGCAGCCGTCGAACGATAACTTGTATGTCAACCGCTATCCGGGCGACT
The DNA here is from genome assembly GCA_964652055.1 of uncultured Burkholderiaceae bacterium. Taxonomy (GTDB): domain Bacteria; phylum Pseudomonadota; class Gammaproteobacteria; order Burkholderiales; family Burkholderiaceae_F; genus CAZZAD01. Next base: position 9,623 of record CAZZAD010000026.1, on the reverse strand, counting down.
TCAGATCTGGAGGAGCCGTCTGGAAGTTAAAGAGCTTGGTAGCGGGTAGATATGAACTCGTGGCAGCGAGCGGCGCAACACGAAAACCCAGTGGGATCTATTCGTTTTTTACGCGTGAAAACGGCGATATCTACTTGGTTAAGGATGGTGACGGTTGGCATCCCGACGCAGCGGCCGGCAAGCCCGGACGCTTTGCGGGCGAGGCGGCGTTCGATCACCAGGGCTATCTCGACGTCTGGAATGACAGCACCGGGCACCTGATGGTCTCTCAATACAACGCGCAGAGGGCGGGCTTATCGATGGCGAGTTTTCGCGCCTCGCCCTACACCTACGACTACAACTTTGGACCAGCGGTCAATCGCTGGTATGCCGAGGCGAGGCCGGAATCTGGTGAGTGAGCCTTGAGGGTCAGTCGATGGATGCTTTGTACCTGCTCATTCCCCTGTCCGTTGCACTGGTGCTGTTGATCGGCGCCGTGCTGGTGTGGGCCGTCATGAGTGGGCAGTTCGACGGGCTGGAGCAAGAAGGCACGCGAGTGTTGGATGACCACGAGCTGCCTTCACGCGACTTGACGAAATAAAAACCCCTACCGCATCAGCGGTTGATAGCGCTTAGCGTTCATGTGGGTATTCGATTCGCGGACCTTCAAGTTGATTTGAGTCAAACTTGAATGCAGCCCGCATCCCTAAGATGCGGGCCTTCGTTGCACAGCACACGAAAATTAAAAAGCGGGGTTTATTCAATGTCGGAAACAACTGAGGTGCGCGCCGGGTCGGATGTGGCGGGCACATATGACTATGGCGTGGTGCGAGCCTTTTCCATCATGACCGTGGTGTGGGGCGTGGTGGGCATGCTGGTGGGGGTGTTCATCGCCGCACAACTGGCTTGGCCCGAGCTCAACTTTGGGATTTCCTGGCTCTCTTATGGTCGGCTGCGGCCGCTGCATACCAATGCGGTCGTGTTTGCCTTTGGGGGTTGTGGGCTCTTTGCGACGAGTTACTTTGTCGTGCAACGGACCTCGCATGCCTCATTGTTTGCCCCGCGTCTGGCCTGGTTCACGTTTTGGGGTTGGCAAGCCGTAATCGTTCTGGCGGCCATCACCTTACCTCTGGGGATGACCTCCAGCAAGGAA
>CAZZAD010000026.1:0-8481 GCA_964652055.1 uncultured Burkholderiaceae bacterium | reverse complement strand
CGGCACCATCGCCAAGCGCAAGGTGTCGCACATTTTTGTGGCCAACTGGTTTTTTGGGGCTTACATCCTGACAGTGGCGCTGCTGCACATCGTCAACAGCATGGCCATTCCGGTCTCGCTCACCAAGTCGTATTCGATCTACGCCGGCACGCAAGATGCCATGGTGCAGTGGTGGTATGGCCACAACGCCGTGGGCTTCTTTCTGACGGCGGGTTTTCTGGGGATCATGTATTACTTCATCCCCAAGGCCGCGCAGCGCCCGGTGTATTCGTATCGGTTGAGCGTCGTGCATTTCTGGGCGCTGATCTTCACTTACATGTGGGCCGGCCCGCATCACCTGCACTACACGGCGTTGCCCGACTGGGCGCAATCCGTAGGCATGGTCTTCTCGCTCATCCTGCTGGCGCCCAGTTGGGGCGGCATGATCAACGGCATCATGACCTTGTCGGGTGCCTGGCATAAGTTGCGCGAAGACCCGATCCTCAAATTCCTCATCGTGTCGCTGTCGTTTTACGGCATGAGCACGTTTGAGGGGCCGATGATGTCCATCAAAACCGTCAATGCGCTGTCGCACTACACGGACTGGACTATCGGCCACGTGCACTCCGGTGCGTTGGGTTGGGTGGGTCTGGTGACGATGGGCGCGCTCTATTGGCTGATTCCGCGTCTGTATGGCCTGACGCAGATGCACTCCATGCGTGCGGTCAACCTGCACTTCTGGGTGGCCACGCTGGGCATCGTGCTCTACATCGCCGCCATGTGGATTGCCGGCGTGATGCAAGGGCTGATGTGGCGCGCGGTCAATGACGACGGCACGCTCACCTATTCCTTCGTGGAGAGCGTCAAAGCCACGTTCCCGTTTTATGTCATTCGACTGGCCGGTGGTGTGCTCTATCTGGGCGGCATGGTCATCATGGCCTGGAACGTTTGGAAGACCGTGCAAGCGGGAACCCCTGTCGTAGACAAAGTGTTGGCGCCAGCGCCAGCACATGCATAAGTAGAGCCACGCCATGAAACTCACACACGATTTCATCGAGCGCAACTCCTGGCTCATGGTCATCCTGATTGTTCTGGTGGTTGCCGTGGGCGGCCTGGTGGAGATCGTGCCGCTGTATTTCCAGCGGCAGACCACACAGCCTGCGCCGGGGATCAAACCCTATGACCCGCTGCGCCTGGTGGGCCGCGATCTTTATATCCGCGAAGGTTGTAGCGGTTGCCATTCGCAAATGATCCGCACGTTGCATGCCGAAACGCAGCGCTATGGCCATTATTCAGAGGCCGGTGAATTTGTGTATGACCATCCCTTCTTGTGGGGCAGCAAGCGCACGGGTCCGGATCTGGCGCGCGTGGGCCAGCGTTATTCCGATGAATGGCATCGCGTGCATTTGAACAACCCGCGCGATGTGGTTCCCGAATCCAACATGCCGGCTTATCCGTGGTTGGCCCAAACCAGCGTGGCCGATGACAACGTGGTTGCACGCATGCTTGCCTTGCGGCGCATTGGTGTGCCTTACACCGATGAGGACATCGCGGCGGCCCCTGCCGCGTTGGCCGGCAAAACTGAACTCGACGCGCTCGTTGCTTATCTGCAGGGGCTGGGCGTGCAATTGCGCCGGGCGCGTTAGTACACGGATCGGGGGATGACTATGGATTTGAATGACATTCGTGCCGTGATCACCGTGCTGGCCTTTGTGAGTTTCATCGGCATTGCCCTATGGGCCTATAGCAAAGCGCAGCGCAGTCGCTTCGATGCCGCCGCACGGCTGCCGCTGGACGAACACGACACACCCACTGGAAGCAAACGATGAGCGACTTTGCCACCCTGTTCTGGGATTACTACGTGGCCATCCTGACGGTGATCTCGGTCATCGGTTGCGGCGTGTTGCTCAAGATGCAGAGCACGCATCGCGTCAAGCGTGCCCCCGGTTCTGAAGGCGCCCCGGCGCAGACCACCGGCCACGTTTGGGACGGCGATCTGCGCGAACTGAACCAACCCATGCCGCGCTGGTGGATGGTGCTGTTCTATCTGACGGTGTTGTTCTCGCTGGGATATTTAGTGTTGTATCCGGGGCTGGGCTCGGTGTTCAAAGGCACGCTGCACTGGACCTCGGCCGGCGAGCACGACAGCGATGTCAAAGCCGGCGCCGCCTTGTACGGTCCGTTGTATGACGCTTATCTAGCCAAAGACTTGAAAGAAGTGGCGCGCGATGCGCGTGCGCGTCAGATGGGCGAGCGCCTGTTCCAGAACAACTGCGCAGCGTGCCATGGTGTGGATGCGCGCGGAACCAAAGGCTTTCCCAACCTGACGGATGCCGAATGGCTCTATGGCAACACGCCCGAGGCCATCAAGGCCTCCATCACCGAAGGCCGCACCGGAATGATGCCGCCCATGGCGCAAGCCATCGGGGGCGGACAAAACGTGACCGATGTGGCGCATTACGTGCTGTCGCTTTCGGGTGTTGCGCACGATGCCGCACGCGCCGCGCGCGGACAGGGCAAGTTCGCTGTTTGCGCCGGTTGTCATGGGCCTGAGGGCAAAGGCAACCAAGCCATGGGCGCCCCCGATCTGACCAACCGCATCTGGCTGTATGGCGGAACGGAAAAGGCCATCGTTGAAACCATCACCACTGGTCGTGATGGGGTCATGCCGGCACATAAAAACATTCTCACGCCCGGCGAAATTCATGTGGTGGCGGCGTATGTGTTGTCGCTAGGCGTGGCGAAACAATGAGTCTTGAGTGGCCATGACCCCGCGCGACCCGGCGCCTACAGAGCGCCCGCTTGAATTCGTCGAGTCGCTCTACACCAAGCGCAAAGAGATTTACCCGCGCGCGCGCGTTGACAAGTCGCTGGGTTACTTCCAGCGCCTGCGCTGGCTCATGGTGTGGCTGACGCAACTGGTTTTTTACGGTGGCCCCTGGCTTGTCTGGAATGAGCGCCAGGCGGTGCTCTTTGATTTGGCGGCGCGCAAGTTTTATCTCTTTGGCCTGGTGTTGTGGCCACAGGACGTGATCTATCTGGCCGCACTGCTCATCATCAGTGCCTTGGGTTTGTTTCTGTTCACGGCCGTTGGCGGGCGCCTGTGGTGTGGGTATGCCTGCCCACAGACGGTGTACACAGAAATTTTCATGTGGATCGAACGCGTGATTGAAGGCGATCGTGCCAAGCGCATGGCGCTTGATCGCTCCGCGCACTCCGTGCGCAAGACCTTGCTCAAAGCGGCCAAGCATGCGGCCTGGATCGCCGTGGCGTTGTGGACCGGCTTCACGTTTGTGGGTTACTTCACGCCCGTACAGGCGCTGGCCAGCAACCTGGCAAGTTTTCATGTGGGCAGCTGGGCCACGTTCTGGATATTGTTTTATGGCCTGGCCACCTATGGCAACGCCGGCTGGTTGCGTGAGCAGGTGTGCATCTACATGTGCCCCTATGCGCGCTTTCAAAGCGCCATGTTCGACAAAGACACACTGATCGTGACCTACGACACCCGGCGTGGCGAGCCACGCGGCATGGGCACCAAGGACCGTGCAGCGCGTGCGCTGGGCGATTGTGTGGATTGTGGGCTGTGTGTGCAGGTGTGCCCCACCGGCATTGATATACGCAATGGCCTGCAGTACGAATGCATCGGCTGTGCGGCGTGCATTGATGCCTGCAACGTAGTGATGGAGCGCACCGGTCAACCCAAGGGACTGATCCGCTACGCCACCGATAACGCGCTCATCCGCGGCTACACCCGTGCGCAGATCTGGGCGCATATCCTGCGACCGCGCACCCTGGTGTATGGCGCCATTTTGGGTGGCGTGTGTCTGGTGCTGGTCCTGTCGTTGTGGTGGCGTGTGCCGCTCAAGGTGGATGTCATTCGCGACCGCCATGCCCTGGCGCGTGAAGTGATCGACACGCAGGGCCGCGCGCGGGTTGAAAATGCCTACCGCCTCCAAGTGATGAACACGCTTGAAGTCCCGCAGACTTACACGCTCAGTGCCCGTGGTCTGCCCGACCTGGTGGTGGCCGATGGTGCCGTGATTGAGGTGCCGGCAGCCACGACGCGGTCAGTGTCGCTACGCTTGCAGGCCGATGCCGATGCCATTGCACCAGGCTCGCACACGGTGGAGCTGGAAATTACTGCTGTGGGCAATGATGCGGTTCGTGTGCGTGAACGAACGCGGTTTTTGGGGTTGCGGTAGTGGATGAGAGGGAACGATGCGCACGGGTGTTGTTCGCGCATCTAGTCGTCATCCCCGCGCAGGCGGGGATCCAGTACCGGTGATGGCGACCGCCTGGATCCCCGCCTGCGCGGGGATGACGGACGAAGAGCGCCACGTAGAAATGTGATCACGCGACAGGGCCTATTCCCGCGCAACGTACTGACACGAGAGATTCACCATGATCAACGAAACCCCGCCCACTCCACGCCCCTGGTACTCCGAACCGATGATGTGGCTCGTCGTGGCCTTGCCGGCCAGCGTCGTGGTGGCCGGTTTGGTGACGGCATGGATTGCTGTGCAGGGCGCCGACGTGGTGCTCAGTGAAAAAACATCTGCACGCGCGCCTCGTGCCCTCAAAGCCGAACGTGTCCCTGCTCAGGAGAACTCCCATGTCGTCACTCCCCGATAACACGGAGCGCACACGCCGCATCGTGCGTGTGTTGTGGTCGGCATTTTTGCTGGCGGCAGTCGGCGAGTTTGCTTTTTTTGCGGTGTTTGATCCGGCCGACCTGCACCCGTTTGGGGTGCCACTCGAAGCCTCCAGCCAGTGGATTTACACCGGCATGTTTTTCTTTTTTTGGGGGCTCACGGCCGCTGCCGCCACACTGACCATGTTTTTGCAGCATCCGCCCAGTGAAGTGAACCGACCGCGTTAATTGCGGCAATCCGGCTTGCCATCGACCCTCGCCCGCAAACCTGCCGTGTCCACGATGCGCACATGTTTTTGATTGACCTCCAGGAGCCCATCGGAGGCAAAGCGTGACAACGCGCGGCTGACGGTTTCGAGCTTCAGTCCCAGGTAGCTGCCAATTTCAGCGCGTGTCATTCGCAAAACAAACTCACTGCGTGAATAGCCGCGCGCTTCAAAGCGTTGTGACAGATTCAGCAAAAACGCCGCCAGTCGCTCTTCCGCATGCATGCTGCCCAACAGCAGCATCACACCGTGCTCACGCACGATTTCGCGGCTCATCACCTTGTGGAAGTGCTGGCGCAACACGGGCACGGACTGAGCCACTTCTTCCACGCGGTCGTACGCAATTTCGCAGACCTCGGTGTCTTCCAGGGCCAACACGTCACAGGTGTGCACCTCGGTGCTGATGCCATCGAGCCCCACAATTTCTCCAGCCATGTGAAAACCCGTGACCTGTTCGCGTCCGTCGGGGGTGGTGACCTGGCTTTTTACAAAACCAAACCGCAGCGCGTACAGCCCGGTGAAGGGTTCACCCGTACGGAACAGTGCTTCACCCCGGGCCAGACGGCGGCGCTTTGAAATCAGCGTCTCCAGATGGGCCAGCTCAGTCGGTTGCAGTCCCACCGGCATACACAGTTCGCGCAGGTTGCAACTGGCGCATGCCACCTTCAAGTGGGCAGCAGAAAACGGCGGGGGCAGGGGGGCGCTCATGGATTAGGCAGTGTTGATCTGTATCAAGCGAAGCAAAGTTCAAACGATGGAGCACAAGGGGTCCGATATTAGTCTGCGAGCTATTAGTTCCTGCTCGACATCCGTGTGGGCTCATGTCTGCAATTGCCACGCTTGAAATTCCTGCCCCTGAGGTGCTGCGCGCATTTGACCGGCCCGGTCCGCGCTACACGTCTTATCCGTCGGCCGATCGCTTTACCGAGGCCTTTGGGGCACCGGCCTATGGTGCAGCCCTGGCGCAGCGCGCTGGCGTGCCTGCGGCGCCGCCCCTGTCGCTCTATGTGCACGTGCCGTTTTGCGACACCGTTTGTTACTACTGCGCCTGCAACAAGGTGGTCACGCGTGATCACCGTCGCGCCGCGCGCTACATCAGCGCGGTGCTGCGTGAGGCGCAGCTCGTGGCGCAGCAGTGCACACACGTCAGCGCGGTGGAGCAGCTGCACCTAGGCGGGGGCACGCCCACGTACCTTTCCAATGAAGAGCTGCATCAGCTCATGAAGGGGCTGACGACACTTTTTCCCCTGGCACCGCGCGGTGAGTTTGGGGTCGAGGTGGATCCGCGCTCCGCGCCTGCAGACAAGATTCACACGCTGGCCCAGCTGGGCTTTAACCGCATGTCCATCGGCGTGCAGGACTTTGATGCACAGGTGCAGCAGGCGGTGAACCGTGTACAGGGTTTTGATCTGACTGCGAACACCGTACAGGCCGCGCGCGCAGCCGGGTTTCGCTCCGTCAACCTGGATCTCATTTACGGTTTGCCGCTGCAAACGCGCAGCAGTTTTGCCGCCACACTCGACCACGTGCTGGCTCTGGCGCCCGACCGCGTGGCGCTTTACCACTATGCCCATCTGCCCGAGCGCTTCAAACCGCAACGGCGCATCAACACCGAGGCGTTGCCCAGCCCGCTCACCAAAATGAACATCATGAGCGATGCGGTGGAGCGCCTGACTCAGGCCGGTTATGTGTACATCGGCATGGATCACTTTGCGCGCCAGGACGATGAGCTGGCGCGCGCACAGGCGCAAGGGCGGCTGCATCGCAACTTTCAGGGTTACAGCACACATGCCGAGTGCGACCTGCTGGGTCTGGGGGTGTCGGCCATCAGTGCGGTGGGCCCCACCTACGCGCAGAACGTGCGCACGCTCGATGAGTATTACGACGCCGTCGAGGCCGGCGTCCTGCCCACCTCGCGCGGCGTGATGCTCGATCGCGATGATGTGCTGCGGCGTGCTGTCATCATGTCGCTCATGTGCCAGTTTGTTGTGTCCAAGGAAGCGGTATCGGAGTCCAACCTCATCGACTTTGACACCTACTTTCAGTCTGAGCGCGCGGCGCTGGCTTCATTGATTGAAGCCGGCTTGGTGGAGGAAGACGCCCAGTGGATCACCGTGACCCCGCGCGGCCGTCTGCTGGTGCGTGCCGTGGCCATGGTGTTTGATCGCTACTTGCGCGGTGATGAGCGTTTGCAGCGCTATTCCAAAGTGATTTGATTTCAATTTCCACCGAGTGGCGACAGGGTTGTTTTTGAAACTCCCTCCCCTTCAAGGGGAGGGCAGGGGTGGGGATGGGGTTGTACGGGGCAAAGTTCACTTTTTAACGGACCCCATCCCCACCCTAACCCTCCCCTTGAAGGGGAGGGAATTCAATATCAACCTCCCCTTGAAGGGGAGGGAATAAGGACTGAGTGGCGTCGCCATTTCGTTTCCGAGTTGCACTTCTTCTTGCTCTTAATACGCATCGAAATGACATGCAATTGCCTTTAGTCGAAGCAGGCGCCGCTTTCACGCTCGCCCTATTGGGGGGTGTCCATTGCGTGGCCATGTGTGGTGGGTTTGTCAGCGCCATCCAGTTCAACCGTGCGCCTCAGGTGTCGGCGGCGCGGCTGGCGGCGGGCTATCACCTGGGCCGCATCACCAGTTACACCGTTGCCGGAGCGCTCATCGGCGTTATCGGTGGTCGTCTTTATGCCAGTGAGGTGCGTCCCGTGCAGGTGCTGTTGCTGGCGCTGGGCAGCCTGGCGCTAGTGGCGGTGGGGCTGTCGATGTTTGGCCGTTCAACCTTGCTCAAACGGCTGGAGCCTTTGGGCGTGGCGCTTTGGCGCCGGATCGCGCCGCTGGCGCGCCACGTGGTACCGCCGCGCCGCGCGCTGCACGCCTGGCTGGCGGGGTTGGCGTGGGGCTGGATTCCCTGCGGCATGGTGTATGCGGCGCTGCCTCTGGCGCTGACGGCTGGTGGTGTGGGGCAGGGCGCCTTCGTGATGTTGGCCTTTGGCTTAGGCACCTTGCCCGCCATGTTGGCGGTGGATGTGGGCGTCACGCTCTCAGGCAGTCGGTCGCGCTGGCCGCAGTGGCGCCAGAGGCTGCGGCCCTTAGCGGGTGCGCTGATCGTGCTCTTTGGGGTGTCGGGCCTGGCGCATGCAGCAGCGGTGGCGGGGCTCAGACACCCGGCCGTGGCCATGCTCGCGTCACTGTGCGGGCGCTGAACCTGCGTTGCACAAGTATCATCGCGCCCCTCTGAGGCTCGTCTGCCTCCGCCGCGAATTCTTCCCCATGAAGCTTGCCGACATCCGCTCCAAATTTCTCAAGTACTTCGAGTCCCAAGGCCACACCATCGTGGCCTCCAGCCCCGTGGTGCCCGGCGACGATCCCACGCTGCTCTTTACCAACGCGGGCATGAACCAGTTCAAGGACGTGTTCCTGGGTTTTGATAAGCGCCCGTACACCCGCGCCACCAGCTCGCAAAAGTGCATCCGCGCCGGCGGCAAGCACAACGATCTGGAAAACGTCGGCTACACCGCGCGCCATCACACCTTCTTCGAGATGCTGGGCAACTTCAGCTTCGGCGACTACTTCAAGCGCG
>CAZZAD010000025.1:0-19559 GCA_964652055.1 uncultured Burkholderiaceae bacterium | reverse complement strand
TGGCGTCGTAGTGGGGGTGATGCGCAGGGGCAGGAGGTTGTGGCTGAGCTTGGGGCTGAGCTTGGGGGTAGGCCAGTAGAAAAACGTATCTTCGGCAATCACACCGATCCGGCCTTGAGAGGATTGAGTTACCCCGAACCTGCTCACGGTGATGAGTCGCCTAAGCCTAAGTCTCGTTCTGCATCTTCGAAGCAGGCGTTGCCTGCTTGGCAAGTGCAGCAGAACAAGGCGACCCGTGAGGTACTTTCTTCACCACAAAACGCGCATGTGTTGCCTACGTTGCTTCGTTTTATAGAGCATGTTCAAGCGGCTCTCCAGAGTCAGAAGCATTCCTTTTCAATGAATCTGGTGGATACGTTTTTAGATAAGCAAATCAGTAGCTTCAGAACCGAGTTGACGGACCTCGCGCGTGCGCTGGGCACCAACGTGTATGGACTGCCCCTGCAACTGCGCCGGGCGTTTGGTGGCATGCCCAATCTGGGCATATTCCTTAGGCGCAAATTGGGTTTTGTGGCGGACTCCAGACCTAGCGAAGAAGGCAGAACGGCCTGGACCCAATATGCAGGGGAAGCTTTTAGGGCTATGCGCGAGCAGGAAAAGTCTGTGGTGGCTCCTGCTCAGCCCGAGCCCGCCAGCGCCACCGATCCAACCCGCTCCCTAAGCCAGCCTGTCACGCCGCTTGCTCCCGCCGAGCTGACTCAGAAGAGTCAGCCGAAACCTGTGCGTGCCAAGAGAATAAAAAGCCCAGAGGAAAGAAAGAGGCAACTGGGCAACAAGACGCGCGCGAAGTTGGAATCTCTATCTGAGCAGCTTAAGGGTGTCGATAGTGAACGGCTGTCTGCATTGACACTTAGGCAGGCCACGCAATTGCTTGCTTGGGTGACCGACATGGTCAATGTCCATGCCGTTTCGCCATTGGCCAACCCCCATCTGCCCGATGTTCAGTTCACCCCTAGGCAAAAGGGGTGGGACGCCGTTCGTGTGCGCGAGAGCCTGGGGGTGGAAGCATTGATGGACCCCGAAGTGCTTGGTGCGGTACGGGCGCGAAAACAAATCCACGTGCAGTCAGCCCCTGGAGCGAATGCGGCGCAAACATCGCCTGAGGCACTCGCATCTGACCTACCCGCCTGGCAGTTACGCATGGTGCAACTGCATTCGCAGTTGGTGCAGCAGATCACAGAGGCGCAGCGTGCTGCACACGAGAAGAGCCGCGTGGCGCAAGAGGCTAAGGCCCGCGAGGACAAAACCAAGACGCAGGTACTTAAGCGCGTCGAAGCACTGATTCAGGCCCTGGGGCGTCAACGAGTAGCCCATACATACGAGCTGGGCTACACGGAAGCGACTTGGGGCCTCAACGTACTGAATGAGGCCTTAAGTGCGCATTACGGTGCTGCCCAGGCCAACCCTTATCCGTACGTCAATACCCGGATCGATTCGGGCCAACATGTTCGGTGGCGTTTTCAAGACATGCTGAATCTAGGTCGTAACTTTGACCGTGATTTGCTGGTTTTCCTCAAACGAATTCAAGAGGATGCTCAGACGGTTTCGCAGCTTGCACAAAAAGTTTTGCAGCAACCGATCTCTGATCCGGTGGCATTGATTGAAAATTTGCGCACAAATTTGCTCATTCACCTGAACCGCTTAAGGCCCGATCCCCAAGGTCCTGAGCAATGGGTGGAACTAAAAAAACTACGGCACGCTCGCCAAACCATCGTATCGCCGCGTGCGGTTGCTGAGCCCGTGCGTTTGAGCGAGTACAACCTTTCGCCGATCGAGCTCAAGGTGTTGGCCCATTTGGCTGCCGGGCGCACGTCCGAACAGATTGCGCATTTGTTGGGTGCGAGCGCGCCGGAAACCGTCCTTGGGCACGAGAGCCGTGTTCGCAAAAAACTGGGCATTCAGGGGGCCGACACAGTAGGGGAGTTGTTATGGCGCTACCCCATTCCCGATAAAGGCGCTTCGCAGGGCGTCGCCAATCCAAGGCAGCTGGGTACCGACCTAGAGGTGCTATTGGGGCGGCAAGCGATGCAAGAAATCACCGATCCGTTGGTGCACCTGCGCAATGCTTTGCAGGCCATGGGGGTACCCGTTGGTGAGCGCGTCGGTGTCGATTCCGCGCAATGGATACCTTTGGAATCGATGCCAATGTGGTTGTGGATGCAGCAGGCCCAAGCTCACCGACCACAGGCGCCGGGTGTTCCTATGCTCAGCCAGAACGAACTCATGGCTGCGGGCCTATCCCTTGGCCCAGAGGCACGAAACGTTTTGCGTCATTGGGTGGTTCATCCCACCGACAGTGCTGCTTTAGGTCAGGCCACAGGGTATGGCACGAGTTCTGTGACTCGGTACAAAGCGCAGCTGCGCGATGCCTTTGGGGTGACATCGCTTTCAGAGTTAGATCAAAGAGTGCCCGGCGGCCTGCAAGCCTTGTTGGCGTTTGTCGAGTGGCAACACCACCTGGCCTGGCAGCCTCAGGCAATTTTGGAGCTCACCCCGGGGCGTGCTCCTGATGCTGCGGTGTCGTTGGTATTTGGGGCTTCGGGCGGCGAAAAAAAAGGCGGCAAAAACAAGCCCGGCACAGATGCCAACACACATGCGAAGCAAAATTCGTGGCTTCAAATGTTTGGGTCCGCGCCTGATGTAGCGGCAGTCGATCCAAAGGCAACAGCGGCCACAACAACGCCTACGACCGAGATTCGTAGGCCGCGCGGGACCAAGAAAACTACTGCGGCCGAATCATTGAAAGACCGGTTTGCGCAGGTGTTATTTCTCCAGGACATTCGGCTCATGTCGGAAGCGGCGGCCCTGGCTCAGGGCGTGCCTGCACCGCAAGTGTGGCGGCAATTTGACTCCTCGCGCGGTGCGTTGGCGGGAAGTTTGGGCAATTGGTACCTACGAGTTGATGGTCCAACGCAACCGCGTCGCTATAGCGATGCGATGCAGCGCATCCCTGCCTTGGTCCAACCGTTGGTGGCGCCGGCTGAATCGGCAGCGCAGTTTCTGGAGCGCGTAGCGGCCGATCCAGGGCAGTGGCTTATCGACAACAGTTACATCACGGCAACCCATCCGCAGCAACTGAACGCGTTGAGCTTTGAAGAGACTGAGCTCCTCGACTCATTGTTGAGAAACAAACTCAATGTTCGGCGGGCGCATAACGAAGCGCTGAACGAGGGCGAACGCGACGGTTATAACGTCTTTTGCCGTCGCGTGGCGGCACTGCGCGAAAAAATCAACCCCAGCACACCTACCCTGCGCGCACTGGGTTATTCATACCCCGGCGGGGCCAAGCAATTGAAAGCCGATGTGACCGAGAACCTGCTATTGCTTCAGTCCGAGCACAGCAAGGCGGAGGTGCCGGGCCGGGTGGTTCCCGCTGATGTTTGGAAGCAATCCGTTGAATCGAACAAAGAGATACTGATCACCAAAGAAGCTCGTACTCAGAGTGAGGGTGGACATGCCACTTTGTCGCGTGAGGGCAATGACCACGCTGTAGGGGCAAAGATCGTGCCCTCGGACCTGATATGGGCCGTGCATACCCATATTGAAGGCCCGACCAAACCCGAGGAGCGTCAGCCGTCAGCTCATGACGCGCAGGCTGTGGCGCAGCTCAACGATGGGGGTGCCCTTGCCCCGGAGCTATCGATTCAATACGGACCGCGTGGGCACCACAGATCCTTTATCCCTCGCGGCGCGGCGCGCGTGTTGTCACTCAATGCGCAGGCTGTCAATCTGTTGGAGCAAACCCGTCAGCACATTACGCAGGCCGTACAGACCACGCCGGAGGAAAGCATTCTTGAACTATCCACACGCGCGCATCTGAAGCGGGTGCAGGGCACGGCAGTGCTGCGGTTTGATGGGTTGCAAGAGCACCAGTGGGGCCAGGCTATCGGTGAGGCACTCCAGTGGGCATCGCGGCAGAACGGCGTGCACACGCTGCGCGTGGAAGCGCCGGGTGTTGCGCCAGACACCTTGCGCAAGGTGGCGGAGCAAAGCCAAGCGCACTACACCCGCGAAGATGCCTACGACTTTGAAACGGGTCAGTACAACCTCATGCAAGAGCTGGGTGTCATCAGCATTGCGCTGCGCGAGCCGCGCGCCACGCTGGACCAACGCGCCCACGCGCTCACCGGCGTGGACCGCGCTTATGCCTACCAGACATTGGCGCTCCTGGGTACCAACAAGACCTATGAGGTGGAAGGGGCGGTTGATCTGGGCAAGTTTTTAACTCTCACGGACCGTGTTGATGTGCCCAACGTGCAGGGCCCTGCGGTGCATTCGGTGGACCTCATCTTTCATGTCCCGGAAGATAAGCCCGATGCGTCGGCTGAGCGCGAACTGCAGGAGTTAAAAACCAGTCTGAAGTCGGTGGCAGAGGCCACAGATTTCAGCGACCTTCAGAAGGTGCTGAAGTACCTTAGCGATGTGCGGAAGTTGGAGGGCAAAGGTATAGCGCGCAGTACGGCTGCTGACCAGGTATTGAAATATGTTTTTGACGATGACCGCGAAGTCATCAAACGCATCGCCGGTGAGCTTGACGCGTCGGCGCAGCGTCTGCCTGCGCTCTTGGGCACTATGTTCAGTGTCAATGAGGTCGATGGTTTGCTCCATGCCGTCGAGTTCATTGCACAACTGCTGCAGGAAAGGCAGCAGGCGCTGACGCAAAAAGCGGCTACGCGACCCACTCGGGACGAACTCAACGCCCAGCTCTACGCTTTGCTGCTCACCGATGGCACCGAGTCTTTGAAGTTGGCGCATCGCTTTATGGCCCAAGCTGCGCCGGCCGTTTGGAAGTTCAGTGCAGAGCAGTTGGCCCAACAAGCGGGACTAAATAATGCACAAGGCGTCATAGAAAGCTTGCAACAGCTTGCACGGACGCTCAACAGCAAAATGACGCCGCCCAGTGACCGGGCTGAATTGGGTGCGTATCTGAGAGAACTACTCCAGCTGGCCGCGAATAAGAACGAATCACCCGTTGACTTTGTGTCGCGCTTGTTCAGGTATCCGAGGAACTGGGCGATTTCAAATGAGTTTCTCGTTCCTGTGGCGGTGGACGAGATTGTTCGCCGTCTAGTGCCAGCACAGATTAAATTGCTGCAGCAGTTCAGCGATGTGAATTTTGATGAGGCTCAGGTGGCAACCCGCACGGGGCAGTCGCTGACACAGGTTCAGGACAGCGGTCAGGCCCTGCTAGGGGCTTTGGGATACCGCTCATGGAGTGAGGTGCGGCTTGCCTATCCCCAGGGGCTGCCCGACATGACAGCGCAGATCCAAGAGAACCAACGGTTGGCGCAGCAGTTTGAGCAGCGGCGCTTAGAGAGTGAACTCAAGGCAGCCCGGCAGATCGCTAAACAAGAAGAGCAAGAAGCACGCAAGCAGGCCGCGGCAGACAAAAAGTTGGCAACGCAAAGACGCAGGGAAGAGAAGCAGCAGCAACGCAAGAGCGAGGCGGAGGAGGGAAAGTTACTTCGTTTGATTGAACGTCCGAGCCCGCCGCCCGGGCGAAATTTGGATTCCCAACTAGAGATCAAGTATCAGTCACGCCCGGTGCGCGTGGCTTCGCCCAAGGAGCAGCGCGATTCAAAACTGTTGCAGCTGCAGCAAGACAGGTTGTCCACGTTAGCGCAGCAGCTCGCGAGCATTGATTTTGAGCAAGGCGGTCTAAAGCAGGTTGATGTGGACGTGCTGCGTTACCGACTTGGTGTGCTGCTCCACGCTCATGCGCCGCAACTGATGGAGCTTGCGCCCGAACCGTTGGAGGTGACGCCGCGGGTGTATCGCGAATCCGCGCTTCGGGTCGGTCGTCGGTGGCGCCTCAGGTGGTTATTTGACAACCAACTGACGCACGCCGCTGCAAAGGTCCAAGCAGAGCCGATGGGTCAATGGGCTTCGACGCTCAAGGCTGTGCATGAAGTGTTGGGTAAGTTGCCTATGTCGGTGGATACGGCAAGGCGCAGCCACAGTGCGCAGGAACTGGCGCAGTTTGAGCAGCAAATCAAAGCGTTGGTGGACGTGGGTGCGTTGGGGGGGGTGGAATTGACACTGGGCGAAGTCACGCTGCTGCGTCATTGGTTGGCTCGCGTGGTCAATGCGCACGGGGCATCGTTCGCTCTTGAAGTGCCTGCACTGACTAGCGCCCATACGACCGCCATCTACTCGACGTCCGTTCGAAGAAAACTGAACCTTGAGTGGCTATTCGATAAAACGGCGACCGAACCATCGGTAGATCGCGACATGGGGCCTGCACCCTCTTGGGTGTACACGTTTGCAGATTGGTACGAGAGGCTAGGTGAGCACGTGCCTGCGCTCACACGCACAACTGAGCGGGTTCAGGCGGAGCAACGCAGTCTTCAACTTGCGACGTTTGCGCAAGACCTGGTCGCTAGGCCTACGGTACAGAGGGCGGCCCTGTCCTTGGAGGAATCGGTCCTGCTGCTGGACTGGACGACACGGGTGCTCAACGCGCATGCCGTTAAAGAAGCCATCAATCCTTTTCCGCAGGCTCTCTTCAACGGTATGTCAGCCCCCCTGCGCAAACCCATACGCCAGAAGTTGGGCGTCGAGCAGCTTTTTGATGCGCAGCTGGCTGCGGCGGGCGGCAATGCGCAGGCGCCCTGGGTGCCTGCACTGGCGTCGCTACATCAGGAGTTGATTGAGCAGGCGAGCGGCCAACTCAAGGCGGGAGCCTCCTTGGGCGCCGGTCACCGTGAGGAGGCGCTGGCTCAGTTTGGCAGGCAGCTTCAGGCGCGGCCCCGCGTAGAGCAGGCAAGCCTGACTGACATAGAAGCGCAGGATCTTCTGCGTTGGGTGGATCTGGTCTTGCAGGCACAGAGCGTGGGTAGGGATGCATCGTTTGCGGCGAATCTTGTTTCCCCCGGGTATGCCGCAGCGCGTATCAACGCGCTGCGCAAGAAGCTGAATGTCGATTTGTTATATGACCGGCCACTGACCCAGCAACGCGTATTGGGCGCTGACAGCGCCACGTGGATGTCTGCGCTCCAGGAGCTGAGGGCTGAGCTGCAAAGCCACCTCCGTGATTTGCAAAACGCACAGGTGGCACGCGAAGTTCAGGCCGCGCAAGCGCCACAAACCCTGATTGACCACTTGAACGCGTTGCACCCCGCCGATTTGTATGTGTTGTCTGCCGATCAAGCGTTGTTTTTGCGGGCTTGGGTGAGCGAGGTCATACACGTACAAAAGAGATTGCCGGGTTCGAGTCCAGATGCGGTGGATCAGGCCACATCAGTGGCCAAGACGACGCGCTACCGCGTGCGCCAGGCACTGGGGTTGCCCCAGTTGTTTGCCCCCGCGTTGACCCAACCGCGGTCCGCTGATAGCGCAGAGTCCAGCTGGCTGCCGGTCTTTGAGCGTCTTGATCTAGATCTGCAGCGGCATATCAAGCGTCCACCCTACGTTCATGAACGTGTCACGGCAGCACATCAGCGCTTGGCCGAGGTGGGTGCTTTGCAAGCAAGCGCACAAGAAAAAGGTGATCCCTTCGTGGCTGGGCGGCTCTCATACGACCCCATGGGCACACAACCGCGCCTGGCGCGTCTGAGTCACTACGGCCTGACACAGCGTCAGGTGGAGGTGCTCAAGGGTCTGGTCCAGGGCATGAGTCATGAAGCACTGGCCCAGCAGATGAATGTTGCGCAAAAACAAGTTCGCGAAACGGAAGCCGCGGCGCGCAAGGTGCTGGGCTTGACGCACCTGGATACGGCCGGCGAGCTCATCAGCCGTTACCCGGATGAAGAAGTGCAGGGCAAGAACCCCGAAGATTCAAACCCGCAGGCCCCGCACTACGTGATGTACGGCCACACGCTGTGGTCCGATTTGGAGCAGTGGCAGCCACAGGCCGCGGGAGCAAAGGGGCGCGTGCAACGGGCTGCTGCGCAAGTGGTGATGGCGCCAGATTCGATGGTGGCCACCGCGGCGGCCCAGCTGGCGCCCGCAGCGGGTCTGCACGCGCTATCGCCCATGAGCGCAGATCCTGCGCTGCAAATCCGGGCGGCCAAGCGCCTGATGTCGATCACCGATCTGGAGGTGGAGATGTTGTTCATGTACGTGCAGGCAGAACGCAATCTCACCGAGATTGCCGATGCCCTGGGCGTGGGCAAGCAGCAGGTGCGTACGTTCATTACTGATTTGCCTCGCACAGTGACTCCAGGGGGCAAGCGCTCGGAAATCCCCGCCATGCTCCAGAGTCTGACGGCGCCAGGCCAGTCGGTCGTGGATTTTGTGTACGCGTTGAAGCAGGATCGACAAGCCTGGGTGGACGCGCAGGCCTATGCGCCCAAATTGACTGAAGCTGATCTGGATCGGCTGGCGCGCGATCTGCGGTCCGGAATCTTTGCTGTGCTCGAGGCCATGGCCATTCACGGCAATAACGACACGGCCTTGATGCAGGCCGCTGGACTGTCCAAGGGCGCACTCAGCAAGTACCGCTCACGCCTGTACGCGCACTTTGATGTGAACACCATTGAAGAGCTGGGGCTCCGATCCCCCGGAGGATTGAAGGGATTGGTTGAGGCGCTGGAGCAGCGCGGCGTTACCCCAACAAGCGCAGCGCCGTAAAAACGGCCATCCCCACCCCCATCGTGCCCACCATGTTGCGTGTGATCAGCATGGTGACCAGCGCGGCGGCGGCGCCCCAAAGACGCGGGTTGGTCAGCGGCTCAACAAGTTGGCCCTGTGCCAGGAGTACCTCCGGAACAATCAGGCCCGCCAATGCGCACGCGGGCGCATAACGCAGGGCATGCGCCACGCGCTCGGGCAGGCGCAGGGTGTCGCCCAACACCAGAAAAAAATTGCGCGTCAAGATCGTGACCAACGCCAGCCCGATCAAGGCGATCCAGGTGTGCAGGGTGGTCATGACTTACCTCGTGCGCGTTCCTGCACCCACTCGGCCGCCATGGCGGCGGCCACGCCCGCAATGACAGCGGCCAGCAGGCCCAGGCGCAGCGGCAGGGCGTTGCCCAGCAGCGCCACGGCACTAGCCACCACCACGCCCACCAACGCCGGTCGGTTCAGCACCATGGGCACCATCAGTGCCAAGAGCGCCACGATGGGCAGGTACTCCAGACCCCAATCCAGCGGCACCAGAGCGCCGGCCAACACGCCAGTGATAGAGCTCATCTGCCAGGTGAGCCAACTGACTGTTGCCACCCCGGCAAAAAACCAGAGCTGACGCGTGTTGCCGGGTTCGCGGTCTGCTGCGTTTTTCCACTGATCCCAATGGGTGAGGCAGATGGCCGAGCCAAAGTCCGTGGTCAGATAACCCAACACCACTCGTTTCTTGAGCGGCAGGCGCCTTAGATGTGGGTGCAGCGCCGCCGAAAAAATCACAAAGCGCAAATTGAGAATCAATGCCGTGAGCAGCACCACCCAGATGGGCGCATTGGCAGCAATCAAGGGCAGGGCGGCCAGTTGCGCACTGCCGGCGTACACCAGCAGCGACATGCCCACGGCCTGCCATTCACTCAGGCCCGAGCGCGCCATGGCCACACCCGTCACCACGGCCCAGGCGCTGGTGGCAATGAGCGCCGGTGCAGTTGCGCGCACGCCTTCGACAAAAGCAGTGCGGCGCTGGTGGGCGAGTGCGGTGCGGGGGCCGAAGAGAAGTCGGGAGATCACGGGGGTGAGCAAAGAGGGACGTGCGCTGAATGTATCGGAACGCAGTGCTGCGTAGAGCAGGCAGGTCCAAACCGTAAGTGACGTCGTCGCCCCGGCGCAGGCCCTGTCACTTGATCACATCTTTTACTTCGTCGCGGCGTCGTTCCCTCACCCCAACCCCTCTCCCGGGGGAGAGGGGCTTTAAACCTCCCTCTCCCCCCGGGAGAGGGACCGAGGGTGAGGGAAAGGCGCTGCGCAAAACTGCGCAGCAACGCAAATGGGGTTGCAGTATTCCGCAGGTGTGGAGCCCAACCCTATGGATACAAGACGACGGCTCAACAGCCACTAGAATCCCCCCTCTTTTCCCTAGGGGGTAGTGCTCATGTCCATGGCCGACCGCGATGGCTTTATCTGGTACGACGGCAAGCTGGTGCCGTGGCGCGATGCCACCACACACGTGCTGACGCATTCGCTGCATTACGGCTTGTCGGTGTTTGAAGGTGTACGTGCGTATGAAACGGCACAAGGCCCCGCCATCTTCCGGTTGCATGACCACACCGAGCGGCTCTTTAACTCCGCGCATATCTTCATGATGGACATGCCCTTCACGCCTGAGGTGGTGAGCGCAGCGCATAGCGAGGTGATCCGCGCCAACGGGCTCAAGTCCGGTTACCTGCGGCCGCTGGCGTTTTACGGTAGCGAGAAAATGGGCGTCAGCCCCAAAGGCGCCAAGGTCCACATCGCCATCGCCGCCTGGCCCTGGGGCGCGTATCTGGGCGAAGAGGGCATGCGCAAGGGCATCCGCGTGAAGACCTCCAGCTACCAGCGGCATCACATCAATGTGTCCATGGTGCGCTCCAAAACCGGCGGGCACTACGTCAATTCCATTCTGGCCAACAAAGAAGCTGTGGATCATGGCTATGACGAGGCCTTGCTGCTCGACACCCAAGGCTTTGTGGCCGAGGGCGCGGGCGAGAACCTGTTCATCGTGCGTGAGGGCGAGCTGCTTGAACCGATGATGGTCTCGGGCCTGATCGGCATTACGCGTCGCACGGTGATTGAGCTGGCCAAAGATCTGGGCCTGACCGTGCGCCAAATTCCCATGACGCGCGACGATGTGTATCTGGCTGATGAAGCTTTCTTCACCGGCACAGCCGCCGAGGTCACGCCCATTCGTGAACTCGATGGCCGGGTGATTGGTGAAGGCACACGCGGCCCCATCACTGAAAAAATTCAGTCGCTGTACTTTGACGTGGTCAATGGCCGCAACGCCAAGTACGCGCATTGGCTTACCCGGGTGTGATGCACATGAATACCGTTGAACTGCCCATCGTTGAACTCGCGGCAAAGGAATTGCCCGCGTTTTGTCCCAACCCCAGCATGCCGGTGTGGAGTCATCACCCGCGCGTGTTCCTGGATGTCACACACACCACCGAGGCCATGTGCCCGTACTGCGGCACGCGCTATCGACTCAAGGCCGGCGAAGTCGTTCGCGGCGGGCATTGAGCGGGTTGACCCTATGTCGCGAATGACCAAACCGTTGCTGTACTCGTCCTCTATGGAGTGCGAGCAAGCGTTTTACGAAGCGCTCGAAGCCGCCGATGCCGATGCCGTGGCGGAGCTTTGGCTCAACGATGACGACGTGTGCTGCATCCACCCCGGCGGTGGGCGGTTGGTGGGTCTGGCTGCGGTAATGGGCTCATGGCGCTCCATTCTGAGCAACGGCCCGGTGCACATTCGTGCGGTATCGAGCCAGTCACTTGAAACGCCCACCATGGCCGTGCACAACGTGGTGGAAGAGATTCTGGTGGCGCAGAACAACCGGCAACAGCTGGTGCACGTCATTGCCACCAACGTCTACATCAAGACGCCCTCAGGCTGGAAGATGGTGATGCACCATGCGTCGCCGGCCACTGAAGCGGCGGCGGCCGATATTGAAGTGCCCTCGGGGCCGTTGCACTGAGGTTGTTTTATCTCCCTCCCCTTCAAGGGGAGGGCAGGGGTGGGGATGGGGTTGTACGGGGCATTTTCACTTCGTTACGTACCCCAGCCCCACCCTAACCCTCCCCTTGAAGGGGAGGGGATACAAGATGAGCCTCCCCTTGAAGGGGAGGGAACAAAGACAATGAAGCGACGTGCCCACCACTACAACTTCTTCGTCAGCACCATCGACTCCACCTCCGCGGCCACGTCTTTGCACACGTCGGTGAGTGACTCCAGCAGCTCATACACCGCCTTGAGTTTGATGATCTGCCGCGCGTCGGTTTCTTCGCGGAACAGTTTGGACATGGCCGCGCGCATCACGTGATCGGCCTGGGCTTCCAGGGCGTCAACCTCCGCGCAGGCTGCGCGAATGGCGCGGGGGTCTTTGAGCGTGGCCAGCAGGGCCACCGCGCCTTGCAGCTTGACCATGCTCTCGACCGCCAGCTCAGCCAGACGTGTGGCCTCGGGCGTGATGCGGGTCACGTGATACAGGTGCACCGATTGCGCAGCGTCTTCGGTGATATCCAGAATGTCATCCAGCCGGTTGATCAACCCATGCAGCACCACGCGCGAGAACGGTGGAAATAGCGCACCGCGCAGCAACGCGTGCACATCGGCCACCACGTCATCGCCACGCTTTTCTATGGCCTCGATCTCGCGCACGCGGCCGTCGGGGTCGGCCACATCGGCCAGGAGCTTGACCAGTGAGCGCAGTCCTTCAATGCACAGTTCTGCATGCGCGTTGAACAAGACAAAAAATCGCCGATCACGCGGCCACACTCGCACTCGCAACGTGCGCCACAGGCCGCGACGCTCGCGCGTATCCGCCTGGGCATGGGCCTGGGCCAGCGCATTGCCCAGTGAAGCTAAACGGTCAGAGCGCGGTGGAGTCATCAGAAGGGAGCGTAGCCAGAGGCGCCGGGCGCCAGGTTGTCAAAGCGTGTGTGTTCGCCGCCAAAACGCAAGCGCACGCGGCCGATGGGGCCGTTACGTTGCTTGCCGATGATGATCTCGGCTACGCCTTTGTCGGATGAATCGGGGTTGTAAACCTCGTCGCGGTAGATAAACAAAATCAAATCCGCGTCCTGTTCAATGGCGCCCGATTCGCGCAGATCGGACATCACCGGGCGCTTGTCGGTGCGCTGCTCGAGCGAGCGGTTCAACTGCGAGAGCGCCACCACCGGCACCTGCAATTCCTTGGCCAGTGCCTTGAGCCCGCGGGAGATTTCAGAAATTTCCGTCGCGCGGTTTTCGCCCTCGGACGAACCCGACATCAACTGCAAATAGTCCACCACGATCAAGCCCAACTTGCCCACGGTGCGCGACAGGCGCCGCGCCCGGGCGCGCAACTCCAACGAATTGAGCGCGGGCGATTCATCAATGTAGAGCGGTGCTTCATGCATCTTTTGTATGGCCACCGTGAGCTTGGGCCAATCGTCTTCGGTCAGGCGGCCCGTGCGCAGACGCTGCTGATCAATGCGGCCCACCGAACTCAACATGCGCAACGCCAACTGCGCCGCGCCCATTTCCATCGAGAACACCGCCACTGGCAGCCCCTGGTCGATGGCCACGTACTCCGCCACGTTCAGCGAAAACGCCGTCTTACCCATGGAGGGGCGCCCCGCCACGATCACCAGATCACCCGGTTGCAGCCCCGAGGTGGCGCGGTCCAGATCAGTAAACGACGTGGGCACACCCGTGACGTCGGAATGATTGTCGCGTTCAAACAGCTCCTGCACCCGCTCCACCACCTTGGTGAGCAGGCCATCCAGCGCAATGAAGCCTTGACGCCCACGTGCACCGTCTTCAGCAATTTGAAAGACGCGCGATTCGGCTTCATCAAGGATTTGCTTGGTGTCGCGTCCCTGCGGGTTCAGTGCGCTGGTGGCAATTTCATCGCCCACCGTCACCAGCCGGCGCAGCACCGCGCGGTCACGCACGATCTCCGCATAGCGACGGATGTTGGCCGCCGAGGGCGTGTTCTGCGCCAAGGTGTTCAGGTACGACAACCCGCCCACCTGGCCCACCTTGTCCGCGCCCTGAAGCGACTCAAATACCGTCACCACGTCCGCCGGCTTGCCCTTATCAATCAGCCGCGCAATGTGCTGAAAAATCAGCCGGTGATCTTCGCGGTAAAAGTCCGAGGCCGACACCACATCGGCCACCTTGTCCCAGGCCGAGTTATCGAGCAGCAACCCGCCAATGAGCGACTGTTCGCCCTCGTCCGAATGCGGCGGCGTACGCACCGCCGCCAACTGCGCATCGGTCGGCCGGTCAGCGTAAGCGCCCCGGTCAGTGAATGAACCCGACTGTGGGTCAATGACAAAACTGTTCATAAGTGCTGTGCTTGTTGGCTTAAGTGTTGGCTTAGGGGCGAGACAGTAGCAACTCGGCTTTGGCCCTTAAGCGGTGCTTGGACGCATGCATTGGGCGGTGTGCCACCGCTGCCCCAACGTCATCGTCCCCCGCGCCCAATCTGTTCATCCCCACGGCCACCCTCGTCATCCCCGCGGCCCCCTCGTCACGCCCGCGACCCCCCTCGTCATCCCCGCGCAGGCGGGGATCCAGCCGCCTTCACGTCCGAAGGCGCCCTCCAACTGCGCGGGAGGACGACAAGAAGAAACCCGCGATTCCCCACCCCGTCGCTCCGGCGCAGGCCGGGACCCAATTTGCAGCGCCCGTTAATGGGTCCCCGGCTCGCGCCGAGTCAACGTGCCTACTCCCCGACCACCTGCTGCACCCGATTGAGCGCATCCACGACACGGCTCAGATTGCGCACCAACGCACCACTCGGGTCCGTGGCCTTCTCAGCAATGCGATTCCCCATGGCGTCGAGCGTGTAGGCCACCTTGTTGCCCTTGTGGTCGTCCACCTGAATCAACCGATGCGCCGCGTCGTAGGTGTACGCAATGAATCCCCCATCAGGCAGGGTGACTTTCTTGAGGTTGCCCACAGCGTCATAGTCGTAGCGGGTTTGCTCATCCCCCGTGGTGATGCTCGTCAAACGCTGACGCAGGTCATAGGTGTAGTTGGTGATGAGACCATTGGCGTCAACACGCTGAAGCACCTGACCGTGACGGTTGTATTGCGTAAAGCGCGTCACATGGCCCGCAGCGTTGGTGGTTTGCTTCAGATCCCCCATCATCCAATTGGGCTGCGTGTCGGGGTAGTACTCATAGATGGTCGTATCCACCACATCACTGCGCGGCCCATTGCTGGTGAGCATCTGGCCCCAACGGTTGTAGGTGTACGTCCAGGTGCGGGCGCTGCCACTGGCCGCCCCTGAAAAGCCCAGGGCACCGGTGTCGTCCGTGGTGGCTTGTTCGGTCTTGCTGCACACCACAGCGATGGGTTTGCCATCGACCAGAGCATCGGCCGGCGCACACACCGCACCGTAGCCGTTGTAGACCCAGGTGGTGATGCGCTTGGGCTCAGCGCGGCGGGTTTCAAGACGCCAGTCGGGGTGCCAGTCGGTGGTGATGACACGGGTGGTGTCGCCCACGGGCGGGCTGGTCAGGGCCGTGCTGCAAGCCGTAGAGCTGCTCAAGCCCTCAACCCGCTTGGTTTCCAGATTGCGAGTCAGGTTGTAGGCGTAGCAGGTTTTGTGGCCATCGAAATCAGTGCGGCTCGATATGTTGCCTTGGGTGTCATAGGTCATCGCGTCGCTACAAGGGCCACTACCTGCCCCGGCGGGTTGACTCGTGGACGCCTGCTTAATAACGCCCAGCACTGACGTGAAGTTGCGCGTGCGCTGCGTTCCCAATGGATCGGTCACAACGGCTTGCTGGTACGGAGTGACGTAGCTGATGCTGTACTTGTTGACGCCACCAGTGTGCTCCGTGCTAACTGCACGGCCCTGGGTGTCGTACTTATACGTTCCGAGGCGTTGCAGCGTAAAAGTCGAATCATCTTCGCTGATGCCGGTCAGCGCATAGGGAAGGTTCACGCCTGAAGTAAATGCGGGCTCGTTATATGAGTAAGTCCTGCGCATATTGTTTGCATACTTAACTTCGGCCAGCCGCCCCACAGTATCGGCCGTATAAGTGACCCTTGATGCATCCGGAAGCACCGCCGCTAGAACACGCTGGCTCCACGGCTCAATTTCAAGAGAAAGTGATCGCCCGGACCCGTCGGCAACAACAATCCGTGTGATCTGCAACGTGCCAGGATCAACCACATGAGTCACCGTGATCACAGAACCGTCAGCACCCTCTAGCCGCGTAAGGCGTCCATTGCTGTCATATTCCTCAATAAGTTGATTTGCGCTGGGCTGGTACCTGATGCGCGTAGGCGCAGTCAGCGAGTCAATCGTCAGTTTGTCTTTGACATCCGCGTCTGCAGCCAAAACCCAGGGGTAAGTGGTTGATGTGCGGTTGAATGTGACATTGGTGCCGTCAGGCCGCGTAAAGCTCACCGACTGCACTTGCCCGGCCGAAGATTTATAGACCAGCGCACGTCGATGCCACAGAAGCAACCAGCCATAGGTACCTTGGGCCACATCGGAGGCATAAAGACGCTGAAGATCAAGTCGACCTGAAGCATCCAAATAATCGCTCTCGCGCTCAACTTTGGCGCCGCGAGATGAGTAAATTGGGTTTCCAGTGGGGCATGCATTACCACCTGCTTTTATCGGATTGGGGCCGCTCATCCAAATATCTACCGCGCCAGCCCAAAGACAGCGGCCGCTTTTCGGTCCTGTCCCATTTCCAAATGAATAGGTAAAGAGGGGCTCTGAGCACGCGGGAAAAATCATCGTTTGGATAGTTTGATAAATGGGTGACGATCTTTCCCAAATACAAAGCCATGTGTCGTTTGTTTGGTAAGTTAGTGATAACCGTCTTTCATACCTTGCTTCTACGCCACCCCAATGATCGCAGGCCTGCTGCACTCGAGCATCGTAGTCACCGGAAAAGTAAATTGGGAATGCTGTCGATGCGAAATGCATATTTCGTGGATCCGCAATTGGAACGTCTGGAGCTTTAAAATGCTCAACAACGACCTCATTCGGTGGAATGTTGGAAAATTCCGGTGTTTGGTAATACGTGTTAGCAGTTTCCCGGCCAGTGCCGACAATGCGATTGAAAGCGCCACATGGGGCAGACCTCGCCGCCTCCAAGGCACCAGCATAGGTATTAAATGTTAGAGTGATATAACCACTCAAATTGGGATGAGTGCTGACATAGTCAAATAGTTTTTTGTCGCATTCAGCATGAATCCCACCACCTATGTTCGACCCAATTAAAACAACATATCTTGACTGACTCCACGCGCCGACTGATGTAAATAGCATTCCGGTTAGGGGCAGTAATACGTGTATCAACCTCTTTTGAAATCTGGGGCGATGTTTTGTATTTACACGGTTCATTTTTGAAACCCTTCTCTGCATGAATTGTTGGGGGACGCGCCTTGCAATGACACATATATATTCATTGGCTGGTTTTTCTGTGTTGATGTGTTACGCAATGACCTGACGTACTCACGCTGCTATCCACTTATTGCTTCTTTGGCTGCCAGCGGTCAGCAACCTTCGCATCAAACGATATTCCGCCAATGTCTATGATTAATTTGCTTCCGCCGGATAGGTCGATGCTGGTCTCGGTTGATTTGTTTCGCCCGTCTAGTACATGGGCAAAAATTTGCTCGTTGTTGCCGAGATCGTAAAAGCTCATGCCTTGGTGTCTAGGTACCAAAACAAAATACTCGGTCCCGTAGGTTTTTATTTTTTTTTCGCACTTGATCAGTATGGC
This sequence comes from uncultured Burkholderiaceae bacterium, assembly GCA_964652055.1. Classification (GTDB taxonomy): domain Bacteria; phylum Pseudomonadota; class Gammaproteobacteria; order Burkholderiales; family Burkholderiaceae_F; genus CAZZAD01. Next base: position 2,220 of record CAZZAD010000025.1, on the reverse strand, counting down.
CTCGCGATCATTGTTGGTGGCCAGGCGCTTTACAAACCGTGCCTTAATTGGCAGGTCAGTTGAATAGCCCTCAGTGGAAAAGAAATAAAAATCGTCGTGTTCGAGATGCATTACCGTAACCTCAGAATGGCGTCGCAAGAGATTCGATTTTTAGGATAACGACTTGGGTGCCGGGATTCGGTATGAACCATTCGGGCCAACCACCGGGATTGCCGTCAAGTGGCGCAGCTGGCCCTTTTACTATGCCAGTATCATCGATCAAGCAGGCGGTAATTAAATAACGACCGTTATTGCGATTAGGTAGGCCGCCTTCCTCTCTAAAGCTTGTCGATGTCCGTGGATCGTCTGGCGTCCAATACCTGCCATCTCGTTTGGCCTTGCCGCCAAATACTCGGTAGACAATTTGTTTGCATGGCTTTTCTTTTTCCTTGCATATCGCATCAATTGCATCCGCAATTTCATTGCGGAAGGCATCATTAATTACGGTGCCGATGGCTGCTCCGGTTAGGGCGGCTGCAGCGATGGGGTTGAAGCGGGCTCCAGCTTGAGCGGCTGTGCGCCCCCCTTGCGTTAGCGTGAACCCAGCGGGGTCAAATAATCCCAACGGATCCGTTCCTGACATTGGGTTGGCATTGACGTACAGATAGGTATTAATGCCCCCCGCCAACCCAATCGGATCACTCTGGATATATCGACCTGTTGTCGCCTCGTAATCCCGGTTGTGGTTGTACGTAAGGTTGGTTTCCTTATCAAAGTACTGCCCCGGAAACCTTAGGTTCAGGGTGAAGACGCCCAAGGCACTCGGGTTGTCATTGGGCAACGTGTCCCCATACGGTGCCGGGGTCCAGGTCCATCTTGTTTTGTTGGTGGCGTTGCTCACCCTTCTGGCTGCACCCAGGTGATCGGCCTCCACGGCGTAGATCGCATGGCTCGTGGGGGTGGTGCTGGTGCCTGAGTAGGCGTAGGTGATGACGGCTATCGGTCGATGTGTGGCCGCGTTGGGGCTGCCGTCTTGTGCGGGTAGCCACACGTATTCCTTCCGGGCCCGTCCCAGGTTGTCGTATTCCCCAATGAGCTGCCCGGCATCGTCGTAGACGTAGATGTTGAAGCCCGGCGCTCCTGACTTTCTGACCCTTTGCTCCAGCGCGTTGTAGAGATAGTTGCTGGTGCTGATGACGGTGCCGTTGGTGACCACGCTCTTGATGAGCCGCCCCTTGGCGTTGTAGGTGTGAACGATGTTGGGGGTGGTGGTGCGGTGGCCCGCGGCGTCATAGCCGTAGCCCACGCCCAGATTGGCAATCTGCGTCAGACGGTTGCTGGTGGGGGCGATGGTGAAGGTATCGGTCTGGCCCAGAGCGGTGCCGATACGGTCGAACTTGCTGGTGAGGTTGCCGGTCAGGTCGTAAGTAAACGTCTGATCGCGCGGGGAACTGCTGTAGCCCGTGATGCGGTCCAGGCCGTCATAGGTGTAGGTCTGGTTCTGTGTGGGGTCGGTGCTGTGCGTGAGGCTGGTGAGGCGGTTGGCGGCATCCCAGGTCAGAGTCACGGTGGCGCTGCCCAGGGTGTAACTCGTCAGGCGTCCGTCCTGATCCAGCGTGCTCACCCAGGTCTGGCCATTGGCGAGTTTCAGACTCTTGGGCAAGGGCTGGGCACTGTGCCACTGCAGGTTGCCTGCGACCACCGTGCCATCAAAAGAAACGGTTTGCACGTCTTTGGTGGTGGGGTGGTAGTCCAGGGTGAGGATGCGGCCGCTGGGGTAGGTGCTCTGTGTGCGCTTGCCGGTGACGGGGGCGTAGCTGTGGGTCTGGGTGTGGGTCAGGGCCACGGTGCCGTTCATCACCGTCTGGGTACGGGTGAGCGTTCGACCGTGGGTGTCGTAGGTGTAGGTGCTGGTGACGGGGCCGGGATCGACGATGCGCGTCAGTTGCCCGATGGCGCTGCCTTCGTCATAGACGTAGGTGGTGAGCGTGCCGTCGGCATACACCGACTTGGTCAGACGGTTCAGGGCGTCATAGGTGTAGGTGGTGGTCTTGCCGCGGGCATCGCGCCGGGTTTGCAGGTTGCCGGAGATGTCGAAAGTAAAGGTGGTGGTGCCGGTGTCGGGGGAGACTTGCTTGGTGAGGTCGCCCAGGCCGGTGGTGGTGTAGGTGGTGGCCAGGCTGCGCGGGTCGGTGACGGTGGTCAGATGCCCGGCGGGGTTGTAGTCGGTCTTGATGGCGG
>CAZZAD010000024.1:3548-19711 GCA_964652055.1 uncultured Burkholderiaceae bacterium | reverse complement strand
CATAAAAAAAATCACTGTCGTAATCATCTTCAACAATATAAGAATGGGTGCGCAACGCCCATTCCTGCAACTGCATGCGGCGCTCGGGTGAAAGCATGGAACCCGTTGGATACTGGTGCGATGGGGTGACATATATGAACGCTGCGTCACTTGGCAGCTTCTCAACATCGACGCCGCGGCTGTCTACCGCCGTAGGCAGCAACTGGGCGCCATGGCTCAAAAAAACATTCGCGGCCCCAAGGTAGCAAGGATTCTCGACAGCAACGGGCGTCCCACCACTTATGAACATGCGGGCCAGGATATTCAAGCCTTCCTGTATCCCGTGGGTCACTACCACTTCATTTGCAGTGGTCCGAATGCCACGTGCAGCGCCAACATGGTCCGCAATGGCTTGACGCAGTTCCCATAGCCCGGCAGGGTGCCCATAACCGCTGTTCCCAATATGAGTCTCGTGTAGCTGTCGGCTGATCTGCTGCCAGACCTTGGCAGGGAAAAGACGCGCATCGGGCCGACCAACCCAAAAGTCATATAGAACAGGACGATCATATGGAGAAATCACAAAATGAGACTCTCCGCGGAAAACCAGGCGTGCATGTCGCCGTGCTGCCGTGGAGTCAGGATCTTCATCGGTAAGCTCTGCCACAGGCATGGGGCTACCCACCACAGCTTTGGTTGACACAAAAGCTCCCACCGGCTTACGCATTTCGAGGAAACCCTCGCCAGTGAGCTTTTCATATGCATGAACCACAGTGTTGCGCGAAACGCCAAGATCATCGGCCAACACACGGCTGGCAGGCATCCGCGTCGAAGGCTTTAAGCGCCCATCGGTGATCAGACGCCGAATCTGCTCAAAGATTTGCAACTGCAGGCTCTCGCCTGAGTGAAAGTCAATCCGCAACGGTAATTGCATGTTTGGGCTCGCGTCGTTAAGTTCACACACGCTTGATAGACATGTGTACGCAAATGCGGGCTACAAATTCATGACAGCACTTTAGTCACGCGTTTTCGATATTGACACGACATTTAATTCTTAGCCACAAGCGAAATGGATGAAACGACGCTTTGGCCAGGCTCGCGGCCGGAGGCACTGCGCCATCACCATGTGCAGTCCACTCAAGAAAACTCCCGTATTTTTTTTCTAAGGAGTTGAAACAGATAAGAAAAATGACCGACTACAAAATCGCTAAATTGAATTGCGCAGCGCAGCAATTTCTCGTTGTGCACTGCACCTTAAATAACAAAATAAATTTTGAGCGCGGCCTCAAAAAATAACTCTGAAAAATATGGGCGATCACTGCATCACCTCCATCTCTCCAGCGCCCGAACTGGACCGGCTGCTGATCTTATTTTCGACCTTTTTGAACATCCTGCAATTTTTCTGCGACAGACAATTTGAATTGACGCTCGAGATCAGGGTCGTCAATCTCGGCAGCAATCTTCTCTATTGCCATCATCACTGAGCGACGGTCCGTTAAGGCGGACAAATGATCCTCGCATACAAGTTTTCCCATAGGACCGATGATTCCAATGAGCTCTGCGGTGATCAATTCTTTGACCTGTAGCAGCTCACTCACATCAACAAATGAAAATCTTTGCTTGGCCGCCCCTAGAGTTCCGGCGCCAGGCTGCTGAGGAGGCAACGTTTGCGGCACGCTCAGCTCGTGGGCTGGAAGAGCGCTATCGCTACCTGGCTTGTCCGCCAGCATCTTGAGTAGTCCCGGCGTTGACGGCAAGGACTGCACTCCACTGACAAGCATCAGCTCTTCATTAAACCGCCAAGTACCGGCCAGAATACTTTGCATCAATTTGATCGCCGCCAAGCCCTGCTTGCGCTGAAATTCGACTGCTGAAATTACCCCGTCTTTCAGTGCAACTCGGGCCAGGCGGTTGTCATTCGTAGCGATAAAAAGGGTGCCCGTTCTACGCTCATTGCACATCCTAATGAGCTCTTGAAGGAGTTCGCCCCATGGCATTGCATGACTCGCATTCATGGTTTACTGATCTCCTGCGTACATAGTTCGGACACCTCGGTTTATTGAATACCGTGCGCATTAAGAGCCTGAGTCAGGCGACTTTCTTGAAAGTCGCTCCATAGCCTTCTTGGTGCCACGACGCATTCTGTCAAACGCGGCTGCCAGCAGGCCGACCTCGTCTGTCGAATCTATCGTGATAGCTGTATCCATCTGTCCCAGACTGATTTGTTCGGCAGCACGCTCCAGCTCGATCAGCGGCCGCGTAACGTAACGCCACTGAATGGAAACGATAACCAATATCAGCAGGAGAATCATCAGCATCAGCGCACCCGTCCAGATCCAAGACATGCGCACGGAGGCGTCAAAGGCTTCTTTCATCGGTACCGAGATCACCAGTCCGCCCATGACGTCATTGACGCGAAAATCCCGCTTCTTACTGGCAGGATGGGCGTTATGGCAATCAGCACAACCTTGACCTGAAGCCACGTCAGCAATCACCTGGACGTAACGCACGAACGCGGTGCCTTCATCAGCAATCCAGCCACGTACTCCAGAGGGTTCGCGGACCAGATCGGAAAGTGCCTCTCTCTCCTGAGGGCTACGCGGCCCCTTATTGGGGTCAAGATTCCAAAGGCTCAGTAGATCTGCAGTATGTGAGCCTTTGGTGTTCACAACTTTTGATGTGAGGTGCACAAACGATGCGGGCAGTGGAATGCCCCCCCGAATAGATGGGTACTGCGATAAATTTGCCGGCACTGCGGCAACACCATCTCGTTGCAATTTTCCAACAATCTCGTCCGTGTAGACCGCCCGGTCTGCAGCGATCTGGTTAGCGACTGAAAAGGAAGTTTTTCGGGCCTGTTCGAGCGCCAAGTTGCGCTGGGTGTACTGAACCGCATAGGCCAGCGCTACAGAGATAAGAACCCCCATCGTGAATGCGGGAACTATCAATTTCCAACTCAACCGCCAGTTTTTGAACTGAGAAAATGCCATTTGTTGCTCCCTAGGTCAGACACGACGAACGATTGCGAGTTACGTTTTTACCACTTTGCCGAGCGTGTACCCACTCTTTCTTCTTCCGAGACGGTCACAGGATGACGGCATGAATGGCCAAGATGTCCAAGTTTTACAGCGATGAAGTGTGCCCTTTGCTGCCTAAGCCAGTCGGGAGTGAAGAGCCAGGCTTTGGGGCCTTTTTGCGTTCAAGTAGCTCTTAGTCCCACGGGAACGGGTTGTGGGAGCCCAATACCGGGGAGAATCCATCCCAATTCATTTTCTTCTGGCTCTTTCCTTGGATAACCCATGCAGGCCCTAACCCATACCCCAGCTCCTAAGGGCAACGACGCGCGCCATCGTCCGATCCGCCCCCTGGCCGATACGCTGATTAGTCAGATTGCAGCTGGCGAGGTGGTTGAGCGTCCAGCATCAGCAGTGAAGGAGCTCGTTGAAAATTCTTTGGATGCTGGGGCTACGGAAATCAATGTCCGGCTCGATGGCGGAGGGCTGCGCCGCATTGTGGTCAGTGACAATGGCTGTGGCATAGCGCCCGAGGAGCTGCCCCTGGCGCTGGCGCGGCACGCCACCAGCAAAATTGGGTCGTTTGCGGAACTGGAGTCGGTGGCGTCCCTGGGTTTTCGCGGGGAAGCGTTGGCGGCAATTGCGTCGGTGTCAGCTCTAAGCCTGACGTCCAGAGCAGCCGGCACTGACCAGGCGTGGCGGCTCGAGGCTGACGAGGGCACCGCACTCAGCCGGCCGGAGCCCGCTGCGCTTGCACAGGGCACGCGCATTGAGGTTGCCGATCTTTTTTACAAGACACCCGCGCGGCGCAAATTCATGCGCTCGGAGTCGACCGAGGCAGCCCATTGCACCGCGCAAGTTGAACGTATTGCGGCAGCGCACCCGCACGTGGGCTTCACCGTGGTGCACGACGGCCGCACGGCGTTGTCTCTGCCCGCCACGACGGCGCGGGAGCGGGTGTTGCGTCTCATGCCCGATGAATTCGCCGCTGTAGCACGCGCGGTGGAAAGCGACGCTGGAGGCATCAGCCTCACCGGTTGGGTGGCAGAACCCACCGCCTCGCGCCCCCGTGCGGATCGTCAGTTCTTCTACGTCAACGGACGTTTCGTGCGCGACAAGGTGCTCGCGCATGCCGTGCGTGCCGCGTATGCCGATGTGCTGCATGGCGCATCGCAACCGCTTTACGCGTTGTTTCTGAACATTGATCCCACGCGGGTTGATGTGAACGTGCATCCGACCAAGATCGAGGTCCGATTCCGCGACTCATCCGCAGTGCATCAGTTTGTGCTGCGTGCTGTGCAAGCCGCGTTGGCGCCCTCGGTGCAAAGCGTGGCAAGCGCAGCACCCGAGGTCGGCGATGCGTGGTCGCGTCCGCCTTACGCGATGGCGGGTCGTGCGCAGCAACAAGCGTCGCTGGGTGTTGCGCAACCCGTAGCCGAATATTTGTCAATGTTGGCACCAATGACGCCGTTGACCGCCCTACCGACAGATGCACACAACGCCACGGCTCAAGACGATCAGCCTCTGGGTTTTGCGCTGGCGCAGATTCACGGCGTGTACATCCTGGCGCAGAACGCTGCGGGCATGGTGTTGGTGGATATGCACGCTGCACACGAGCGCATTGTTTACGAAAAACTCAAGCGTCAACTCGATGCGCGCGCTGTGCCACAACAGGGTTTGCTGATTCCGTTGGTCTTTTCTGCCGATGCCGTCGATGTCGCAACCGCGCAAGAACACGCGGCAACTTTGAGTGCGATTGGTCTGGATCTGGCCGCCATCGGCCCCCACCAGCTGGCGCTGCGCGCAGTGCCTGCCGTGCTGTCGGGCGCCGATGGCGCGTCACTCGCACGCGATGTGCTGCGCGATTTGCGCGAATTCGGTGGCTCACGCGTGCTCACCGAAAGCCGCGACCACCTGCTCGCCACCCTCGCTTGCCACTCCGCGGTGCGTGCCAATCGGCGACTGACACCCGATGAGATGAATGCCCTGCTGCGCGAGATGGAGCAGACCGAGCGTGCCGACCAGTGCAACCACGGTCGCCCCACCTGGATTCAGTTGTCGATGGCGGAGCTGGATCGATTGTTTTTGCGCGGCCGCTAAAGCGCTTGAAATGACCGCAGCACCCATAAGCGCAGTGATGCTGCTGGGCCCTACTGCCAGCGGCAAGAGCGCACTGGCGCTGCAACTGGCCGAGCACCTTGATTTGGAAATTGTGTCGATCGATTCGGCGCAGGTTTATCGCGGCATGGACGTGGGCACGGCCAAACCCGGCACCGAAGAGCGCACACGCGTGGCGCACCACCTGCTTGATCTGCGCGACGCGCATGAAACCTATTCGGTCGCTGAGTTTGTGCGCGACGCCACACAAGCCATCGCCGACATCCGCGCACGCGGAAAACTGCCGCTCATTGTGGGTGGCACCATGCTCTACGCCAAAGCGCTGCGTGAGGGCTTGAGCGATTTACCCAGCGCCGATCCCGCGGTGCGTGCAAAACTCGCGGCGCAAGCCGCCGAACTCGGTTGGCCCGCATTGCATGCGCGACTGGCGCAGATCGATCCCACGACAGCAGCGCGCCTGCCACCTACAGACAGCCAACGCATTGCTCGTGCGCTTGAAGTATTTGAACTGACCGGCACGCCGCTCTCGGTGATGCACGCCCCGAACACAACGAGCCATGCGGCGCAATTTCCCATCCTTGCCTTGGCACCGAATGATCGAGCCGCGCTGCATCAACGCATCGCTCTACGCTTTGACGCCATGCTCAGTGCGGGCCTGCTGGACGAGTTGCGTGATCTACGCACGCGCTTGCCTGTGCATCGGGACCTGCCCTCCATGCGTTGCGTGGGCTACCGACAAGCCTGGGCCTACCTGGAAGGCGAATGCACACATGAGGCGTTTGTGGCCACTTCATTAACCGCCACCCGAGGGCTGGCCAAACGCCAGATGACCTGGCTGCGTTCCATGACTGATGCCACGATGATCGATCCCCAGGACACCCATCAGGCGTTGGCGCACATCCGCCAGGCGGTGGAGCAGTTTGAGTCCGGTCACTAAGCACGCACGTGCAAATCGTCCGCGCTGAACTCAAGGCTCAGCGGTTCAATCACTACACGCTTGGCACCCGCCTCCACACGGCCCGCCACCCAGGCAGCCACTCCGTGTGTTTTGGCCACATCGACGGTGCGCTGCGCGTCGGCCGCAGGAACAAACAACGCAAAACCCGCGCCCATGTTGAGATTGCCGTAGGCCTCACGGTTATCAATACCCGCTTGCTCTTGAATGAAACGCAGCACCGCGGGCACCTGCGGCAGGGTGTGTATGCGATACGTAAATGCACCCGGATGCCGCATCAACTTGCGCCAGCCATGGCCTGTGATGTTGGCCGCGTAGTGCGGCACCACACCCGCGGCATAGAGCGCTTCGGTCACCGGCGCATAGAGCGGCGTAGGTGCGAGCAGCGCCTCGCCATACAGGGAACCATCGGGCAACACCGTGGCATAACCCTGCGGCAATCGCTCTGCCAACTTGCGCGCCAATGAAACGCCATTGGCATGAATGCCACTGGCGGCCAGCAGCACGATGGCATCGCCATCAGCCAGCCGCTCGCCCAGCGTCAAACGCGACTTGGGGCGCACCAAGCCCACGCACGAGGCCGCCAGGTCAATGCGATCGGGCGCCACCACGCCAGCGAGCGCAGGCGTTTCACCCCCACCCCAGGCCACGCCGCAGGCATCACAGGCCGCACGCCAACCATGGACCAGATCCCGCGCACGCACTTCGTCAGCAAACCAGTCACTACCACCGGTGGCCCAATACGCGTGCACCGAAACGGGCGTTGCGCCCACAGTGATCAGATCATTGATCGCCATGGCCAACGTGTCTTGCGCAATATGTTCGTAATACGTTTTGCCGGTGATGGCACGCATGGCATCGGCCACCAATGCCTTGGTGCCCAGACACTCGGTGATGGACGCCAGATAAAACTCGCCGCAATCGACGACATAAGCAGATTCGCCCCGCGAAGCCGCCACCTCGGTTAATCCGTGCGCGGCCAGATTGCCAACGGTGCCAGCCGCCGCCTGCTGCGCCAGAATTTTTAGCGGATCAATGCGGCTGTAATCAACGCCGGATTGTTGGTAACTCAGTGGAGAAGCAGTCGTCATATTCAGGAATGAAAGCGGTGGAAGCGGTGGAAGGCGATGCTCTGCGCAGGGTTCCGACTAGACTGCGCGCGCCATTTTTGAGCCAGGATTCTAGGCAATGAACACATTGACTTCGGAACGACTACAAACAGGACTGTGGGTGAGCGTGGGCGTACTGCTCGTGGCCTTGCTCTACGTGCTCGCACCCATTCTCACGCCCTTTGCTCTGGCGGCGATCCTGGCGTATCTGCTGGCGCCGGGAACCAACTGGATTGCCCAACGCAGAATCGGGCGCCTGGGCATTCCACGCTGGATCGGTGCCCTGACCATGATCTTCCTGGCCGGCCTGGTCATCCTCCTATTGCTACTCATCCTGATTCCCGTATTGCAGAAGGAAATCATTGCCCTGCAACGCGCCTTCCCGTCCATGGTGGCACGCCTGAACACCACGCTCAGCCCTAAATTGCTCGAATGGTTTGGCGTCAGCGTCAACTTCAACGCACAAACCCTGCGCGACCTACTCACGGAACAAATGGGTGCAGGCAGCTCGTCCTCCGACCTGATTAGCGAAATCTTCAAACACATCCGCACCGGTGGCGCTGCGTTACTGGGCGCTGCGGGCACGCTGCTGCTGACCCCCGTGGTGCTGTTCTATCTGCTGGTGGACTGGAACGAGTTAAAAACTCGCTTTGAGTCCTTCATCCCCCGCCGCTGGCATGCAGCCACCACGAGCATGTTGGCGGAAATTGACGCACTGCTGGCCCAGTTTCTGCGCGGCCAATTGACCGTCATGGCCGTGCTGGCGGCCTACTACAGCGTGGCCCTGGCCATCGCAGGGTTCGATACCGCTTTGCCGGTGGGCATCCTCACAGGCCTGCTGGTCTTCATTCCCTATGTGGGTTTTGCGCTGGGACTGCTGTTGGCGATGGTGGCCGGATTACTGCAGTTTGAGCCGCTGCATGCCTTGTTGGCCGTTGGCCTCATCTACGGCATAGGGCAAATCGTCGAGAGCTTCTTTCTTACTCCGCAACTGGTGGGCGAGCGCATCGGGTTGCATCCGCTGGCAGTGATTTTTACCTTGATGGCCTTCGGGCAGATCTTTGGCTTTTTTGGCGTGCTCTTAGCCCTGCCGGCCTCGGCGGCACTACTCGTAGCGCTCGACCGACTCAAGGCCGCGTACTTCGCCAGCGCGTTCTATCTGCGCTCGTAATGTCACAACTGGCTTTAGATCTGCTGCGGCCCGCGCAGCCCACGCTTGATAACTTTGTGGCAGGCCGCAACGGCGAGGCGCTGGCCAGCGTGCGCGCCGCCGCGCAGGGCCAGGGGCCCCAAATCATTTACTTGTGGGGCGCACCAGGCTGCGGCCGCACACATTTGCTGCGCGCGCTCGCTGAACCGACGGCCGTACCCGAGTTTTCATCGAAACAACTTGTCTACACCGTGGACGATGTGCATGCCCTGGACTCATCCGGCCAGGCACAACTGTTTGCCCTCATCAACGACATCCGCGCCGCGCCGCACACCCGGCTCGTTGCTGCGGGCAACACTGCGCCCGCCCTCCTGCCGCTACGCGAAGATCTACGCACACGCCTGGCCTGGGGCCTGGTGTACGCGCTGCACCCGCTGACCGACGATGAAAAATCCACCGCGCTGGCCCAGCAAGCGCAAGCGCGCGGGATGCCTTTGGCAGCCGATACCCTGACCTGGCTGCTGGCGCATCTACCGCGTGACATGCGCACCCTGGCCGCCGCGCTCGATGCCCTGGACGCCTTTGCGCTGGCGCGCCAACGCAGCGTCACCGTACCCCTGGCACGCCAGTGGCTGCATGACCCCTACAATCCGGCCCTTCCCGCTCAGCCCGCTCCACCAAACGCCTTTCCAAAATAATCTTCATCTGACCCCAATTTTTTGATGATCAAAAAGTTTGTTCAAAAGCTGTTCACACGCAAGCCCAAGGGCCGCGCTGAGCCCAAGCGCTATGGGGCGAGCGAGCACGGCATTGATGTACAGCGTGTGTCGCGCAACGCCCTGCGGGTCTGCGAAACGCTGCACGAGGCGGGGTTCAAGGCGTATGTGGTGGGCGGTGCGGTGCGCGACCTGCTGCTGGGCGTCACCCCCAAAGACTTTGACGTCGCCACCAACGCCACCCCCGAGCAGGTGCGGACGCATTTCCGGCGCGCCATCATCATTGGGCGGCGCTTTCGGCTCGTACACGTGATGTTTGGCTCCGACACCATTGAGGTGTCCACCTTTCGCGCGCTGCAAACCGATGCGCGCACGGATGAACACGGACGGGTGCTGGCCGACAACGTGTTTGGCGAACAGGTGGAAGACGCCGCACGGCGCGACTTCACCATCAACGCGCTGTATTACGACCCGCTCACGCAAACCGTGCTCGACTATCACGACGGCGTCAAAGACGTGCGCCGCAAACGGCTACGCATGATTGGCGACCCCGCCGTGCGTTATCGCGAAGACCCGGTGCGCATGCTGCGTGCGGTGCGTTTTGCCGCCAAGCTGGGTTTTGAAATTGATGCGGCCACCCGCGCACCCATCGCTTCGATGGCCGACCTCATGCGCAACGTGCCGGGGGCGCGCCTGTTTGATGAAATGCTCAAGCTGCTGACCAGCGGGCATTCGGTGGCCTGCATCACGCGGCTGCGCGCGGAAGGTTTGCATCACGGACTGTTGCCGCTGCTCGATGTCATTCTTGAGCAGCCCCAGGGTGAGCGCTTTGTGATGCTGGCCCTGTCACGCACCGACGAGCGCGTACAGGCGGGCAAACACATCGCCGCGGGATTCCTCTTTGCCACGCTGCTGTGGCATGAAGTGCTCAAGCGCTGGAAAGAACGCGAACACAGCGGCCAACAGCGCATCCCCGCGCTGGACGCTGCCATTGACGACGTGCTCGAAACCCAGACCGAATCCCTGGCCATCCAGCGGCGCTACACGTCTGACATGCGCGAGATCTGGATGCTGCAGCCGCGCTTTGAGCGCCGCACGGGCGGTGCACCGCACCGCCTGGCCGAGCATCTGCGCTTGCGCGCCGCATTCGATTTTCTGCTGCTGCGTTGTGAGGCGGGTGAGACCGATACCGAGCTGGGCCAATGGTGGACGCAGTTCATCGATGCCGATAGTGACGCCCGCGAACAGATGGTGAGCGAGCTGGCGCGCCGCCCCAAGGAACATGAAGGAGAGCCCAAGCCCGCACGTCGCCGTCGCCGGCGCGTGGCACGCACGCCTGAAAGTCACCCCACGCCGGAGCAACCGTCATGAAGCGCCGCGCCTATGTCGGACTCGGTGCCAACCAGGGTGATCCCCATGAAACCCTAACCGCTGCCGTGGCCGCGCTGCGCGGCGTGGAGCGCACCGAGTTTGTGGCCGAATCGCCGCGCTATGTGTCTGCCCCTGTCGACGCGCCGGGCCCGGACTATCTCAATGCGGTGGTGGCGCTCGATACCGAGCTCGATCCCTTCAGCCTGCTGCTGCACCTGCTCGACATTGAAATCATGTTGGGCCGCAAACGTCGCGGTGAAAAACGCAACGCCCCACGCAAGGCTGATCTGGATCTGCTGCTGGTCGGCGATCTCATCATGTACAGCACGCCCATCACGGTGCCGCACCCACGCATGCATCAGCGCGCATTTGTGCTGCGTCCTTTGCTGGATCTGGCACCCGACATTGAAATTCCAGGTCAGGGCCCCGCCACCGATTTGCTGGCCCTATTGGCCGATCAGCGCATCGAGCCCGCCGGGGCTTACGAGGCTCCAGCCTCCGAGCCGGACGATGAATCCGCTGACGAACCCGAGTAACGCCCGCGGTCATTCGTCTCGGCATGCCCGTCGTACTGCAATTCACCCTGCTGCTCGTGGCCTCCAACGTCTTCATGACGTTCGCCTGGTATGCACACCTGAGAAACCTCAATGACCGCCCCTGGTGGATTGCCGCGCTGGCCAGCTGGGGCATTGCCCTGTTTGAATACCTGCTGCAGGTACCCGCCAACCGCCTGGGTTACACGCAACTGTCGCTCGGTCAACTCAAAATCATGCAAGAGGTCATCACGCTGGGCGTGTTTGTGCCCTTTGCCGTGCTGTACATGAAAGAACCGCTCAAGCTCGATTACGTCTGGGCGGCGCTGTGCCTGTTGGGCGCCGTGTATTTCATTTTTCGCGCCCAGTAAAAACCGGAGAGTCCCGCATGAACACCACCCCATCTGCACCCGAGCGCAAGCCCATCACCCTGCCCGCACTGCTGGACATGCACGCCCAGCGCCAAGCCATTGCCGTGCTCACCTGCTACGACGCCAGCTTTGCCGCACTGCTCGATGACTGCGGCGTGGACGTCATGTTGGTAGGCGATTCGCTGGGCATGGTGATTCAGGGCGAGCGCTCCACGCTGCCGGTCTCCATCGAAGACATGATTTATCACGTGCGCTGCGTGGCGCGGAACACGCCACGCGCCTGGGTCGTGGCCGACCTGCCCTTTGGCACGTATGCCTCATCGCCCATCAGCGCGTATGAAAACGCGGCCCGACTCATGCAGGCCGGCGCCACCATGGTCAAGCTCGAAGGCGGTGCGTGGCTTGCGGAAACGGTCGATCTGCTGGCCAATCGCAGCATTCCGGTGTGCGCGCATCTGGGCCTGACACCGCAATCCGTGCACACCCTGGGCGGCTATCGCGTGCAGGGCCGCAGCTTTGATGCCGCGCAACGTCTGCGCACCGACGCCCTCACCTTGCAAGACGCCGGCGCCACCATGTTGGTGCTGGAGATGGTGCCCGCCAAAGTCGCGGCCAGCATCACGCAGGAGCTGTCCATTCCCACCATCGGCATTGGCGCTGGCGTGGAGTGCAGCGGCCAGGTACTGGTGCTGCACGACATGCTGGGTGTGTACCCCGGCCACCGCGCGCGTTTTGTGCGCGACTTCATGGTGGGGCAAACCAGCATCCGGGGTGCGATAGAAGCCTACGTGGCCGCCGTCAAAGACCGCAGCTTTCCTGCCCCGGAACATCAATACGAATGAAAGTCGTCCACAGCATTGAAGCCTTGCGCGATCAGATGCGCGGGCACAACCGCATTGCCTTCGTGCCCACCATGGGCAATCTGCACGACGGTCACCTGGCGCTGATGGCCACCGCCCATCAGCATGGCGACCCCGTGGTGGCGTCCATATTTGTGAATCGCCTGCAATTTGGCCCGGCCGAAGACTTCGACCGCTACCCGCGCACGCTGCAAGACGACATCGACAAGCTGCAAGCGCAAAACCGCGTGTACGTACTGTTTGCGCCGGATGAGCGCGAGATGTACCCCGAGCCGCAGAACTACCGCGTGTTACCCCCCACCGATCTGGGCGACATCCTCGAAGGCGAGTTCCGCCCCGGCTTTTTCACCGGCGTGGCCACGGTGGTGCTCAAGCTCTTTGCCTGCGTACAGCCGCGCGTGGCGGTGTTTGGCAAGAAGGACTACCAGCAGCTCATGATCATTCGGAACATGTGCCGGCAATTTGCTTTGCCCACGCAAATCGTGGCTCACGAAACGGTGCGCGACGCCGACGGCCTGGCGCTGTCATCGCGCAACCGCTATCTGAGTGCCACTGAACGCCAAGAAGCGCCGCATCTGTATCGACTGTTGCAGCAAGTGCGCAGCCGCATTCATGCAGGCGAGCATGACTTGGCAAAGATTGAACACGACGCGACGCAAGAACTGATTGTTACTGGCTGGCAGCCCGACTACCTGTGCGTGCGCCGCCAACGCGACCTGCGCGCGCCCACTGCAGAAGAATTGGCCAGTGGCGAACCCCTGGTGGCCCTGGCCGCAGCCAAGCTGGGCAACACCAGGCTGATCGACAATTTGGAGATTTGAGCCTTTCGCGGATAATCCGCGACCTTTGACGCGTCGTATTCGGCCGGGGTGGCGGAACTGGTAGACGCACGGGACTCAAAATCCCGCGGTAGAAATACTGTGCGAGTTCGATTCTCGCCCCCGGCACCATCTTTTCATCGCAGAGTGGCCAGTCCAGCCATGCAACGCGAATACACCCTCTCCGACTTCGACTTTCACCTTCCGCCTGAGCTCATTGCGCAACGCCCCTTAGCCGAGCGCACAGCCAGCCGGTTGCTGCATGTCGCGCCTGAGGTTCTGCATGACCGGCACTTTGCAGACCTTGAAAACCTGATGGCGCCCGGCGATGTGCTGGTGTTTAACAACACCCAGGTGCTCAAGGCGCGTTTGTTCGGTCGCAAGCCCACGGGCGGCAAAGTGGAAGTGCTCATTGAACGTGTGCTCAGTACGCATCAAGCCCTGGCTATGGTGCGCACCAGCCATACGCCGCCGCAGGGTCAGGACATTCTCTTCGGCGAGGGCACACAAGCCACCCACGCCACGGTGCGCGGCCGTCAGGACAATTTTTTTCTGCTCGAATTCAGCGGCGACGTGCTGTCCACGCTCGACGCCTTGGGCCATCTGCCCTTGCCGCCCTACATCCAGGGGAGCGACGCGGTGCAGGACCAAACGCGCTACCAGACGGTCTATGCCAAAGAGCCCGGCGCCGTGGCCGCCCCCACGGCGGGACTGCATTTTTCGCAGCCGCTGCTGGACCGATTGCGCGCGCACGGTGTGCACCTGGCCCAAGTCACGCTGCATGTGGGCGCGGGTACGTTTCAGCCGGTACGCGCCGAGCGCATTGCCGAACACGTCATGCATCGTGAGCGCTACTCGATTGCGGCCGACGCGGCCGAGCAGGTCAACGCGGCCCGTTCGCGCGGCGCGCAGGTCATTGCCGTGGGCACGACCAGCCTGCGCGCGCTGGAATCTTGCGCACGCGAAGGCAGGGTCACCGCGGGCATGGGCGAGACGTCGTTGTTCATCACCCCGGGGTACACGTTTCAAATCGTGGACCGGCTCATCACCAATTTCCATCTACCCAAATCCACGCTCTTCATGCTGGTGTGCGCCTTTGCTGAGTTCGAGCGCATCCATGCGGCCTACGCCCATGCCATTGCGACGCGTTATCGATTTTTCAGCTACGGCGACGCCATGTTGCTGGAACGTCAAGCTTGATTTCGCACAACTTGACCAACCATTTAGGGCATAGACGTGCCTTAATCACACGTTTATCCGCGCCAATCTTGACTTAACTTGACACGGCGCAAGCGGATTGGTCACAGTCGCGTTCGCTCAGCCCGACGTTTTTTTCACACCACGACACAGGCCCATGACGACCCACGCAACTGCAAATCAGTACTACGCCACCTCCCTGGCAAAAATGGGACTGGTCAAGGAAGTCATTGCAGCTGAAGACATCTGCGACGCCAATGGCAACAAACTGTGGGCCAAGGGCAAGGCCATTGATGCACGCTTATGGGAAAAGCTATCTAATCGCGCGCTCAAGCAGCCTCTCGAAACCACGGTGTCGACCGCCGACCCGCTGGACCATGAAGACATTGCCGAAGCCATTCAAAGGCTCCTTGATACCAAGCCTCACTTCAAAACCCTGGTTGCACCCAAGATTGACCCAATACTGGCACGCATCAAAGTGGCCGACTTCAACTCGGCCGAGCTCGTGATGCTCTCTTTGCTACGACATGGCGAACGTGACATCTTTGATCACGCCTGCGCTGTAGCTGCGGCAGCCATGTGTTTTGGTGTCCACGCCGACCTACCGCCCGCCGACATGGATCGGCTACTGCATGCAGGCATGCTCCACGACGTGGGCGAGATGTATTTGGAACCGGGGCTGTTCGGCCGACGTGAACTGAGCATCGCCGATCAGCGCGAACTATTGATGCACCCCGCTCTGGGTGCCATGGTCACCCGCGAGGTACTCAGACGCAACTCCAACATCTTTCACGCCATTGAACAGTCGCATGAGCGGCTCGATGGCAGCGGCTATGCGAGCGGTTTACCCGGCAACGCCCTGACCTCCCTGGCCTTACCCCTGCTGACCGCCGAAGCCATCATCGGATTGCTAATGGCCGATTCCGCGGGCATTCAGCACGCCGCCATTGCCTTGCGTCTGAACCCCGGCGAGTTTCCTGCCCCTCTGGTGGCCCTGATCAACGGCTTAGCCCGTGAGACATCCACCGCCGGCGGCGCCACGACGCAACTGGAGCCCGCGTTGCGCGAACGCATGGCCAGCGCCACATCTAGAAACGATCAGGCGGACACCATGTTGGCGAGGATCCTGCGCGATGGCCCTCTGTCACCTGCGCAGCGCACCGTCATGGTGCGCGCGCAGAAGATCGTCCAGCGCTGCGCACGCACCCTGAACTCAACGGGGCTGGCCCAATTGGGCAGTCTGAGCGACGAGGCCGATCTGGCCATCGACCGCGCCGAAGCCGAGGCCACCACGCGCGAAATTGAATACCGGCTAGGCGCACTGATCCGCGATATCGAGGTGGGATTTCTCGGTCAACGCAAACCCGACGCAGTAGAAGAGTTGCTCAAGGCCATTGCCCCGCGACGCGACCCGGCCAAGGCTGGGCCTAAGTAACCGCGTCCTGCCTCACCCCCACCCCCGTAAGCTGCGTGCCTGCCGCGAGTTGTTGCGGCCGCGTTACCTCTTTCTGCGCAACGTCTTGTGCAGTTTTCTTTTTTGCCGACCATGTCCTTTTCCTTCTCGCTCATTGCCACAGATGGCCAGGCCCGCTGCGGCCGCATGCACCTGACTCACGGTGCCGTCGATACCCCTGTGTTCATGCCGGTGGGCACCTACGGCACCGTCAAGGCCATGTCGCCCCATGAACTCGAAGACATAGGCGCGCACATCGTGCTGGGCAACACGTTTCATCTGTGGCTGCGGCCCGGACTCGACGTCATCGCCAAACACGAGGGCCTGCACCGCTTCATGGCCTGGCCGCGCCCCATCCTCACCGACTCCGGTGGTTTTCAGGTGTTCTCACTGGGCAGCCTGCGCAAGATCACCGAAGAAGGCGTGCGCTTTGCCTCACCCGTCAATGGCGACAAACTTTTTCTCACGCCCGAAGAGTCGATGCGCATCCAGACCGTGCTCGATTCGGACAGCGCGATGATC
>CAZZAD010000024.1:0-3538 GCA_964652055.1 uncultured Burkholderiaceae bacterium | reverse complement strand
GCGCGCGGCCCACCGCAGCCGCAATGCGGTCAATGAGCTGAGCAACAGCAACGCCCGCGTTGGCATCGTGCAGGGTGGCATGTATGAGCCACTACGCGATGAATCACGCGCCGGTCTCGTTGACATTGGTTTCGATGGCTACGCCATCGGCGGCCTGTCCGTAGGTGAACCCAAGGAAGACATGCTGCGCATCCTGGCGCACACCGCACCGCAACTGCCGCGCGACAAACCGCGCTACCTGATGGGCGTGGGCACGCCGGAAGATCTGCTCGACGGCATTGCCGCCGGCATCGATATGTTCGACTGCGTCATGCCCACCCGCAACGCACGCAATGGCTGGCTCTTCACTTCACGCGGCGACGTCAAGCTGCGCAACAGCCGCTACAAAGACGACACGCGCCCCCTCGACCCAGCCTGCAGCTGCTACACCTGCACGCACACCACCCGTGCCTACCTGCACCACCTGCAACGCATCAATGAAATTCTGGGCGCACGCCTGAACACCATTCATAACCTGCATTACTACGTCAACCTCATGCGCCAGGCGCGCGAGGCCATCACACAGGGGCAATTCAACGCCTGGTCCCAACAGGTACGCACTGCGCGTGCGGCGGGGCCGGACTAACCAGGTACTTGAGTGACCCCCCGTTATGCGGCCGAGTGAAACTGCACAGAGTCTGTCGCGATACTGGACATGGCGGCGGGACTTTGGGCCACCCTCAGATCCTGTTTGATGGCTCCGCCTTCCAGCACAATCACCCGATCAGCACTGGCAATGGTCTGAGGCCGATGCGCAACGATGATGCGAGTCACTTCCAACGACTTGATTGCAGCATTGATGCTGCTTTCCCGAACCACATCGAGATGGCTGGTTGCTTCGTCCAGAACCAATAGCTGCGGCCTTCGATACAACGCTCGGGCCAGAAGCAGACGCTGCTTCTGGCCACCCGACAAAGCCGTGCCCATGTCGCCGATCAGCGTGGCATACCCCATAGGCATGGCCATGATTTCATCGTGCACGGCGGCAAGCTGCGCACACTGCTCTACGCGCTGCTGGTCAGGTTGAGCATCAAAGAAACAAATGTTTTCCGCAATCGATCCCGCCAATAGCGCATCGTCCTGCATCACTGCGCCAAATCGCTGCCGATATTGGCGCACCCCTAATTGATCAACGCGCACGCCTCCCAGACGAACCTCACCCTCCGTGGGTGGCAACAGCCCCAATAGAATTTTCATCAAGGTCGTTTTGCCGCAACCCGAGGCCCCCACGATGGCCACCGACTCACCGGGGCACATCGTGAGATTTATTTCGCGCAGCACCCAAGGTTCAGTATCGGCATAGCGAAACGACAGATTCCGAATTTCAAGCGTGGTATCCGGCAGCGTGCGCTCCGCGGTAGACGCAGCGGCATCGTGCTCGGGCACTTCAAACACAATGTCCGCCAACCGCTCGCCGTGCAGGCGCAGCATCTTCAGCTGCACAAACTTGTCGATCAATCCAGACATGCGCGTGGAAAAAGTGGCCTTGTAAGACGCGAACGCAAACAGCATGCCCACCGAAAAACTGCCTCCCATGACTGCCAGCGCACCCAGATACACAATCAAGATGTTCTCGGCGCCCCCAAGCACACCGTGCACAGCACGAAAACCAATCATCATCTTCTCGGTGCTCAACACACGATTGGTCGCGTCCACCGTCGCATTCATCCAACGGGAACGACGTTCGTCTTCATGTCCAAATAATTTGACTGCCGTAACAGCTCGAACACTTTCCATGAAAAGCGAATTTGCCTTGGCCTCAAGCGCAATCTGCTCTTCATTCGCCAGCCGCAGCGGACCATACGCAATCCAGCGCAACAAGCCGTAGAGCACCATGGACACCAGGACAATCAGCGAAAGCTCGACGCTGTAAATCAGCATCATGGCCAGTGTGGCCGCGGCCATCAGCCCATCGAGAATCGCTTCGAGAAAGCTGGTCGTCAGCGTGCGCTGTATTGCGCTCACGGAACCAAAGCGCGACACCACATCACCCAAGTGCCGTTTCTCAAACCATGCCACGGGCAATCGCAACAAATGGGATAACACGCGCGCGCCCCACTGCAAGCCCAAGTGTGTAGACATAAACAGGACCACCCAGGAGCGGGCCAGTCCCAGCACCACCTGAATCAGCATCAGCAATGCAAATCCCAGCGCAAGTACCAACAGCAAATCACGATCAGCCGAAACCACCGCGCCATCAACCACCCACTGCATGAAAAACGGCGTCAGCAAGGCAAATGCTTCCAGTGCCAACGCCAGCAGCACGATTTGCATCACACTTTTGGGCAAACCCACTACGCGCCCGAGCAGCGTATTCAGCGCCACGCTGCGTCGCTCTTCCTTCGGCACGAATGCAGGCGTAGGCGTGAGCTCAAGCGCAATACCAGTGAACTCCCGCGAAACCTCGGGCCAAGCCACGTGGCGCACGCCGCGTGCGGGATCAAGTATTTCAATGCCACGCGCGCTTACCCGCACGAGTACAACAAAATGGTTCAAACCCCAATGCAAAACACAGGGCATCCGCAACTGCGCAAGCTCTTCAATTTCGAGGCGCAACGGCCGGGCAGCCATTTCCAACTGCGCTGCCATATCAATCAAGTGCCGCAGCGTGGTGCCCTTGAGCGACAGCGAAAAACGCCGTCGCAGTATGGCCAGATCAGCGCGATACCCGTGATAGGCGGCCACCATGGCCAGACAAGCCAAACCACATTCAGCCGCCTCAGACTGCATCACGAGCGGAGGACGACGACGCCAACTGAAATTAAGGCGCAAATTTGCCAACACATCCGAACCCGTCATTGCGCTCCGCTCCTACGACCCGTGAAAAACCTGCTGACTGCAGCTCTTATGAAACTCAGACCCTCATTTGCCCTACTTCTTGCGCTTCAACCCCAGCAAGTCTTTAAAGTCCATCGGGTCCTTGTCCTGGACATAAATGCGCAGCAAGCCAACCCCGGCCAACCAACAGAAAATAAATATGGCAGTCGGCACCAAATGATCTGGCGATTCCAAAGAACCCGACTTGCTTGCCACGTACAAAACGCACAGCCCATACACAGCGCTTGCCCATATCCAACCGAGGTACTGACCGACAGAAAGTTCGCTTAGCCTGAATTTCATACTTTTGCGCTCCACGTAGGTTGGAGTCTTTATTTTGTCTGCTTTTTATTCTTCAGCCCCAGCAAATCTTTAAAGTCCGTCGGATCTTTGTCCTGGACATAAATGCGCGTCAAACCAACCACGACGAGCCACCAAAATACAAATATGGCGATCGGCACCAAACGGTCGGATGAATCCAGAGCGCCTGACGTATTTGCCATGTACACCATGAATAACCCGAAGAGAGCGCTCACAAATACCCAACCCAGGTACTGACCCACAGAAAGCTCTTGTAATTTGAATTTCATTTCAAACCTCCTTTAGTCGGAAATGGCTCGCCACAAGAGCAGGGCAATTGCATGAAGCCTAGCCCTGTTTTTTGGGTTTGAGGCCGAGCAGG
>CAZZAD010000023.1:19622-19870 GCA_964652055.1 uncultured Burkholderiaceae bacterium | reverse complement strand
TTTTGATATTCCCGTGGACAACATTTACGCCAGCCCCATCCTGCTGGGCGATCTGTGGAAGCACAACTACGAGAACCTGGTGGTGGTCTCGCCTGACGTGGGCGGTGTGGTGCGTGCCCGCGCGCTGGCCAAGCGCATGGATGCGGAGCTGGCCATCATTGACAAACGTCGCCCGCGCGCCAATGTGGCCGAGGTGATGCACGTGATTGGTGAGATTGACGGCCGCAACTGCGTGATCATGGACGACA
>CAZZAD010000023.1:0-19612 GCA_964652055.1 uncultured Burkholderiaceae bacterium | reverse complement strand
CGCCGCGGCGGCGCTGCGCGAGCGCGGTGCGGTCAAAGTGATGGCCTATTGCACGCACGCGGTGCTCTCGGGCAAGGCGGTGGAGCGCATTGCCGCTTCTGTTCTGGATGAGGTGGTGGTAACCGACACCATTCCGCTCAGTCCGGCCGCCGCCGCCTGCCCCAAGATCCGTCAGCTATCCTGTGCGGCCCTTTTGGGGGAAACTATTTCGCGCATTTCGCGCGAAGACTCAGTGAGCTCTCTGTTCATTGAGTAAAACCGTCCGGTGTGGCTGGTCGCGGCTCACCGGATCTATTTTTTTGGAGTGTTCAAATGAAAGTTGTTGCATCAACCCGTTCTGCGCAAGGCACGAGTGCGAGCCGCCGCCTGCGCACGCAAGACCAGGTCCCCGGCATCATTTACGGCGGCAAAGCCCAGCCCGTGAGCATTGCGGTGGACCACAACCCCCTCTTTCACGCGCTGCGTAAAGAAAAGTTTCACGCCTCGATTCTCGACATGGAACTCGATGGCCAACCACAACGCGTGTTGCTGCGTGCGTTCCAGATGCACCCGTACAAGCCCCAGGTGCTGCACGTGGACTTCCAGCGCGTTTCGGAAACCGAGCTGGTGCACATGCGCGTGCCCTTGCACTTCCATGGCCAGGAAGTTTCGCCGGCCGTAAAAGGCTCTGCCGCGCTGGTCAGCCACGTGCGCAGCGAAGTCGAAGTGGCCTGCTTGCCCAAAGACCTGCCCGAGTTCATTGAGGTGGATCTCTCGGGCCTGACCGTGCACCAGACGCTGCGCGTGCTGGATCTGAAACTGCCCGCAGGCGTGAAACCCGTGCTCAAGGGCAAAGAGAACCCCACCATCGTCACGGTGGTGGTCAAGGGTGAAGAGGCAGAAACCAATGCCGCCCCGGCTGCTGCGGCTGAAGTGCCTGCCACGGCGCAGAAGGCTCCTCCGGCTGCTGCCGCTGCAGCCGACAAAGGCGCCAAGAAGGACGACAAAAAGAAGAAGTAAGCCGGCTGTTCTGGCTTACGGCATACCGGCCCGCGCTTATCTTTGGCGCGGGCTTTTTTATTTGCCCAGGCCACCACCACTATGACTGCTGCCCCCATGACCATAGAACCCAGCACCCCCACCACTATGGACTTCACCCTCTCGGCTGCCGAGCACACACAGGCCTACAGCATCGCCTGTACACAGCTCGTGCAGCGGGTGCAGGGGAAGACCTCCCGCCTGACCAGGTGGCAGCGCGTGGGCCTTGCTGCGCTGATGAGCTTTGCGGTGACGCTGGTCGCCTCGTACTGGTTGCGCGGCACCGCGTTGTTCACAGCGGTGATTGGCATGGGTCTGATCTTGGGCGCCATCAACGTTTTGGTTCGCCTCAAAATGCGACAGCAGCGCATGCAGGCACTATGGCGCGAGCGCCTGGGGGACCAACTTTCGATTAGTTTGAGTGACGCAGGACTGCGCCTGGTGTCTGTTCTGGGTGAGACAGTGTTTCGCTGGAGCGCGGTGCGGCAGGCGCAGATCGTCAACCCGTTTGTATTGATTCAGTTGCCAGGCGACGCCTTCATCCCGATTCCGTTGCGCGTCTTTTCCAGCGAGGCAGAAATGGCCGCTTTTGTGGCCCAGATCAATGCGCGTGCCGGGGGCCCCTCATCAGCAACTCCAGTTGGGAATACGCCACCTGAGCCCCAGACCTTGGTCTCGACCTTGCCGCCCCAACCCACCGCCGCCTCATTCCTCAGCACGCTTGGGCACAACCTGCGCGCTGGCGTGCATCTGACCCTGCTGCGCTCGCAGGGTGCATCAAAACTGCGGCCCGGCGTGGGGCAGTTCTTTGCCCTGGTGCTGTTGGCCACGCTGGTGGGCTTTATGGCCGAGTTCGCCCAGGTGGGCATCGAGGGGCAGTTTGAGTGGACGGGCCTGCGCGGTGCGCTGGTGATGCTGATGGTGTGTGTGGCCACGGCTTGGGTGGCAGCCCTCTGGGCCCACACCTCACAAGATGCCCCTCAAGAGTCGTCGACTCACACCGTGTTGCGTTTGGCCGTGGCCTTGGCGGCGCTGTGGGTGGTGTTTGAGGTGCTCGGACGACTGCGTGAAGCCGATGCGCACTGGCATTGGACCAGCGATTGGCTGCGCACCGCGGTCTCGGCGCAATGGGCTGCGTGGTGGATGTGGGGCGTGTACTGGGTGTTGTGGCTGTGGTTTGTGATGGCTGTGGGATTGACCGCAGCACGCGCCCTTGATGCCCACCGCATGCGCAGAATCGGGGCCGGGTTGTCCGCGGCATTGGCCGCCACACTGTCCACGTTAGCCGTGGGCCGCTCTGAGCCCCTGTGGTCGCCACGTTATGACGAGGCCGCGGCGCAGGCCAGTGCCGCCCAATGGCAAAGCGCCGCCAGCGAAGCCGTGGTGTATCGCCAGCCGCAGTTGCTGCAGCAGGCGCTCGATGCTGTTGAGCCAGGCCACCCCGGCAAGCCGGAGCTGTATTACATCGGGCTGGCCGGCGCGGGGTATCAGGATGTGTTCGTCAATGAAGTGGAAGGCGTGGAAAAACTGTTGCAGCAGCACTTTGGCACGCAAGGCCGCGGCGTGTTGTTGGTCAATGCCGCCCGCACGCCGATGGAGCGCCCCTTTGCCAGCGTGACCGCTCTCGAAAAAACCTTGAACACTTTGGCGCAACGCATGAACGTGGATGAGGATGTGCTGTTTTTGTTCATGACCTCGCACGGTTCACGCAAGCATGAGTTTCAGGTGGATCTGTGGCCGTATCGGTTTGATGCCATCCGGCCCGAGCGTTTGCGCGCACTGTTGGATGCCAGCGGCATTAGGGGCTGCCGTCATGAGAATGACCCGTGCGTGCCCCTCCAGAGCGGGCGCAATCGAGGCGCAAAGCGCAGCCGGGGTGGTTCCCCGGCGAGCATTTGCAACGATGAGTGCGCCCGCTCTGGAGGGGCACCCGAAGGGCCGGGCCTGCAAGGGGTGCATCGCTTCGTTGCAGCCCTCGGGCAGGGGATCCACCCTGACCTTCGGTCTGCGCCTCGCGCTGCGCCCCTTGCAGGCCCGGCGCACGGGTCATTCTCATGACGGCAGCCCCTACGCACCGCGTGATAGTGGTTTCGGCCTGTTATGCAGGTGGCTTTGTGCCCGCACTGACCAGTGAAGACACTTTGGTGATTGCCGCAGCGCGCGCTGACCGCACGTCATTTGGCTGTGAGGACGGCAAGGCCTGGACCTACTTTGGTGAGGCGTATTTCGCGCAGGCGCTGGCCCGCACAGCCTCGTTTGAACGGGCGTTTCACATCGCGGCCAAGGCCATTGCACAACGCGAGCAGCTTGAAAAACATGACGCTTCGGAGCCACAAATGCAGGTGGGCGAGCGCATCCGTGAACAGTTGCGGTTGATTGAGCCTGTAGAGGTTCCCGCGCCGGCGGCGCTTAATGTTGTGCGGCCTTGAGCAAGAACACAGGTCGCCCCGGCGCAGGCCGGAGCCCAATTGCGAGCGCCCCAAATTGGGCCCCGGCCTGCGCCGGGGCGACAGACTTACATAGGCTTCGAAGCACCCCATTTTGAGTTCTCACCCCACATGACTGCCTCCACTTCACTTCGTCTCATCGTCGGCCTGGGCAACATCGGCGCCGAATACGAACGTACCCGCCACAACGCGGGCTTCTGGTTTGCCGATGCCGTGGCTCGCAAGGCCGGGGCGTTCTTTGCGCACGAGCGCAAGTTTCATGGCGAGGTGGCGCGCTTAAAGCACGGTGCGCACGAGCTCTGGCTCCTGAAACCCGACACCTACATGAACCGCTCCGGACAGTCCGTCGTGGCGCTGGCGTTCTATTACAAGATCCTGCCGCATCAGATTCTGGTGGTGCACGATGAACTGGATCTGCCCCCCGGCGCAGCCAAGATGAAACGCGGCGGCGGCACCGGCGGGCATAACGGCCTCAAAGACATCCACGCCAAACTGTCTTCGCCCGACTTCTGGCGCCTGCGCTTAGGTATAGGCCACCCACGCACGCTGGGTCTGGAACAGGCCGTGGCCGACTTTGTGTTGCACCCCCCCAGCCGGGAACATCAAGGCGAGATTGATGCGGCTATCGGCCGCGCCCTGGACGTGGTGCCGCTGCTGGTGGAAGGCCGCACCGAGGCTGCCGTGCTCAAGCTTCATACCCCTTAGGTTGCACTCCCTTAGACCACATACCCAACAAGCGCGACAACCCTTCGGCTGGCCAGGGGTGATCTTTAGAACTGGGGCGCAAGCCCATTCAGTAAAAAGCCGGCAAGCAGGGCGGCTCATCAATGCGAGTGCCCGCCGCCCTTGGCTTACCGTTGGCGCTGATTCTTATGGTTTTGCTCGGGTACGACGCCCATCTTTCATAAAGCAGAAATGACCGAATACCTGATTGCCACCCACGCGCTACCGGAACACACGGTGGCTGCACTGCGCACCATGCTCACGTCCATTGAGCCCATGGTGGGCAGCCGTTGGCAATTGCGTGCAGCCATGCCCGCCGATGTATTGATTGCGCCACTGGAAACGCTGGCACGTCTGCCGCAGGTGGCCCGCCCCGGCAAATTGCCCATCTTTATTGCGGTGAGTGACAGCGCCACCTCACTGCGCATTGCCAGCGCCACGCTGACGCGACCCGTGACCGTGCCCGATCTGGTGGATGCCCTGCGTGCCGCGGCAAGCCTGATCGATGAAATACGCAAGCCGCCAAGCGATGAACTGTCCACAGTTCCTCTGCTCGAACAGTTTGGCAGCGCGCCTCAGAAGTTCACCCCGGACGCCTTCGAAACGCGCCTACGCACCACCTTGCGTGCAGCGGTCTTCCGGCTATTCCAAACACCCGCCGCTGCCACGCTGGTGGACGAAGAGCGCCAGGCGGTGTTCAGCATGCTGCCGGGCGTGGGCTACACCACGCGCCTAACCGCAGCACAGCTGTCCGGACTGATGCGCACCAACCCGCCGACCATTCTTATTGAGCTCTCAGACGTGGAGCAACGCATCCTGTCGCAAGCGCGCAATTTTTATCCCATGGCTGACCTAGAGTGGATGTTCTGGATTACGGCGCGTTCACCTTTTCTGCGCACCGAACTGAACCGCAACGCCACGTATCGCCTGACGCGTTGGCCCGACTTTGCCCGGCTGGCGCATTCCAACACGGAAGTGCAGCTGGCTTCATTTTTGATGTCGCAACCCATGACGCCGGATGAATTGCAGGCGCGGGCCAGCGCCACTGAAGAGCGAACGCTTAATTTTCTGAATGCAGCCTTTGCGATGGGACTGTTGGCGCAAGCCGGGCCGGCGCCCGCGGCACGCGCTGCATCCGCCGCGGGACCGAAAGCACCGACGGGTCTGGCCTCACTGATTGCCCAGGTTCGGCGCAAGTTCGGGTTCGGCGCAACTAAAGACAGCTGAACATGGGCCGCCCTCACACCCTGCAGCGAGTTGTGTCATGACGGCGTTTCGCATCGTATTTGCGGGCCCTCTCGGTGCGGGCAAAACCACGGCCATCACCGCCCTGTCTGACACGCCGCCCGTTTCCACTGAAGTCAAAAGCGACGAGGCGCGTGCTGCAGGCAAGGCCACCACGACCGTGGCCTTTGATTACGGCCAGATTGCACTACCGGGGGGCGACCATCTGATGCTCTATGGCACCCCGGGTCAGGCGCGCTTTGATTTCATGTGGCCCATCATTGGCGAAAATGCCATCGGCGCCATCGTGCTCACCAACAACCTGTTGCCCAATGCGGTGGAACTCACGCTGAACTACGTACGCACCTTTGCACCGCGCATGGCCACGGGCAACTGCGTGGTGGGCGTGGGGCGCACCGAAGAGGCGCCCTTGCCTTCGGTCCATGAATACATCGACGCACTGACCGAGGCTGGTTTTTCGATTCCCGTCATGACTGTAGATGTACGTCAACGCGAACACTGCCTGTTGCTGCTCAATGTGCTGCTGGCGCGCCTGGACGCCGGGCGCAAACTGGCGCCTTGAATCCCATGGCGCAATCCTGATGAGCTCCGCCCCAGAACCCCGCACCCTGCGCAGCTTCTTTCAGAAGCGCCTGGCCGCACTCGCCAAAGAACTGGGCACGGTCACTCTGGCGGCACTGGCCACCGAAGACGGCCTGCTCATTGCCACGAATGAAAGCCTGCAACCCAACCCCACCGACCGCCGTGGCGCCGTCATGGCGTCACTCAGTGCCGTGGCGCGCGCCAGCGCACCTGAGTTAAACCTAGGCGAAGCCCTCACCACGCAAATCGACTGCAGCGCCGGCCGCCTGCTGGTGTTGCCCTTTGAAACACAACAAGACAGCGGCCCCCGCCGCCGCCTGCTCTTTGTCGCCCTGGATCCCACCGGCGAAACTGCAGTAGCTCTCGAAGCCATGCACCGGCTCATCCACGCCATCGCGGCACGGGTGGCGCCGGCGGGTTGAGACCCCGCCTGCCGACGCTCACACTTTGCACAACCGGTTGAGCAAATTTACTCAGTCGATTGAGTAATTTGTATGTGATGAGGTTGCGGCATGCTAGGAACCGCTCCTAATGCAAACCCAGCCGGGGGTGGCCGACGACCTACTCCACCGCCACCGCACGCGCCTTCTGATCGATGTCCTGCCCGCGGTGATCGCGCGAGCGGATGCGCACGGGGGCGCTGCAGTGCTGCGGGGCGAGCCACACTTCGAGCCGATCCCCATCGGCGGCGTCCACATATTCATAACGCACGGCCTGCACGGAACCCATAGGTAAATCAAGGCTCTCGGTTTCGCGCCGGACAAAACGGAAGACGGAGATGCGTCGCAGGCTGGCCACGGAAAATTCGATGGCCTGGGCTTGGGGCTGTGCACGTTGCTGGACGGACAGATGCAGCAACGCACTGGCCCGGTCCTGCAGGCCGGGATGCGCGGGCGCTTCGGTGCCATCGGCGAAGGTCACCTTTTTCGCCGGCCAGTCCAGCAGCGTGCTGGTGTCGGCGCGGCGCAGACGGCTCTCGGTGTAGCGCCTGGGGCGCAGTTGCTCCGCATGCACCGTGCCTTCCGACACCTGGCGCGCCCACTGCAGACCCGAGGTGCTCAATGCAGTGGTCAGCGTGTAATCGGTACCGATGCGGTTCAACTCCAGCGTGGCCTCTCCCTGCAGCGACAAACCACTGCGGCTGGCGTTGGCCTCGTACTGAATGCTGACTCGGGCAGGCAAGCCCTGGGGGGGGCACGGCTGCGCGCAGACCGGCAGCGCGGCGGCAAACAGCACAACCCCACAGAACATCCACCCGCGCTTATTCATCAAACTTCGCCTCCCGCAACACGCTGTCGCCAAAACTGCCGTTCGCAAAGGTCAGGCGCACCCGTGCAGGCAACCATTTGAGCTTGGGTGCCAGCCACACTTCAACGCGTACATCGGGCTTGTCGGGGGACATGGGGCGATCCATTTTTAGCGTGTCGTAAATCACGCCGTCCTCAGCACGCACTGACTCCCATCCGCTGACGCGAAAGTCATAGAGCCGCACATCGCGCGGCCCCACCACGTTCATGGCCACCACGGCGCCGGGCTGAAAGCGATCAGGAAAAGCCTGCGCCAACAACGCGAGCTGCGCCTGGAAGCTCAGCCGGTCCTGGGTGCCATCGACCAGGAGCGCGGGGGTGCTGGTGCTGCTGAAGGTGACCTCGTGTTTGTCCCAGATGAAATTGGCGGCCTGCTCGGCGCGGCGCCGCGATTTTTCGGTGTAACGCACTGGGGCAATGCCCGATTCGGGCCGCACCTGACCCGAAGAGGTCAGCGCCAGCAGCACTTCACCGTCGGGCAGGCGCGTCTCGGAACGCGCTTCGTATTTATCGGGGGAGACACGCCACTCAGTCACGGTCTGGGTTTCCAGTCGCAAGATGCCGGTGCCACCAAAGGTGGCGTAGACCATGCGACCCCACTTGGGGAACGCCACCACGGCGCTATCTACGGGCGCGGGTGGGGGGGCAGGGGTGGGCTCCGACGGCGCAGCAGGTTCTTCAGCAGGTTGCGGCGCAGACTCGTTCGGGGGTGCATCAGCAGGGTCTGGGGTGGGAGCGGGGGTGGGGGCAGGCGAAGCCAGTGCACTGCTGTCACTGCTCGACTCACTCGTGGGTGGTGGCGTGACGGCCTGCGCAGTCGGCGCGCGCTTTGCCGGCTGCGCGCGTGCGCCCAACGTGATGGGTGTAGACGGAACAAACAACTGCACATCAAACGTCGGCGCGGCAGGAGGCAAAGTGCTCCAGGCGTCATCCATCTCGCGCTGTGCCCACAGCAGCACCAGCAGATGCACCAGCGCGGACAACACCAGAACGCCCAGCGTGCGCACCAGCCATCGCAGCCATGAGCGGGAGGGCGTTGCGCGTGTGAGTGAAATAGATGACATGAATCTTTACGTTTGATCCCGCTGGGGTAGCCTTGCCCAAGCGTAGCTTGCAAGGAGCCCCTGATGCCTGCCGCCCCCGATAAATCGTCGGTCCCTTTTACGGGGGCCCTCACCGACAGTTTTGAGTTGATGAAAAAGGTGTGGAACCTGTCGGGCCTGCCGACCGTGCCCCATATGCCCACGATGCCCTCGCCTGCATCGCTGTCGCAGTTTGCGCAGACGTTGCCGCCCGCGTTGCCCGCCATGATGGCACCCACGCTCGATGTCAATGAACTGGATAAACGCATTGCCGATCTGCGCGCGGTGGAGCAATGGCTTGCCCTGAACGTCAACATACTGCGCACCACGATTCAGGGCCTTGAGGTTCAGCGCAACACCATTGCGGCGCTCAAAGGTTTCGGCGGATCGCTGTTTGCAGCCACGCAGGAAGCCAAGCAGAAAGCTCCCGATACCGCAAAGCACGCCGAAAAAAAAGACGACAGCGCCTCGGACGCTGCAGCGCCCCTGGCTTCTGCAGCAGCATGGTGGAGCGCGCTGCAGGAACAATTTGCCAAGGTAACCGCCGCAGCGCTGGCAGGTCAGGCCCGTGCTGCGCCGTCGGACACTGCCCCTGCGCCTATGAGTTCATCCAAAGCGTCTTCACCACGCGCGGCGAAACCGCGCGCACAGCGCAAGCGCAGCTGAGCGACTCGCGGCGCTCACACCTTCACACCGGTCTGACCCATGCACTTTCGCTACGCCCACGCCGCTCACCCCGACTGGGCCATTGCTGTCGAGGAATGTCTTCTGCAGTTGGGACAGCAAGTCAGTACAGCAGGATTTGTGCGCGAACCCAACCTGGGCTTTTTGTATCTGACCGATGCACTGGTGCGTCACGCCGATCAAATTCTCTCCACCCTCAAGGCACGCACGGGTGTGTCGAGCTGGGTGGGCGCCAGTGGCGCAGGCGTGTGCGCTACGGGCGTGGAGTACACGGAAGAGCCGGCACTGGCCGTCATGCTGGGTCAGTTTGCTCCGGGCACATTCAATGTGTTTTCAGGAACGCAGCGCCCACCGGCACTGAATGCGCGCACGCAAAGCGGCCGCCATGCGGCATGGACGGCGCTGGTTCACGCCGATCCCGCCACCCCAGATTTGCCCGCCATGCTCGAAGACATGGCACACAAGTTGGCCAGTGGTCAGCTCTTCGGCGGTGCGGTGAGCGGGCGTCATGACCCTGTGCAGGTGGCCGACCAGTTGCTGCACGGCGGCTTGTCGGGCGTGGTGTTTTCTGAAGACGTTGCCCTGTGCACGGCCCTAACGCAAGGCTGCTTTCCCTTGCGCGGGGCCCGGCCCCATGAAGTCACTGCGGGGCACGACCAAAAAATCATCAGCCTGGACCGCCAACGCGCTTTTGATGTGCTGCTGGCCGATGCAGGGTTGGAACATCTGCGTGCCGCAGGCACCGCCAACCCGCGCGCCATCGACATGCAGTTGCGCAACGCCATCCATGCGCTGGCGCGGCAGGGGTTGTTTGTGGGGCTGAGCAGCAACACCGTTGCCCCGCAAACACCGTCCCCCGACGACGACGACGACAACAAAAACAAAAACAAAAATAACAACCCAGTGCACGACTACCTGGTGCGCCATATCGTGGCGCTCGATCCTGGCAGCGGCGCCTTGGTGACCACCACCGATATCAGCCCCGGGCAGCACATCACGTTCTGCACCCGCGACGAAGCGGCGGCCCGCAAAGATTTGGTGCGCATGTGTGCGCAGATCCGCGAAGAGGCCACGGGGCAGGACGGCACCCCACGCGCCCTGCGCGGCGCCGTCTACGTCTCGTGCCTGGGACGCGGCGGCCATCTGTTTGGTGAACAGGGCGAAGAGCTACGTCTGATCCAGGCTCAACTCGGTCCCGTGCCCCTGGTGGGCTTTTATGCCCATGGCGAAATCAGCGGCCGCAACCTGTACAGCTACAGCGGGGTGCTGAGCGTTTTCCTGGCTTGACCGCTGCGCCCTACATCACATAGTTCAGTGCCAAGCGCCCACCATCGGGGTAGAGCGTGCTGCCCGTCAGATACGAGGCATCGTCGCTGGCCAGAAACACCACCACGCGGGCAATTTCTTCGGGCTCGCCCAGCCGCCCCAACGGAGTGCGCGACAGGATGCGCGCCTGCGCTGCAGGGTTGGTGAGCACCGCATTGCGCAGCAGCTCAGTGGCAATGGACCCCGGCCCGACGCCACACACCCGTATGCCGTGCGGCGCCAATCCCAGGGCCATGACTTTGGTGAGCTGGTTCAGGCCGCCTTTGCTCACCGTGTAGGGCACCTGGTTGGCAATAGCCAGCACGGCGTTCACGCTGGACATATTCAGGATCACCCCGCGCGATGTCGATGCATCAGCGCGCGCGGGTTGGGCCAGCATTTGCCGCGCCGCCGCCTGCCCACACAGAAACGCGCCTTTGAGGTTGACGCGCAGCACGCGGTCAAAGTCTTCTTCGGCCAGATCCAGAAAATCGGCGGAGTGCACGATGCCGGCGTTATTGACCAAGAGATCCACTCGGCCCCACTGATCCACCGCATGGCGCACCAACGCTTCGGCCTCAGCCTTCACAGATACATCCGCGCGTAGGGCCACGGCCTGCCCACCCTGCGCCACGATGTCCTGCGCCAAGGCGTGGGCCGCATCCTCCTGGATGTCAGACACCACCACGCGAGCACCCTCTTGCACGAGCGCATGCACGCAGGCCGCACCGATGCCCTGCGCAGCGCCCGTCACGATGGCAACACGGTCTTCGAGTTTCATGGCCGGATCCTTGATATCTGTATGAACAACCGCATTATCTGCAGGGTTACAGCGCGGGGCAGCCTTCGGCAGATTGTGCGACCATCCGTCTGATTTTCACCACGGCCCAATTCTGGGCGCCTCCATTTATCTCATGAACGCTCGCGACCCCATGTTCTCGGCACCGCTGCCCGACATCCAAGCCAGCAAAGATGTGCGCGACATTCCCATCCAGCGCGTGGGCGTGAAGGCCATCACCCATCCGTTGCAGGTGCACACCCTGCGCGGGCCGCAGCCCACCGTGGCGCAGATTGATATGTATGTAGCCCTGCCCGCGCACCAGAAGGGCACACACATGTCGCGCTTTCTGGAAGTACTTCAGAGCCATCACGAGCCTTTATCAACCGCCTCATTGAAAGATCTGATGCGTGCCATGTTGGCGCGCCTGGAGGCGCAAGACGGTGTCATTGAAATTCGCTGCCCGTACTTTGTGATGAAGGCTGCACCCGTTTCCGGCGTGCAAAGTCTGATGAATTACGAAGTGCGTTTTTTGGCTGAGCAGCGCAACGGCACCTTGTGCCTGACGCAGGAAGTGGCCGTACCCGTCACCAGCCTGTGTCCGTGCAGTAAAGAAATCTCCGACTACGGCGCACACAACCAGCGCTCGCAAGTCACGATTGCGGTCGAACTGGCCAGCGACATGGCCGTCGAAGAACAAATCGGCGTGGCCGAGCAGGCCGCCTCGTGCGAGCTGTGGGGCCTGCTCAAGCGCCCCGATGAGAAATACGTCACTGAGCGCGCCTACGACAACCCCAAGTTTGTCGAAGACATGGTGCGCGACATTGCCGTGCGACTGGATGCTGACCCTCGGGTCCTGGCATATCGGGTGGCCTCGGAGAATTTCGAGTCCATTCACAACCACTCTGCCTATGCGCAGATCGAGAAAGACAAACGCGTTTGATCGGAACCGCCATGCTCTATCCCGAACTCTTCAAATCTCTCGAATCTGTGCGTTGGCGCATGGACCTGGATATCCCCTGGGACAACTTTGACCCGGCGCTGCTCACCGACGAGCAGGCCCACACCGTCAAGATGAATGCCATCACTGAATGGTCTGCGCTGCCTGCCACTGAAATGTTTTTGCGTGACAACCGACACGACTCGGATTTTTCCGCCTTCATGAGCGTGTGGTTTTACGAAGAGCAAAAACACGCACTGGTGCTCATGGAATATCTGCGCCGCTTTCGCCCCGAGTTCGCACCCACAGAAGAAGAGCTGCACTCCGTACGCTTTGAGTTTGATGCCGCGCCAGCGCTGGAAACCCTCACCCTGCATTTTTGTGGTGAGGTGCGCCTGAACCACTGGTACCGGCGTGCCAGCGAGTGGCATACCGAACCTGTCATCAAACATATTTACAAGCTGCTGGCGCAAGACGAAGCACGGCATGGTGGCGCCTATCTGCGCTACATGAAGAAATACCTCGCCGACCTAGGCGACCAGGCACGCGCCGCGTTCGCCAAAGTGGGCGTGCTCATGGCCTCGGCAAACCGCAGCGCCAAAGCGCTGCACCCCACCAACCTGCACGTCAATCAAGCGCTCTACCCCAACGACACCGTGCAATCGCGTCTGCCTGAACCTGGCTGGATGGAGCGTTGGCTCGATCAGCAGATCCGCTTTGATGCTGAGTGGGAAAAAAAGGTGATCGACCGCATCCTGCACAACATGAGCCTGCTGTTTGACCGCACCTTTGCCTCGGTGCAAGAGTTAAACCGCTATCGCAAGGAAGTCGCCGCGCGCCTGGCGCGCCTGAATACGCCAGGCGCATCCGCGGTCCTGCCTGAAACAGCCTGAGTACTGCATCCCCCATGCCCACGCTTCCCCAACACACCGCGCTGGCCGTTGCCACGCGCGGCAATCTTCCCGAACTGATCCACCACGGCTCCATCGCCGTCGTCGATGCGCAAGGTGCACTCATCCACGGCGTGGGTGATCCTGAATCGCTCAACTTCACCCGCTCTGCCCTCAAGCCGTTTCAGGCCCTGCCCTTTGTGGAAGACGGCGGCATGGCCCGCTTTAATTTCACCTCGCACGAGCTGGCTCTGATGTGCGCCAGCCACAGTGGTGAAGCCGTGCATGTGAGCATCGTCAAGCGCATGTTGCACGCCATTGAAGCCAATGAGGGTGATCTGCAGTGCGGCTGCCATCCGCCCACGTATTTCAGTGCCACCCACGAACAAATGGGCGCACGCGTGCGCTGGACCCAGCTGCATCACAACTGTTCCGGAAAACACACTGGATTCCTGGCCTATTGCCGTCTGCATGGCTGGTCCATTGCCGAATACCTCGACCCCGACGCCCCCGCACAGCGCCATATCCGGAAAGCGGTGCAACGTTTTGCCCCGGGTATTGAATTGCCCATGGGCATCGACGGCTGCAGCGCGCCCAACTACGCCATGCCGCTGACGAAACTGGCCCATGCCTATGCGCAGCTGGCCACCGGCGCCACACCCGCCTTGGCCGCCGTCGCTTTTGCCATGACACGCCACCCCGATCTGGTTTCGGGCACGAACCGCACCGATCTGGCGCTCATGCAAACCGCGCCCGACGACTGGGTCACCAAGATTGGCGCCGACGGGGTGCAAGCCATCGGCGTGAAGAGCAAAGGCATCGGCATTGCCATCCGCATCGCGGACGGCACCGCGCGCGCCCTGCATGCGGTCACGACAGAAGTGCTGCAACAGCTCGGCCTGCTGGACGATGTGGCGAACACGCCGCTGGCGCGTTACGCCCGCCCCAACATCGTCAACTACCGCGGCACGGTCACTGGCCGCGTTGAGCCGCTGTTCCGTTTGCGTTAGCCCCGTCTCGCCCATGTGGCCCCTGTGGCAATACGCAGCCAAAGTGGCGCTCACCGCCGCCGTCATCGTCGCGATCAGCGAAATTGCCAAGCGCAACACCCTATGGGGTGCATTGCTGGCTTCGCTGCCCCTGACCTCGCTGCTGGCTTTCGTTTGGTTGTACATCGACACCGGCAACACTGAACGCGTGGCCGCACTCTCCACCAGCATTTTCTGGCTGGTGCTGCCCTCCTTGCCGCTCTTTCTTCTTCTACCCTGGCTCCTGCGGCACGGCTGGAATCTTTGGCCCAGCCTGGCCCTGTCCTGCGCCGTCACCAGCCTGGGCTATCTCGCCATGGTGCGCATGCTGGGAAAGTTCGGCATTCCACAGTAGTCGGCAAGTGAGGCGGCCGCTGCTGCTCGGGAATCCGCATAAATCGTGGTAGCACGCCTGCAGGCTGTATTGGGAATTGGAATCACCCCTACTGCAGTGCTTCACACTTGACACGTAAAACCGCGTCTTTGCCGCCCTGGCATCGTTACAAATCCTCGCGATTCCACCAGGCATCGCTGTGGTTTGCGCCTTGCCAGGACGACTAATCCATCGGTTTTAAAAAAGTGTCAAACAGCATGAAGCACTGCACTAGCCAGCCGCTCATTGTCGAGCGGCGTGGGCTTTCGACCATCGGCGTCGCATATCTATGGAACGCCGCAACAAGCCACGCCGTAGAATCCGCGCCCCCGGGTCGTCACGAATGCGACCACTTCAACTCTGACGCCCCGTGCGCCCATGCTCACTGAACACAAACAACGCCTCTGCGCATTGATTACCCAAGCCGTAGCAGGCCTGGGTGTGAGCGATGTACCGGTCACCATCGAACGGCCCAAAGTAGCGGCGCATGGTGATGCCGCCACCAACGTGGCCATGCAGCTGGCCAAAGCACTGAAGAAAAACCCGCGCGAAGTGGCCACGGCAATTGCCGATGCGCTCAAACTCAACCCAGCCGCGCATGATCTGATTGAAGCTGTCGAAATTGCAGGCCCCGGCTTTATCAATCTGCGCCTGACGGCACACGCCCAACATGAGGTGGTGCGCCGCGTGTTGCAACAGGGTGAAAGTTTTGGCTGTGCCAGCACCCATGCGGGCGAAAGAGTGCTGCTGGAATTTGTCTCGGCCAACCCCACGGGCCCGCTGCATCTGGGCCACGCACGCCAGGCGGCGTTGGGCGATGCGCTAGCGCATCTGCTCGCCGCGCAGGGCTACAGCGTCACGCGCGAGTTTTATTACAACGATGCGGGTGTGCAGATCGACACGCTGGCGCGTTCCGTGCAGGCGCGCGCCCGGCAATTGCAAGGCGACGCGGCGGCATTTCCTGACGACGGCTATCAGGGCGATTACATCGTCGATATCGCGCGCGAGTTTCTGGAGCGCAAAACGCAAACGGCACGTGATGGCTCTGCCGTGCATGCCAGCGGTGATGTGAATGATCTATCCAACCTGCGGCACTTTGCCGTGGCCTACTTGCGCCACGAACAGGATGCGGATCTGGCAGCGCTGGGGCTGGCGTTCGACAACTTCTATCTGGAATCGTCGCTGTATGCCGATGGCCGGGTGGAACGCGCCGTGCAGGCCATGGTGCGCTCGGGCAAGACCTACGAGGCCGAAGGCGCGTTGTGGCTCAAGTCCACAGAAATTGCCGACAAGGACGGCGCGCCTGTCGATGACAAAGACCGCGTGATGCGCAAGCAGGACGGCACCTACACCTACTTCGTGCCCGATGTGGCCTACCACCTGGCCAAGTGGGAACGGGGCTTCACCAAGGCCATCAACGTACAGGGGGCCGATCACCACGGCACCATTGCCCGCGTGCGCGCCGGCATTCAAACAGCGAGCAGTGCGATGGGCGTCACTATCCCGCGTGGTTACCCCGACTACCTGCTGCACAAGATGCTCAAGGTCACGCGCGGTGGCGAAGAAGTCAAGATGAGCAAACGCGCTGGCACCTACGTCACGCTGCATGATCTGCTCGACTGGGTGGGGCCCGATGCCACGCGCTTCTTTCTGGTCTCACGCAAGCCCGACACCGAATTCACGTTTGACGTGGACCTAGCGCTCTCACAAAGTGAAGACAACCCCGTGTACTACGTGCAGTACGCGCATGCGCGCATCTGCTCGGTGTTGCGTGAGGCGGGCGCGCGCTATGAACCCTTTAACCCCTTTAACCCCGGCCAGGCCCTGACGCTGGACCTGAGCGCGCTCACCAGTCCCAAGGCACTGGCCCTGGCCGCTGCCCTGGCCCGCTGGCCCGAAGCACTACGGGTTGCCGCCGAGGAACTGGCGCCGCATCAAGTGTGTTTTTATCTCAAGGATCTGGCCGCTGACTTTCACGCGTTCTACAACGCCGAGCGCATGTTGGTGGATGATGCCGCCGCGCGGCACGCCCGGCTGGCGCTGGTTGCAGCCACGGCGCAAGTCCTGCGCAACGGCTTGCGGCTCCTAGGCGTGAGCGCACCTGATCGGATGTAGGGAGGACGACCCATGCAAGTTCTTTTGCCACAGTTTCAGCAGGGCCGCACACTGATTGCCTTTGTCAGCGGTCTGGTTGCGGGTTTGCTCATTGCTGCCGTTGCCGCAATAGCCATTACGCAGGCCCCGGTGCCGTTTCTAAACAAGGTCAAACGGCCGGGTGACCTGGTTCAGTCCAGCAACGACGGCAAGCTGCCCGACCCCAATAAGTCGCTATACAGCGCGCCACCCGCACCCATTGACAACAGCAAAGGCGCGCAAGCCGTTTTGCAAGCGGAGCAGATGCCCATCCCCAAGTTTGAAGCCAGGCCCGGCACCGCGCCCACCGAGCCCGAGGCATCTCACTACCTGTTGCAAGCCGGCGCGTACAAAACATCCGGCGACGCCGACAGCATGCGTGCGCGTCTGGCGCTGTTGGGCCTGGACGCCAGGGTGTCCCCGGTGGAGCAAGGTGGCGTCACGCTGTACCGCGTGCGTATCGGACCCTATGGCCAGGTCGATGAGGTGAATAAAACCCGCAAGCTGCTGGCCGACAACAAGATCGAAGCTCAAGTGTTGCGCGTGCGCTGATCAACCAAATCGTGGTGCCAGGCGTTGGTAAAGTTTCCCCCGTTTTTTCTCAGGAGAGCCGTAATGTCGATGGACTCATTTAACCGTGTTACCCGCCGCAGCGTGTTGCAGGCATTGGCACTGACTCCTGTATGGACGCAATTGCCTACAGCGTATGCACAAGGCGCAACCACCAAAGCGGATCGCTACCGCGAGGTCAACCCCGTACAGCCCACTGACAACCCTGCGCGCATCGAAGTGGTGGATTTTTTCTGGTACGGCTGCTCGCACTGCAGCACCTTTGCTGCGCCCCTGGCCGCGTGGAAGAAAAAACTCCCTGCTGATGTCTCTTACCGCTATGCGCCAGTGGCCTTTGAGCCACGCAATGAAAACCACACGCGCTTGTTTTACACACTGCAGGCCATGAACAAGGTGGAGGAGCTGCACGCCAAAGTATTCGCGGCTATGCACGGCAGCGCGCGGCAAGCCTTGATCAAATCTGATGAGATTGCCGATTTTGCCGCGGCCCACGGCATTGAGCGCAAGCTCTGGCTCGACACCTTCAATAGCTTTTCGGTGCAAACCCAAACCAAACGCGCCCAGCAGCTGTGGCAGGGCTACAAGATTGAAGGCACGCCCACGCTAGGCATTGACGGCCGCTACTGGACTTCACCGTCTATAGCGGGCGGCGGTGAAGCCGCCCTCAAGGTGGCTGACGATCTGATTGAACAACTGCGCCGTAAACGCAGTGGGCGCAAGTAATCTGGACGCCCCTTACGCGTGAACGTCTTTATCACCGGAGCCAGCAGCGGCATAGGTGCGGCGCTGGCACGTGAATTTGCCCGTCAGGGCGCCACTCTCGGCCTGGTCGCGCGGCGTCAGACACAACTCGAAGCGCTGGCGCACTCGCTGCCCGGTGCACATCACATTTACGCACGGGATGTCACTGACAAGGTGGCGCTAAAAGACGCGTGCATGGCTTTCGAGCAGGCCACGGGTGGCGCCGACATCGTCATCGCCAATGCCGGCATTTCGGTAGGTGTCAAAACCGAACACTACGAAGACCTGGCCCAGTTCGATCGCGTACTGGCCACCAACCTCAATGCGCTGGCCTACACCTTTCATCCGTTTATTGCGCCCATGAAAGCGCGCCGCCGCGGCACGTTGGTGGGCATTGCCAGTGTGGCCGGCATCCGTGGCCTACCCGGCAGCGAGGCGTATTGCGCCTCCAAAGCCGCTGCTATCGCCTATTGCGAAAGCCTGCGCGTGGATTTGCGCGCCTCGGGCGTACGCGTGGCCACGGTGTGTCCCGGATTCATTCGCACGCCCTTGACCGAACACAACCCCTACCCCATGCCGTTTCTATTGGATGCAGACGATTTCGCCCGCCGCGCCGTGCGGGCCATCCTGGCGCAGAAAAGTTATGTCGTAATCCCCTGGCCCATGGGCGTGGTGGCCAAGCTGCTGCGCCTGTTGCCCAATGGGGTCTTTGATCGATTGTTGGCCGGACGCAGCCAGAAACCCCGCGCAGCATCCACACCCTTGTAGGTTGGCGGTGAGCGCAGCGAACCCCAACACCAACCCTTGCTGCGCTCACCGCCAACCTACAAAAAGCATTGCAACCCGGAGCCACCCCCATGAGCAACGTTGAACAACCCAGCACCACCTGGCGATGGGCCGTCGCAGTCGCCGCTGTGACCATCGCGGGACTCGTGGGCCTCAATTTTTGGCAGCGACACAGCGAACCTGAAGTCGCCCCTCAGCCCCAAGTGACTGCGCCCACCGCAACACCCACACCGGCCCCGGAACCGCCCATAGAACATCCCCTGCCGCCCCCGCCCAGCACCGCCCCCGCGCTGCCCGCACTGACTGGCAGCGACACTTTGGCGCAGCAGGCGCTGGCCGACCTGGTGGGCAGCACCGTAGTGCGTGAGCTGTTCAATACCGATCATCTGATTCGCCGCATCGTGGTCACCGTGGACAACCTGCCGCGCCCGAAGCTGGCGCTGCGCCAGTTGCCCCTCAAGCCCGTGGGCGGCAGTCTTGCGGTGACGCAAAGCGCCGACGCCACGCTCATCAGCCCTGACAACGCACAACGCTACGGCGATCTGGTGCGGCTAGTGGCCAAACTCGATATGCGCCAGGTGGCCGCGGCTTACCAGCAGTTCTATCCGCTGTTTCAGAACGCGTATGTGGACCTGGGTTACCCCAAGGGCTACTTCAATGACCGGCTGATTGCGGTCATCGATCACCTGCTGGCCACACCCGAACCCACTGCACCGCTGGCGCTGGCGCAGCCCAAAGTGCTCTACGAATATGCCGACCCGGACATTGAAGCGCGCTCAGCCGGACAAAAAATCCTGCTGCGCATGGGCCCGGGTCATGCGCGTCACGTCAAAGCCAAGCTGCGTGAGCTGCGTGCGCAGATCAGCACAAAACCGAATACGGTTCAGTAAAAAACGCCGTATCAGACTGCGGGCCCCTTCTTTGTCCCCTTGTATCTTGTTTTTTGCAGTTGCAGTGAGTTTTTTTATATCCATAGTAGTG
>CAZZAD010000022.1:0-19936 GCA_964652055.1 uncultured Burkholderiaceae bacterium | reverse complement strand
GCCTGGTAGCGCACTTGCATGGGGTGCAAGGGGTCGCGAGTTCGAATCCCGCCACCCCGACCAATCTTTAAGCAGTTGTGTATGTCTGGCCGGTTGCCTGCTTTGCGGTCAACCGGCCAAATTTTTTGGCCGCCAAAATGCGCATACTGGTTTCCAACGACGACGGTTATCTGGCACCTGGGCTTGCCGCGCTGGTTGAGGCGGTGCGGCCGTTTGGCGAGGTCACCGTCGTGGCGCCCGAGCAAAACTGCAGCGGCGCCAGCAATTCACTCACGCTCACGCGGCCCCTGTCGGTGCATCAGGCCGACAGCGGGTTTTATTTCGTCAATGGCACACCCACCGATTGCGTGCACGTCGCTCTGACCGGGATGCTTGGGCAGATGCCCGATCTGGTGGTCTCGGGCATCAACAACGGCCAGAACATGGGCGATGACACGGTGTATTCAGGCACGGTGGCGGCGGCCATGGAAGGCTTTTTGTTCAGCGTGCCCTCCATTGCGTTTTCACATGCCAACCGCGGACATGAGCATCTGGACGCTGCAGCCGAAATTGCGCGCGAGGTGGTGGCGCGGTTTGTGGCGCAACCTCTGGCCGGGCCCGTGCTGCTCAACGTGAACATTCCCAACCTGCCGCGCGCACAGATCAAAGGCACCGTATCCACGCGCCTGGGGCGGAGGCATCCCGCTGCACCGGTCATCAAATCAGCCAACCCGCGGGGTGAACCTATCTGGTGGGTGGGTGAGGCCGGTAGTGCGAAGGATGCAGGCCCGGGCACCGACTTTGATGCCGTGGCGCGTGGCTTTGTGTCGGTGACGCCGCTGCGGGTGGACCTGACGCACTACGAGCAAGTGGACCAGGTCGGCGCCTGGCTCGCTACAACAACAAAATAAACATGAGCGCTGCGTCTGCCCGACATCCGGCCGCTGCTAACTCGGGACTTGCTTCCGAGCGCGTGCGCGCGCGCATGGTGGAGCGCGTGCGCGAGCTGGGTGTGCGCGACATGCGCGTGCTGGCGGCCTTGAGCACCGTACTGCGCCATGCCTTTGTGGATGCTGCGCTGGCCAGCCGCGCTTATGAAGACACGGCCTTGCCCATTGGGCAGGGGCAAACCATTTCGCAGCCCTACACCGTGGCCCGTTGTGCCGAGCTGGCCCTGGAGGGTATTGCCGATGTGAAGGCGGCTCGTGTGCTGGAGGTGGGCACGGGCTGTGGTTACGCAGCGGCGGTGCTGGCGCAGGTGTTTGGGCAGGTGTGGTCGATTGAGCGCATCAAGGGGTTGCATCAGTTGGCGCGGGAACGTCTGCGCCCCTTGCGTTTGCCCAACCTGCATCTGTTGTTGGGTGATGGCACGCAAGGGTATGCCGCCGGTGCGCCGTATGACGCCATCGTGGTGGCCGCGGCATCGCCTGAAGTGCCCGAGGCCTGGATCAAACAGCTCAAACCGCAGGGGCGCATCGTGGCACCGCTCGTGGTGGCTTCAGGTGAAGCGGATCAGTGTTTGTGTGTGGTGCAGGCCGATGCGGCAGGTCGCATCATCCAGCGTGTGGTTGAACCCGCGCGTTTTGTGCCGCTCAAAGCGGGCTTGGCTTAGTCAAGTTCCAGGCCGACGTCAGGAGGTAGGTATGCAGCATGTGTCCTTGCGGTGGTTGGCAACAAGTTCGGTGGCCGTGCTGTGCGGGTGCACGGTGATCGGCATGAACGTGGTGCCGATATCCGACCGATCCACACCCGCGCGCGGTGCCAACGTGTCTGCGGCCGCGCCGGTGGCGACACCGGGGGTGCGTGCAGGCAAGGACGGCACTTACGTCGTGCAGCGTGGCGACACGCTCTACAGCATTGCGCTGGCGTTTAACCAGGACGTGCGCGATCTGGCGCGCTGGAATTCAATGGATAGTCCCAGCAGTTTGCGTGTGGGGCAGACCCTGCGCGTCAGCGGGGGTGAGGCGGGACCGGCCGCGGTGGTGGTGGATGCACCCATCGTGGTGGGTAGCAGTATCGAGACACGCCCACTGGAGAGCGCGCCGCTCGCGCCCGCCGAGCCTGCGGCGTCCACTGCACCTGCGGTGCCCAACGTGCCTGTGGTTCCTGCCGCGGCTACGGCCCCGCGCGCTTCGCTCTGGATCTGGCCCGCACAAGGCAAGGTGCTGGAGTCCTTCGTTGAGGGGCGCAACAAGGGCATCGACATCGCGGGCAAAGAGGGCGACCCCGTGGTGGCTGTGCAGGATGGTCAAGTGGTTTACAGCGGCAACAGCCTGAAAGGTTTTGGCAACCTGGTCATCATCAAACACAGTGATGATTTTGTTTCGGCCTACGCCCACAACAAACTGAACATTGCGCAGCACGGGCAAAGCGTCAAACGCGGTGAACGCATTGCCGAGTTAGGCAGCACCGAAACCGACACCCCCAAACTGCATTTTGAAATGCGCAGCCAGGGCAAGCCGGTGGATCCCCTCAAGTACTTGCCGCCGCGGTAATCACATTCATGACACCCATCCTTGTTTTCGATCTGGAGACCGTGCCCGATGTGGCGGGCCTGCGTCGGCTCAATCCGGCATGGTCTGACTTGCCTGATGCGCAAGTGGCTGAGGCTGCCTTTGCCCAGCGGCGCGAGGCCACCGGCGGCGATTTTCTGCAGCATCACCTGCACCGCATCGTGGCCGTGGGCTGCGCATTTCGTGATGCACAGGGTTTTCACGTGCGCTGCCTGGGCAAGCCCGATGACGATGAGCCCACGCTGATTGCTGAATTTTTCAAGCGCATTGACCGCTACGTGCCGCAGCTGGTGAGCTGGAACGGGGGTGGCTTTGATCTGCCTGTGCTGCATTACCGCGGGCTGATCCACGGCATCGCCGCCCCACAGTACTGGGATCAAGGCGAAGATAACCGCGACTTCAAGTGGAACAACTACATCAGTCGGTATCACCATCGTCATCTGGATTTGATGGATCTGTTGGCCATGTATCAGCCGCGCGCCAGCGCGCCCCTGGATGCGCTGGCCAAGCTCGCTGGGTTTGCGGGCAAGCTGGGTATGGACGGCGCGCAGGTCTGGCCGTCATATCAGGC
Source organism: uncultured Burkholderiaceae bacterium (assembly GCA_964652055.1). GTDB lineage: Bacteria > Pseudomonadota > Gammaproteobacteria > Burkholderiales > Burkholderiaceae_F > CAZZAD01. The sequence continues at coordinate 16,873 of CAZZAD010000022.1, read as the reverse complement.
CGGTCGCATTGATCAGATTCGTGCGTACTGCGAGACCGATGTCGTGAACACCTATCTGCTCTATTGCCGCTTTCAAAAAATGCGTGGGTTGCTCAGCGATGCGGCCTACGCCGCCGAGATCAAAGTGGTGCGTGAGGCACTGCAGGCCACGGCGGGTGAGCAGTGGCGTGAGTACCTCGACGCTTGGCCTGAAGTGGTCTGAACTCATGGCCGAACGTTTTGAAGTTGAGGTGGAGTCCTTCGATCTGGAAGGTCGTGGTGTCGCGCATCGCGATGGCAAGGCCGTGTTTATTGAAGGCGCGCTGGCCGGTGAGCGGGTGATTTACGAGCGCACCAAGAACAAGTCGCGTTATGAAACCGGCCGCACCATCACTGTGCTGCGCGAGGGCACGTCACGGGTGCAACCGCGCTGCCCGCACTTTGGTTTTGACCAAGGCGCCTGCGGTGGCTGCGCCATGCAACACATCGAACCGGCAACCCAGGTCGCCATAAAAAGCCGCGCGCTTGAAGATGCGCTTTGGCATATCGGGCGCGTGCGGCCGCAGAACGTATTGCCGCCCATCTTTGGTCCGAGCTGGGGCTACCGGCACCGCGCGCGCCTGTCGGTGCGCTACGTGGCTAGCAAGGGGGGTGCACTGGTGGGGTTTCGCGAGCGCGCCAGCAGTTACGTGACCGATATGCAGTCGTGCGCCGTGCTGCCTCCCGCCATCTCGCAATTGCTGTTGCCGTTGCGCGCGCTCATTTCGGGGCTATCGATTTGTGATCGCATGCCGCAGATTGAAGTGGCCGTAGGTGCGCAGGCCACGGTGCTGGTGGCGCGTGTGCTGGAGGCGCCCAGTGCCGCAGACCGCGAAGCCCTGCTGCAGTTTGGCCGCGAGCACCAGGTGTCCATCTGGCTGCAGCCCAGCGGGCCTGATACGGCTGCGCCCCTGGATGGTCAGCGCGATGTGCTGTCTCTTGCTTTGCCTGAATTTGGCGTCACCTTGCCCTTTGCGCCCACCGATTTCACGCAAGTGAATCACCGCACCAACGAAGTCCTGGTGAGCCTGGCCCTCAAACTGCTGGAACCCCAGGCGACGGACGCCGTGGTGGATTTTTTCTGCGGACTGGGCAACTTCACTTTGCCGCTGGCCACGCGGGCGCGGCATGTGGTGGGGTTGGAGGGCGCCGCTTCATTGGTACAGCGGGCGCAGCAGGCGGCACAGCGCAATGGTCTGGCCGAGCGCACCACGTTTGGCGCGCGCAATTTGTTCGAGTGGAGTGGGGCGGATTGGGACGCTTTGGTGCAAACCCACGGTCCCATCGAGCGTGTGTTGATTGATCCGCCGCGAGAAGGTGCATTGGCGGTGGTGCAGGCGCTGGCGCAAACTGCCCAGCGGCCGCAACGCATGGTGTACGTGTCGTGCAATCCGGCCACGCTGGCGCGCGATGCGGCCACGCTGGTGCATGAGGGCGGCTGGCAGCTGCGTGCTGCGGGTGTGATCAACATGTTTCCGCACACCGCGCATGTGGAATCGATTGCGGTGTTTGAGCCGGGGGTACGGCCCGATACAAGTACGGCAGAGTTTGTCGTCCCAGCGTAGGCCGTGTCTTTTGATCACATCTACGAATTAGCACGATGTCCCTTGTCGTCATCCCCGCGAAGGCGGGGATCCAGTACCGGTGACAGAGACCGCCTGGATCCCCGCCTTCGCGGGGATGACGAACGAAGGGCGCGACATAGGGATGTGATCCAGTGACAGGGCGTAGGCGGGAGCCCATTTGAAGGGCGACCCAACCGGACTCTGGCCTGCGTCGGCGTGACGTGGCCTCGGTAGGCCAAACGTGTCAGTCCCAGGCCGCGTGCCGTGTTACCATCGCGCCCCTTCGCGCTAAGCGCAAGTCTTTAATTTTCTTAAGTTTTTTCACCAATTTTCAAAAAATTTTTTGCGAGAGGACCTGTCCCATGGCTGTTGAACGCACTCTTTCCATCATCAAACCTGATGCCGTTGCCAAAAACGTGGTTGGCCAAATCCTGGCGCGCTTTGAGGCCGCGGGCCTGTGCATCGTGGCCGCACGCATGATGCATCTGTCGCGCGCTGAGGCGGAAGCCTTTTACGGCGTGCATCGCGAGCGCCCCTTCTTTAAAGATCTGGTCACGTTCATGATCTCCGGTCCCGTGATGGTGCAGGTACTCGAAGGCGACAACGCGGTGCTCAAGAACCGCGACCTGATGGGCGCCACCGACCCGCGCAAAGCCGAGAAGGGCACCATCCGCGCCGACTTCGCCGACAGCATTGATGCCAACGCCGTGCACGGCTCCGACGCTGTGGAAACCGCGCGCAACGAAGTGGCGTTTTTCTTCCCGCAGATGAGCGTGTATTCCCGCTGAGTCTTTCCAGCGCGAGAACCCCTTGCCGTGCCCACCAACCTCCTCGATCTTGATCACGCGGCGCTGAAGGCCTACGTCGGCGCTCTGGACGAGAAGCCGTTTCGCGCGCGGCAACTGCTGCGCTGGATACACCGGCACGGTCAAAGCGATTTTTCCGCGATGACCGATTTGGCCCGCTCCTTGCGGGACAAATTGCAGGGCAGGGCCGTGGTGGCGGCCCCACCCTTGGTGCTCGATTCCATCTCTGACGACGGCACGCGCAAGTGGCTGCTCGATGTGGGTGCGGGCAACGCCATCGAGAGCGTGTTTATCCCCGAGGATGATCGCGGCACGTTGTGCATTTCATCGCAGGCCGGCTGCGCGGTGAACTGCCGTTTTTGCTCCACGGGGCGGCAGGGCTTTAACCGCAACCTGACCACGGCCGAGATCATTGGTCAGTTGTGGTGGGCCGAGTTTCATTTGCGTGAAAACACGAGCACGCCCGAAGAGCGTGTCATCAGCAACGTGGTGCTCATGGGCATGGGTGAGCCGCTGCAAAACTACGACGCGGTGTTGCCCGCACTGCGCTTGATGCTCGATGACGATGCCTACGGCTTATCGCGTCGCCGCGTCACCGTCTCTACCTCGGGCATGGTGCCGCAGATGGATCGGCTGGGCGCCGATTGCCCCGTGGCCTTGGCCGTCTCGCTACATGCATCCAACGATGCCTTGCGTGATGAGCTGGTGCCGCTGAACCGCAAATATCCGCTGCGCGAACTGCTGGCCGCGTGCCAGCGGTATCTGAAATTTGCGCCGCGCGACTTTGTCACCTTTGAATACGTCATGCTCGACGGCGTCAATGACAGCGACGCTCATGCGCGTGAGCTCATCAGTCTGGTGGCCGATACGCCGTGCAAATTCAATCTGATTCCGTTTAACCCGTTTCCTGATGCCGGCTTGCAGCGTTCCAAGCCCGAGCGTTTGCGAGACTTTGCCCTGCGCCTGCAAGACGCGGGCATCGTGACCACCACGCGCAAGACGCGGGGTCAGGACATAGACGCGGCCTGCGGCCAGTTGGCCGGTGAAGTGCAAGACCGCACGCGCCAGGGTGCGCGTAGGGTGTCCAACATTCCGCCCGTCGTGGTGGCTCGGTAATTGGTCGTAACGATTGAGCTTCCGTAATTCATTACAGTAATTCGACTATGCGGCATCGTTCCCTCACCCCAACCCCTCTCCCGGAGGGAGAGGGGCTTTAAACCTCCCTCTCCCTCCGGGAGAGTCAGATACAGCGTGATGCGCTGTCGGCTTGCGCCCCGGAACCTTTGGGCGTTGGGTTGTTTCTCCCCTTTTTCCACAAGAATGGGGGATGTTACAAATCAATGCCTTACCCGAGGTTCCTGGGTAGGGATTGAGGGTGAGGGAAAGCGGTGTCACGAATTTGGGAAAGTTCAATAGGCAGGAGTAGGCGATGAGAATTTTTGTTTTGGCCCTGGTGGCCGCGGTGGTGAGTCTGGCGGCATGTACCACCACCACCGAAGTCAACGGCAAGCAGGTGCCCAATGCCGATACCTCGGTGAGCGAGGGCGATGCCAAACGGCGGGTGGCCTTGCGCCTGCAATTGGCCTCGCGTTACTACGAGCAGGGCAATTACAACGTGGCCCTGGAAGAGCTGGTCCGCACGCTGCAGATTGAACCGGACAACGCCTCGGCCTATGGTCTGCGGGCGCTGGTGCATATGGAGTTGGGCGACAAAGTTCAGGCCGAGGCCGACTTCAGCCGGTCACTCAAGCTTGATCCTGCCAACCCAGAGCTGAACAACAACTACGGCTGGTATCTGTGCCGCAATGGCCGTGAGCGTGATTCGATTGCGTACTTTCACAAGGCGGGCACGGCGCGTCAGTATCAGACGCCGGGCCTGGCCTATCGCAATGCGGGCGCGTGTTTGCTGCAGATTCGTGACTACGCGGCGGCTGAACCTGAGCTCAAGCGCGCCTTTGAGCTCGATGCCTCTGACCCCATCACCAAGCTGCATCTGGTTCGGCTCTATATCGTGTTGCGCAAGACCGACCGTGCGCGCTTCTATCACGGGCTGCTGGAAAAATCGCTGGGTGAGTCTTCTCAGACAATATGGTTGAGTCTGCGCATTGCGCGTGCTGAGGGTGACTCGCGCGCTGAACGCCAGTTTGCCGATGAACTACGTCGCCGCTACCCCGCCTCACCCGAGACAGCGGCCTTAAAACGCGGAGCATTCGATGAGTGATGTCGTTGAAAAATCGCATTTGCCGACCGAAACGTTAGCGCCTGAGGGGCTCAAACCCGAGGGGCTCAAACCTGAAGTGCACAGTTCTGAATCCTCTGATTCGCTATTTGTGCAAAACGACGGCTCAGCCCCAGATGCCGATGATGGGGTTGCACCACTGCCTTCCGGGCAGGACGTGGGGCTGAGCGGACCGCACTTTGGGCATGTCCTTGAGGCTCAGCGCAAACGCCTGGGTCTGTCGCAGGCCGAGATTGCAGCGCGGTTAAGGCTGCACATCAAACAGGTGGTCGCGCTGGAGGCGGCCGATTTTTCTGGCTTGCCTGAGTTGACGTTTATTCGCGGTTATCTGCGTAACTATGCGCGCACCCTCGGCCTGGATGAGCAGCCCTTGCTCGAAGATCTGCGCCAGCGTGCGCAGGTTGTTGCGGCTCCACAGGTGGCATCGAACGTGGTTGAGGATCGGGCCTGGATGTCAACGTCCCATGGGAGCACGCTGTCCGTGGCCAAAGAGTGGCTGATGTCCAGGAGGGCGTTGGTCGCCGTGGTCCTTGGCGTGGTGCTCATTCTTGCCGGCGTGAGTGTGGTGGCATCGCGCAAGTCACCCGAGGTGAAAGCGGTGTCTGCAACCGCTACGGGCACGGCTTCAGTGGAGGCCAGTGTGGCCCCTGTTCTGCCCTCGACCGCTAGTGCATCTTCAAGTGCGCCTTCGGGGACATTGAGTCCAGACATTGAAGCCCTGGCCAAGGAAGCAGCGCTGGCGGCTGCACAGACGTCTGCAACCAGTGGCACCTTGCCCGCTAGCATGTCGGGCCCCACCACGTTGCGATTGACGTTTCGTGAACGCAGCTGGGCCGAAGTGGCGCAAGGCGATGGCCGCATTGTGTTGTCTCAGGTCATTGAGCCGGGCAGCGCACGTCAGTTCTCGGGCCAACCGCCTTACCGCGTTCTCATTGGCAATGCCAGCGTAGTCGCCGTGCAGTGGCGCGGCCGCGCCGTGGACCTTAAGCCCTACACCAGCTTTGAAAACGTGGCGCGTCTGACGCTCGAATAGCTTGTCCCCTCATGAACGATCTGTCCACCACGTCGTGTTTGCCTGCAGCTCTGTCTGCATCGGTGCCTGTGCGCGCGGCCACCGCAGCGCGCCGCGCCTCGCGCGGTGTGGCGGTGCACTGGGGCGCGCGCGTGGTGCGTATCGGGGCCGATGCGCCCGTCGTGGTTCAGTCCATGACCAACACGGATACGGCCGACCCCATTGCTACGGCCATTCAGGTCAAGGAACTGGCACAAGCCGGCTCTGAGCTGGTGCGCATCACTGTGAACTCGCCCGAGGCCGCGCGTGAAGTGGTGGCCTTGCGTGAGCAGCTCGACCGCATGGGCGTGGACGTGCCGTTAGTGGGAGATTTTCACTACAACGGCCACAAACTGCTCAAAGACTTTCCGGGCTGTGCGCAGGCCTTGTCCAAGTACCGCATCAACCCGGGCAACGTGGGCAAAGGCGCGCGGGGTGAAGACAACTTCGCCGCCATGATTGACGTGGCTTGCCGCTTTGATAAACCCGTGCGCATCGGCGTGAACTGGGGCAGTCTCGATCAAGAACTGCTTGCCCGCATGATGGATGAGAACGCCACGCGCGCTCAGCCCTGGGAGGCCAGCGCCGTACTGCGTGAAGCCCTGGTGCGCTCAGCCATTGAAAGCGCGCAGCGGGCCGAAGCGCTCGGGCTGTCGGGCAACCACATCGTCCTGTCCGCCAAAGTCAGCGGTGTGCAGGATCTGATCGCCGTGTATCAGAGCCTGGCGGCGCGTTGCGATTACCCCTTGCATCTGGGCCTGACCGAAGCGGGTATGGGCAGCAAAGGCATCGTGGCCTCCACGGCGGCGCTGTCCGTGTTGTTGCAGCAGGGCATCGGCGACACCGTACGCATCTCGCTCACGCCTGCGCCCGGCGAATCACGCACGCGTGAAGTTCAGGTGGGACAGGAAATTTTGCAGGCACTGGGTCTGCGCGCGTTTACGCCGCAAGTCATTGCCTGCCCAGGCTGTGGTCGCACCAGCAGCACCTTCTTTCAGGAGCTGGCGGAAAAAATTCAAACCTACCTGCGTGAGCAAATGCCGCAGTGGCGTGAGCGTTATCCCGAGGTGGCATCGATGAACGTGGCCGTGATGGGCTGCGTGGTTAACGGACCGGGCGAGAGCAAACACGCCAACATTGGTATTTCATTGCCGGGTACTGGCGAGCAGCCAGTGGCGCCCGTGTTTGTCGACGGCGAGCGCACCGTCACCTTGAAGGGTGAGCGCATTGCCGAAGAATTTCAGGCCATTGTGGCGGCGTATGTGGAACGCCGTTATGGATTGCAAGGCATTTCCCTCACCCCAACCCCTCTCCCGGTGGGAGAGGGGCTTTTGACTTCCCTCTCCCACCGGGAGAGGGAGCGAGGGTGAGGGAGTCAGTAATTATTCGAACACCATGAACAAAACAAAACTCGCCGCCGTGCGCGGCATGAATGACTTATTGCCCGGTGACAGTGCGCTGTGGGAATGGTTCGAAACCAAAGTGACGGACTGGGTGCGCAGCTACGGCTATCAGCTCATGCGCACGCCGTTGGTGGAGCACACGGAACTCTTCGTGCGCAGCATTGGTGAAGTCACCGACATCGTCGAAAAAGAGATGTACAGCTTTGAGGACCGCCTCAACGGTGAGCGTCTCACGTTGCGTCCTGAATTCACCGCCGGCATCGTGCGCGCCACCGTGGAACACAACCTGACGTACGACAGTCCGCGACGGGTGTGGTCCATGGGCCCACTCTTTCGGCACGAGCGGCCCCAGCGCGGGCGCTATCGACAGTTTCATCAGGTGGATGTGGAAGCGCTGGGTTTTGCCGGCCCCGACATTGATGCCGAACTCATGATCATGCTGGCGCGCCTGTGGCGCATCCTGGGCGTGCAACCGCTGAAGCTCGAACTCAATTGCCTGGGGCAGGCCGATGAGCGTGCACTGCACCGCAACGCCCTGATTGCGCACTTTGCTGCCAATGCCAGTGAGCTCGATGCCGATGCGCAGCGCCGTCTGAACACCAACCCTTTGCGCATTCTCGACAGTAAAAACCCCGCGATGGCGCCGCTCATTGATGCCGCGCCACGCATCACTGAATTTTTGGGCGAGGCTTCGCGCGCGTTTTTTGATCGGGTGCAGGCGCTGCTGACCGCCGCCCAGGTGCCCTTTACCGTCAACCCACGCATGGTGCGAGGGCTCGATTACTACAACCTCACCGTGTTCGAGTGGACCACCGATGCGCTGGGCGCTCAGGGCACCGTGTGCGGTGGTGGGCGCTATGACAGTCTGGTGGCGCACCTGGGCGGCAAGCCCACCCCGGCCTGTGGTTTTGGCATTGGTGTGGAGCGTGTGATTGAACTCATCAAAGCGCGTCGTGAAGTGCCCGTCGCGCCGTATGCCGATATTTATGTCTTGCACCAAGGCGGCGCCACGCAGATGGCTGCGTTCAAAGTGTGCGAGCAGATGCGTGATGCGGGCCTCAATGTGCTGATGCACGCGGGTGAAGCCAGCCTCAAATCGCAAATGAAGCGCGCTGATGCCAGTGGCGCTGAATACGCCGTCATCGTGGGCGAAGAAGAGCTTGCCCAGGGCAAAGTGGCCATCAAGGCTTTGCGCCCTCGACCCGAAGGCGAACGTTTTGCCAAGCAGGAACAGGTGTCTATCGAGATTGCTGGCAATGTGCTGGCGGAAACTTTTTTTGAATCATTGGAGTAAATGTCATGGCCTACGACCTCGAAGAGCAAGAACAGATCGCCGCCCTCAAAGCGTGGTGGGAGAAATACGGCACCATCGTGATGGGCGTCATCACCGTGGTGGTGCTGGCCTTTGCCGCATGGAACGGCTGGAACTGGTACACGCGTGAACAGGCCGCCAAAGCCAGCAATCTGTACGACGAACTGGCCAAGGCTGCCAAGATGAATAACGCCACCGTGGTCAAAGAAAACACCACAGTGCTCACGCAGAAGTACGGCCGCACCGTGTACGCCGCGCTGGCCGCGCTGCAAGCCGCGCGACTGAACCACGAAGCCGGTGAGCTCACCGCGGCACAGGAAAATCTGCAGTGGATCATCGACAAATCCAGCCACACCGAGTTCGTCGCGCTTGCGCGTGTGCGTCTGGCCGGTGTGTTGCTCGATGCCAAGTCGTACGACGCCGCGCTCAAAGCGCTGGACGGCAAGGTGCCGTCCGAACATGCCGTGGCCTTTGGTGACCGTCGTGGTGACGTGTTGTTTGCCATGGGCAAAACGGAAGATGCGCGCGCCGCGTGGAATGAGGCCATCAAGGCCGCGTATGAACAACATCCCCTGCAGGGCCTGATTCAGTTCAAGCTCGACGCGTTGCCACCGGTGGAGAAATCCTGATGCCGCGTGGTGTGCGGGCCGCTCTCCTGGGCGCAGTCAGTGGTGCCGTGCTGGTCGCTGCACTGGGCGGATGTGCGTCCGATAAATCTGCCGCGCTCAAGCCGGCCGAGCTGGCCGAGTTCAAGCCCGCAGCCAAGGTGCGCACGGTGTGGAGCGTGTCGCTGGGGGGCAGTGCGGGTGAACCGCTGCAACCCGCGGTACTGGATCACGCCGTTTACGCCGCTGCGGCCGATGGCACCTTGGTTCGCATTGCGCCCGATACCGGCAAGACCGTGTGGCGCATCGAGGTGGGCCACCGTATTTCGTCAGGTGTGGGCTCCGATGGCTACACCGTTGTAGTGGCCACACCGCGTGGCGAAGTGTTGGCCTTTGGCGCCGATGGCAAACCGTTGTGGACCGCGCAGGTGTCCAGCGACGTCATCGCGCCCGCCGTCGTCGGGCAGGGCCTGGTGGTGGTGCGCTCCACCGACCAGCGCATCAGCGCCTTTAATGCTGCCGATGGCAAACGCAAGTGGACGTATCAACGCCAGCAACCCCCGTTGACCTTGCGCACCGTGGGTGACCTGCGTTTTGTGGGCGACACACTGGTGGCCGGGTTTCCTGGTGGACGTCTGGTGGGCATTGCCCTGAGCAATGGCGCAGCGCGTTGGGAAGCCACCGTGGCCGAACCCAAAGGTGCTACAGAAGTCGAGCGCCTGGCCGATGTGGTGGGGCCGGTGGCCGTCAACAAACCCGATGTGTGCGCGGCGGCCTATCAGGGCCGCCTGATGTGTGCCGACGTCACCAACGGCAACCTGCGCTGGGCGCGTGACATGCCCGCCCTGGCCGGTGTGCTCATTGATGACAACACGGTGTATTCAGTCGATGCACGTTCGCACGTCAACGCGTTTGCACGCTCCACCGGGGCCAGTGTGTGGAGCAATGCGCAACTGCACTACCGCAACGTGACCGCACCCGCACGCGTGGGGCCGGCCCTGGTGGTAGGCGATGGTGAGGGCTACGCGCACTTTCTTGCTCCTGGCGACGGCGCCTTCATGGCACGTACCCGGATTGATTCCAGCGCCATCATCGCCACGCCCCAGGTGGGCGCCGGTGTGGTGGTACTCCAGACGCAAGACGGCACCGTGACGGCGCTGTCGGTAGAGCGCTGAACTGAATAGAGACAAGGTCTGAACATTCTGTGAAACCCGTCGTCGCCCTTGTGGGCCGCCCCAATGTAGGCAAGTCCACCCTGTTCAATCGCCTGACCCGCTCACGCGATGCGCTGGTGGCCGATTTTCCTGGCCTCACGCGTGATCGTCATTACGGCGAGGGGCGTGTGGGGCCGGTGCCCTACCTGCTCATCGATACCGGCGGCTTCGAGCCCACCGGGGCTGATGGCATCAAGTTCGAAATGGCGCGTCAGGCCGAAGCCGCTATTGCCGAGAGCGACGTGCTGCTCTTTGTGCTCGATGCGCGCGAGGGCGTCACCTCGCACGACCTGCGCATTGCGCAGCGGCTGCGCGCGGCGTCCAATGCCTCGGGTGCGCAGCGCCGCATCATCGTGGCCGTCAACAAAGCCGAAGGGTTGTCGGCCGTAGCCATCGCCGAGTTTCACGAGCTGGCCCTGGGTGAACCCATGGCCGTGTCCGCTGCGCATGGCGATGGCATCAACACCCTCATGGAGCAGGCGCTGGCCGGCTTCGAGCTGCCTGAAGAAGCGGAACCCAAAGAATCCGACGGCGTGCGTGTGGCCGTGGTGGGGCGCCCCAACGTGGGCAAGTCCACCCTCATCAATACCTTGCTTGGCGAAGAGCGCCTGATTGCCTTTGATGCCCCCGGCACCACGCGCGACGCCATTGAAGTGCCCTTTGAATACGGCAAGCAGCACTTCACGCTGATTGACACCGCCGGGCTGCGGCGCAAAGGCAAAGTGTTCGAGACCATCGAAAAATTTTCCGTCATCAAAACCCTGCAGGCCATCAGCGCGTGCAACGTGGTGGTACTGGTGCTCGATGGCACCGAAGGCGTGACCGATCAGGATGCACACATCGCCGGCTTCGTGCTCGAAACGGGCCGCGCATTGGTCATTGCCGTCAACAAATGGGAAGGGCTGGACTCCTACCAGCGCGACACCATCAAGCGTGAGCTCGAACGCAAGCTGCACTTCCTGAACTGGGCCAAGTTGCATTTCATCTCTGCACGGCGCGGCACCGGGCTCAAGATGCTCATGAAATCCGTCACCCAGGCGCACGAAGCCGCCTTTGCCAAGCTGCCCACACCCAAACTCACGCGCGCAATGATTGCCGCGGTGGAAAGACAACAACCGCCGCGCGCCGGGCGTGGTCGCCCAAAAATGCGTTATGCCCATCAAGGGGGGCAAAACCCACCCGTCGTGGTGATCCACGGCACAGCGCTATCGGCCATCAGCGCCTCGTACCGGCGCTATCTGGAAGGCTGGTTCAGAGACACATTCGAGCTGGTGGGCACACCGCTGCGCATTGAATTCCGCACTGCCGCCAACCCGTACGTTCAAGAGCGTGAAGGGCGGTCGCGATAACGGAAGCCGCTATGCTTGCCAACTTATTTTTTTATCCGGCCATATTTTTTAACCCCACGCACACCGCGTGACAGACCCGAAGACTGGAGCCAACCATGAGCAACAAAGGGCAACTTCTACAAGACCCATTTCTAAACGCGCTACGCAAAGAGCACATTCCAGTGTCCATCTACCTGGTCAACGGCATCAAGCTGCAAGGCCAGGTTGAATCGTTCGATCAATACGTGGTTCTGTTGCGCAACACCGTGACGCAGATGGTCTACAAACACGCCATCTCCACCGTGGTACCTGCCCGCCCCGTCAACCTGGCGCCCGCCACGGAGCAGCCAAGCTGAGTCAGGCACTGACTCCTGCCGTATTGGTCAGCGTTGCGCTGACCGGGCGTCAGGCGCGTAGTGCTGATGGGGTCGAACCCGAAGAAGCCGCTCGTGAGGCCGTTGCACTGGCCACATCGGGCGGCTTTTCCGTTGTGGCGCACCTTCAAGCGCGCCGCGAGCGCGCCGATCCGCGTTTTTATATTGGCTCGGGCAAGGTGCAAGAGATTGCCGCTCAGGTGGCCGAACACAGTGCACAACTGGCCATCTTTGATGTGGCGCTCTCACCCGCGCAACAGCGCAACGTGCAAGACGCGCTCAAAGTGCCCGTGCTCGATCGCACCGCACTCATCCTGGAATTGTTTGCGCAGCGCGCCCGCAGCCGCGAAGGCCGCCTGCAGGTGGAACTGGCCCAACTCAAACATGCCGCCACGCGCCTCGTGCGCGGATGGACCCACCTGGAACGTCAGCGCGGTGGCCTGAGCAAAACCGGCGGCCCCGGTGAAAAGCAGATCGAACTCGACCGCCGCCAGATCGCCACCAAAATCAAAGCGCTACGTGACCGCCTCGATCAGTTGCAGCGCCAGCGCCGCACCCAGCGCCGTAGCCGCGCCCGGCGCGACGCCTTCACCGTTTCATTGGTGGGCTACACCAACGCCGGCAAATCCACGCTCTTCAACGCCCTCACACGCGCCGGCGCGTATGCCGCCGACCAACTCTTCGCCACGCTCGACACCACCTCCCGGCGTTGTTTCCTCGCTCCGGGTGAAGAGATCGTGCTCTCCGACACCGTCGGCTTCATCCGCGGCCTACCGCATGAACTGGTCGACGCCTTCAAATCCACCTTGGAAGAATCAGTCGAAGCCGACCTGCTCCTGCACGTCGTCGACGCCGCCTCCCCCGCGCGCGAAGCCCAGATTGAAACCGTGCACAAAGTGCTGCAAGAAATCGGCGCTGCTGACGTCCACTGCATCATGGTCTACAACAAGATCGACGCCGTAGGCGCAGACACCGAAGACGCCCCACCCAGAAAACCCAGCATCGTGCTCAACGCCGAAGGCAAGATCGAAGCGGTGTACCTCAGCGCCGCGAAGGGGGAGGGGCTGGAGCTGCTGCGGGAGGCTATTGGGGAGGTGAGGCGGGCGGGGGCAGGTCAATCCACAATTCATAGCGTCGATCGATAGCCCAACTGGGTCAATCCCAACCGGGCACGTCTTGGGTCATGGTTTGTTTTCTTTCTCAAACGGCGTTTGTAGCAGGTGCGATACAAGAAAATTGGTCTTGCGCATGAGAATTCCTTACCTTAAAGTAAGGAATTCTTCGTTTCAGGAGGCGCGCCATGACGACTGCAACAGTCACCAGTAAAGGGCAGATCACGATTCCGGTCGAGGTTCGGCAGGCGCTGGCCGTTGAGGCGGGGGATCGGGTTGAGTTTGTGCAGATTGAGCCGGGGCGGTTTGAGTTGATTGCATCCACTCAATCCGTGAAAGAGCTCAAGGGCATGTTTGGCAAGCCGCGCAAAAGTGTTTCAGTGGCCGATATGAACAAGGCCATTGCTGCACGCGGGGCGTCGGCCAAATGATTGGGCTCGATACCAACGTGCTGGTGCGCTACATCATGCAAGACGATGCCAAGCAGTCACCTAAGGCGACACGTCTGATTGAATCGTTGACGGTGGAGCAGCCTGGCTTTGTGTCGCTGGTGGCGTTGATGGAGTTGGTGTGGGTGCTGTCGTCGTGCTACGCGCTGACCCGTGCCCAGTTGGCGCAGGCGCTGGAGTCGTTGTTGCGCACCAAGGAAATGGTCATTGATCAACCCAACCAGGTGTTGATGGCATTGCGAATGTTCAAGCAAAGTTCCGCCGACTTTGCCGATTGCCTGATCGAACGTTCTGCATGGAACGCCGGTTGTAAAAAAACCATGACTTTTGACGTGGGCGCGGCAAAGGTGGCGGGGATGACATTGGTTCGGTAATTGGCCCCCTTGCATTGATACATGCATGCACAGTTCATGACCTACCCATGAGTCTCAAAAAATATATGTTTAGGTTCACTCCAGTTCTCACCGCAACGCTTGCACTGTTCTGCGCCCACGCGACGGCTGCCGAGAGTCAATGCTTCGGCAGCATCAGCAATGGGCGCATCGAGGACAGCGTCAGGCTGCCCGACAGTGGGGCGAATTTCATTGCCTACAGCGCGCTGGCCGTTACGGCGGGGCGTACGTATGTGCATTCGTCTGTGGCCGCGGTGATCACAGCGGCATACGCTGCGTTGGAGGTTGAAAATCCATCCGTCACTTACGTCTATGGTGAGACCGGGTTTCAGGCCGGCGGGCGATTCAAACCCCACCGCACACATCAAAACGGGCTGTCGGTAGATTTTTTTGTCCCCGTCCGAAACGCGGCGGGCAAGTCGGTGCCGCTACCGACGGGCGTGACCAACCGCTTGGGCTACGACATTGAGTTCAATGCCGCGGCTAAGTATGGTGAGTACCGCATCGATTTCCCAGCCATGGCGGAGCATCTGTATCAGTTGCATGTGGCGGCTAAGGCTCGGGGCGTTGGTATTGCGCTGGTCATATTCGACACGCCGTTTCTGCCCAGGCTGTTTGCTACACCGTGAGGCGCCTATTTGCAGCAGAACTTGTCCTTCATGAAAGGCAAGCCCTGGGTGCGCCATGACGAGCACTACCACGTGGATTTCGCGGTTCCGTGCAAACCTAACGCGGGTCATCCTTCGCGCTGATCGGATCTTCGGCAAGCGCAGGTGGTTACCATGCCCCCGTTGTCGGCCCATGCAATGCCCCTTGCAATCCCCCTTGCAATCCCCCTTGCAATCCCCCTTGCAATCCCCCTTGCAATCCAGCGGCTCGCCGCCATTTAGGCCACCCGCTTTTCTTTTTCTCCTTAAGGACGCCCTTCATGCTTCTTGAACCGTTTGCCGCGCGCGCATTGCAACTGAGCAACCGCACCGTGATGGCTCCGATGACGCGCAATCGCGCGGTTCAGGCCCACACACCCAACGCGTTGATGGCTGAGTATTACGCGCAGCGCGCGACTGCGGGGCTGATCATTACGGAGGGCACGTCGCCTTCGCCCAATGGGCTGGGCTATCCGCGTATTCCAGGCCTGTTTAATGCTGCGCAGGTGCAAGGCTGGAAAGGGGTGACCGATGCGGTTCATGCCAAGGGCGGAAAAATCTTTATTCAGTTCATGCATACCGGGCGCGTCAGCCATGTGGCCAACCTGCCGGCTGGTGCTGAGGTGTTGGGGCCCATGGCGCAGGCCTGCCCGGGCGAGATTTACACCGACACGCTAGGCATGCAGCCGCATAGCACGCCGCGCGCCATGACCGAGGCGGACATCGCCCGCACGGTGGCTGAATATGCGCAAGCCGCGCGTCTCGCTATCGAAGCCGGGTTTGATGGCGTGGAGCTGCACGCCGCGAACGGTTACCTGATTGAACAATTTCTGAATGCCAACGTGAACCACCGTACCGATGGTTATGGCGGCAGTATCGATGGGCGCAACCGTTTTGCGCTTGAAGTGGCGCGCGCCACTGTGGCGGCCATTGGGGGGGAGCGGGTCGGCATCCGCCTGTCGCCCTACGGCAACTTCAACAGCACAGGGGAGTTTGCGGATGTGGAGGCGCAGTACCTCGCACTGACCCAAGCGCTTTCAGCACTGGGTTTGTTGTACCTGCATGTGCTCGATCATTCCGCGTTGGGCGCACCGCCCGTACCGGCCGAGTTCAAGGCCCAGTTGCGCAGCAGTTTCAACGGCCTCTTCATTCTGGCGGGCGGTTTTGATTGCGCCAGTGCGCAAAGTGCGTTGGCAGAAAAACGCGCCGACCTCATTGCATTTGGGCGGCCCTTTCTGGCCAACCCCGATCTGGTGGCCCGTATGCGCGCCGGTGCGCCGCTCAATGCGCCTGACATGTCCACGTTCTATACGCCCGGCGCGAAGGGCTACACCGACTACCCCACCCTCACGACCTAACGTGCTGTCCACGTTCCACGTACCTGTGGAGCGCGCGGCGCATAGGGCACCTCATGAAACCACCCCAACGTTTGCAACCCCTGATTGAAGAAGGCCTCATCGATACGGTGGTGCGCCAACTCATGAGCGGCAAAGAGGCCGTGGTGTACGTGGTGCGCTGTGGTGAGGAGACGCGCTGCGCCAAGGTTTACAAAGAAGCCACGCAGCGCAGTTTTCGGCAGGCGGTGGATTACACCGAGAACCGCAAGGTCCGGAACACGCGCCAGGCGCGTGCCATGGCCAAGGGCACGCGTTATGGGCGGCAGGCGCAGGAAGCGGTCTGGCAAAGCGCTGAGGTGGATGCGTTGTACCGGTTGGCTGCAGCGGGCGTGAGCGTGCCGCGGCCTTACAACTTCTGTGATGGTGTGTTGCTCATGGAGCTGGTGGCCGATGAGCATGGCGAGGCCGCGCCGCGCCTGAACGATGTGGCTTTCACCCCCGAGCAGGCGCGCATGCATCACGCCGCTTTGTTGCTGGAGGTGGTGCGCATGTTGGGCGCAGGGGTGGTGCATGGCGATCTGTCTGAATTCAACATCTTGCTGGGCGCGAGTGGCCCGGTGATCATCGATCTGCCGCAGGCGGTGGATGCCGCGGGCAACAACCACGCCAAACGCATGCTGCTGCATGATGTGGACAACCTGCGCAACTTCTTTGGCCGCTTTGCCCCCGAGCTGCTGCATACCGAGTACGGACATGAAATCTGGGACCTGTATGAGCGCGGCGCGCTCAACCCCGAGGTGGTGCTCAGCGGCCACTTCGAGCACAAGGGTGGGACCGTGGATGTGGGCAGCGTGATGAGCGTCATTGATGACGCACGAGCGGAAGAGGCGGCGCGTTTGCTGCGGGTGCAGGCGGTGGGTTAGTTCCAATGCTGTTTAGTTACGAAAAAAAATGGGTGCATCGAGCCGTCGTCGCCCCGGCGCAGGCCCTGTCTCTTGATCACATCTTTTCATCATGGATG
>CAZZAD010000021.1:19588-20109 GCA_964652055.1 uncultured Burkholderiaceae bacterium | reverse complement strand
GCCTCGCTGTGCATTGGCGGCGGCATGGGTGTGGCGCTGACGGTTGAACGTTAATTTCTTAGACAACGGATAAAGGATCCAAGATGGGCAAACTTGCATACGTCACCGGCGGCATGGGCGGAATAGGCACCGCCATCTGCCGCAAATTTCATGACATGGGCTACAAGGTCATCGCGGGCTGCGGCCCCACGCGCGACCACGCCAAGTGGCTGGCTGAACAAAAAGCCGCGGGCTACTCGTTCTATGCCTCAGTAGGCAACGTGTCGGATTGGGAATCCACCAAAGCGGCGTTTGACAAGGTCAAGGCCGAGCACGGCAACCCCGACATCCTGGTCAACAACGCCGGCATCACGCGCGATGGCGTGTTCCGCAAAATGTCGCTCGACGACTGGAACGCCGTCATCAGTACCAACCTGAACAGCCTGTTCTGTGTGACCAAACAAGTCATCGACGGCATGCTCGACAAAGGCTGGGGCCGCATCATCAACATTTCGTCCGTCACTGGCGCAAAAGGCCAGTTC
>CAZZAD010000021.1:0-19578 GCA_964652055.1 uncultured Burkholderiaceae bacterium | reverse complement strand
GCCGCCAAAGCCGGCATGCATGGCTTCACCATGGCCTTGGCCCAAGAAGTGGCCAGCAAAGGCGTGACGGTGAATACCGTATCGCCGGGCTATATCTCCACCGACATGGTGATGGCCGTGCGCGAAGACGTGCGCGAAAAAATCATTCAGACCATTCCCGTCAAACGTTTCGGTCGGGCCGAAGAGATTGGTTCCGTGGTGGGCTGGCTCAGCACCGATGATGCGGGCTTTACCACCGGCGCAGATTTCTCTTGCAACGGTGGATTGCACATGGGTTGATGCCGTGTCGTCTCCTCACGTGCCGCTTCAAGAGCAAAGCCGCTCTTGGGATGAGTGGAATGCCAAGGGCCGGGAACACAAGCTCGGCCCCATATCGTTACGTCAGGCCGATGAGGTTGAGCGTTACTTGTCGCGCTTAGGGCGGACTGATCTTGAGTTGATCGATGTGGGTTGCGGTACGGGTTGGCTGTGTGAGCGCCTGCGCAAGTACGGCCGTGTGACTGGCACCGACTTCGCGCAGGACGTTCTGGAGCGTGCCCGGCAGCGTGCGCCCGAAATTGCTTACATGGCGGGTGATTTTTTTGCCTTGGACCTTCCCAAATCGGGGTTTGATGTTGTTGTTTCACTTGAAGTGCTGGCGCATGTTGCTGACCAGCCGGCCTTCATTGGACGCCTGGCCGATTTGCTCAAGCCCGGTGGGCACTTGATCCTGGCCACACAGAACCGGCCCGTGCTCGAACGCTGGAGTGAAATCGGGCCGCGCATGCCGGGCACCCTCCGGCATTGGGTTGACGCACAGCAGTTGCGGGCTTTGCTCAGTGCGCATTTTGAGAACGTGCGCGTCATGTCGGTATTTCCCGTGGGTGACCGAGGCGCGCTGCGGTGGGTGAACTCCGGCCGACTTAACCGCCTGCTGGGCACCGTGGTGTCCCCCAGCGTCCTGGAGCGCGCCAAAGAGCGATTCATGCTGGGCCATACCTTGATGGCCTTTGGAACCCGGCCGCACCTCAACTGATTGAGTTTTTTATTGGCGCATAGAATCGCGCCCGCTTGCACACTGTTTGCTTCCATCTGAAGAGGATTGTTATGGCTGCTGCTGTTCGACTCATCAAGAAGTACCCCAACCGCCGTCTCTACGACACGCAAACCAGCGCCTACATCACGCTCGATGACGTGCGGCAACTGGTGCTCGATCAGGAAGAGTTTCGCGTGGTCGATGCCAAAAGTGGTGTTGACCTCTCGCGTCAGATCCTGCTGCAGATCATTCTTGAAGAAGAGCAAACCGGTGGCATGCCCATGTTCACGCCGCCCGTGCTCACCCAAATCATTCGTAGCTACGGTAATGCCATGCAGGGCATGATGGGCTCGTACCTCGAACGCAATGTGCAGGCCTTCATCGACATCCAGAAAAAACTGCAGGAACAGAGCAAAGTGTTTTACGACAGCAACCGCGTCGGTCCCGACGCCTGGACGCAGTACGTCAACATGCAGGCGCCCATGATTCAGACCATGATGTCCAACTACATCGAGCAGTCGAAAAACCTCTTCGTGCAGATGCAAGAGAACATGCAAAACCAAGCACGCTCGGTGTTCACGCAGTTTCCCTTTCCGGGACAAGAAAAAAAATCAGACGAGTGAATCGTGTGAGGGTTGTGGTGGTGCAGTAGTGCACGTACTGCGATAACCCTGTCAATTTGTCGGGCAACGGATTAATCCACGCCTCACTTTTGCGCTACCGCAAATTCATCATCGAAATACGTGAATTTGCGAGTGAGTTCACCACCGGACTGAATCACACTGCCCCCCAGCACAGACGCGAGTCTGTGCAGTCCACGAGGGGGACACTGCTGTGAAGCTTGCTGATCTGGCCGCCGGTGCAAAGGCCGTGGCCGTTGTTTTCATCGGTGATGATGCTGAGCTGGCGCGTGAAGTGCAGCAGCGACTGGCCGACGTGGGGTTGGTGGACCCGCCGCCTGATGGTGTGTTCGGCCCCGTATCCCACTGGGGCATAGGTGAGTTGCTGCGCAAGCTGCGCCTTGAACGCCGAACCTGGCTTGATGCTGATCTGGCGCAGCGCTTGCTCGATCCGCAACTGTCGCAACTGTTTCCTCTGAAAGTGACTGCCACGCTGGCCGGACGCATCGTCGCGGCCATGCAGCGCAAGGGCTACTGGATCTGCCGTCACCCCGATTGCATCAACATTGTTTACGTTGAAGGCATGGACCCCGACGGGACACCCAACATCGACGCACCCAACGTGTTCAACGATGCACGTTTCGTGCTGCGCGTGCGGCCTGGAGGCATCCCCGAGATCATTGGCGCATGGGATGCCACCACCGAACCGGGTGCCTACTACACCGCACGCGAACACTGGCTCGATCCCCATGGCCCCGCACGCATTGCCTTTGGTCAGTACAAGGCGTGGACCGTGGGCACCCATATGCGCGGCAAACCCCAGGCGCATGAAGCGTTGGTGCAGGTGGCGCCCCTGGTGGTGCATCGCGATTTCAATCAGGACTTTGAGCGCACGGGTGATACCCAATTCACCAACGCCATCGGCATCAACCAGCATTGGGGCTTTGATCAAAACCGCGAGAACGTGGCCGCGGCCAGTGCGGGCTGCCTGGTGGGCCGCACACGCGCGGGTCACCGGGAGTTCATGCAAATGGTCAAGGCCGACCCGCGCTATCAGGTCAACCACGGCTATCGCTTTTTGACGACGGTGGTGCCCGCAGCGCAAGTGGTGCCGCATGACTGAAGGTCAGCACCTCCCCATGCGCTGCAGCGTGGTGACTGTGGCCGACGCGCCGGCACTTGATCAGGCTGCACAAACGGTAATGGCTGCACTGGCGCAGTGTTCGGAAGTGATCGCCACGCAAACGCAAGGCCATATCCCTGAGGCTGACGCGCACGCCGCACTGCTGATCTGCGATGGCCCGTCACTGGCTGACACACTCGCACTGGTCACCCGGCTTCGCGCGCAGCAGCCCAGCGGTGCTGTGCTGGCGCTGTGCACGCAGGCCGATGCCGCCATGCTCAGCGCACTGATGGGGGCAGGGGTTTACGACTTCGTGCTGTTACCTGCCACACCGGCTGAGGTGCTGGTGCGGGTACAGCGCGCATTGGGTTTAATGCCTGAGACCACACCGCTTGACCTGCGAGGCATCCTCACCCCGCGCATGCGCAACTTCGTGGGCGCCAGCCCCGCCTTTGCGCGGCAGGTGGCCAAGTTGCCCACCTTTGCGGGCTGTGATGCGGGCGTACTCATCGTGGGTGAAACCGGTACCGGCAAAGAAGTGTGCGCACAAGCCATTCACTACCTTTCTGCGCGCGCCTCCAAACCCTGGGTTGCTGTCAACTGCGGCGCCATACCCACAGAGCTTGTCGAGAGCGAACTCTTTGGCCACGTGAAGGGTGCCTACACCACCGCACACACCGGACGCGAAGGACTGGTGCGTGAAGCCGAAGGTGGCACCCTGTTTCTGGATGACGTGGACTGCCTGCCCCTACCCGCACAAGCCAAGCTGCTGCGGTTTTTGCAGGAGCGCGAATACCGCGCCGTGGGCTCCAATACCGTCCGCAAGGCGGACGTGCGCATCATCTCTGCCAGCAACCAGCGTCTGATGCAGATGGTGGCGCGCGGCGAGTTTCGACAAGACTTGTACTTTCGCCTCAACGTGCTCGCACTTGATCTGCCGGCGCTGCGCCAGCGGCGTGAAGACATCCCCGCACTGGCATTGCACTTCATCCGCCAATTTGCGCAGCAATTTGGCCGCCCGGTCAGCGGCATGACCCCGCGCGCCATGCAGCGCCTGCTCGCACATGAATGGCCCGGCAACGTACGTGAACTCAAGCACGTGATCGAGCGCGGCGTCCTGTTGTGCACCGGCCCCACGCTCAGCGACAGCGACCTGGATCTTGGAGGCCCCGCTGAATCTGCGTCAGATGCCGAAACCTTTGCGGCAGCCAAGGCGCGCGTCGTTGAGCACTTTGAGCGCAGTTACCTGGAAACGCTGCTGGCCGCCCACGGCGGCAACATCACCCACGCCGCTCAAGCCGCCAGCAAAAACCGCCGCGCTTTTTTTGAACTGCTGCGCAAACATCACATCGCGCCAGAGCAGTTTCGCGGAGCGGGGGGGCGAGGGGCGTGATGGTGCGTCCCACCCATCATCCTCACTCGGCACTACGGGTAAACGCATCGAACAAGCGTCGCCCCGGCGCAGGCCGGGGCCCAATTGCAAGCGCTTCAAATTGGGCCCCGGCCTGCGCCGGGGCGACGACGTTCTGTAGAGGATGTGTGTTTTCTCAAGTTGACCCGGATCAGGGTTAACCCATCACATCCTTAACTCCACTCAACCAGCGCCACTGCCCCGGCGCCAGATCGGTCGGCAGGGTCAGTACACCAAAGCCACTGCGATGCAGTGCCTCCACACGGTTACTGACTGCCGCCAGCATGCGCTTGACCTGGTGATACTTGCCCTCAAGCAGCGTCATCCGCAAGGTGAGCTCCCCGGTCACTTCACACGCCGCAGCCTGCACGGTGGCCGGGTCATCCACCAGTTTCACGCCCGCCAGCAGTTGCTCGATCTGCGCCGCCGTGACCGGGTGTTTGCATGTCACCTCATAAACCTTGGGCACATGGCGCTTGGGTGAGGTGAGCCGATGGATCAACGCGCCATCGTCGGTCAAGAGCAGCAGCCCGGTGGTATCGGCATCCAGCCGGCCGATGCTTTGCACATCGCGCCGACGCAGCGGCACCGGCAGCAGGCTGTACACGCTGGGATGGTGTTTGGGTTTTTGCGAACACTCCATGCCCGCGGGCTTGTTCATCACGATCAATGCCTGGGCGTGATACGGCCACAGCTCGCCGTGCACACCCAACACCAGGCCCTCTGGATTCACCTCGTGCAGCGGATCGTCGCAAACCTCGCCACCCAGCGTGACGTGGCCCGCAGCAATCAACCCCGCACATTCACGGCGCGTGCCAAAACCTTGCGAGAACAATAGTTGCGACAGATGCATGAGCCGAACGCTCAATCGCGAAAGTTGTTGAAACTCAGCGGACTGTCGGCGATCTCTTTGCGTATCAACGCCATGGCCTCCTGCAGGTCATCGCGCTTGGCGCCGGTCACGCGCACCGCATCACCCTGAATGGCGGCCTGCACCTTGAGCTTGCTTTGCTTGATGAGCGTTTGAATCTTCTTGGCCGTTTCGGTCTCGATACCGTTTTTGACTTTCAGCACCTGTTTGACCTTGTCGCCACCAATTTTTTCAATCTTGGCGCTGCGGTCGATGTAACGCACATCCACATTACGTTTGGCCAGCTTGGCCAGCACGATGTCCATCACCTGTGCGATCTGAAAATCACTGTCGGCGTAGACCGTCAATTCTTTGTCCTTGAGTTCAATGCGGGCTGAAGTGCCCTTGAAATCAAACCGGTTGCCAATCTCTTTAGCCGCCTGGTCAGTGGCATTTTTCACTTCAACAAAATTGGGTTCGAGAACGGTGTCAAAGCTGGGCATGGGGGCCTCTCAAGAAAAGGTGTGGCGGCGTCCGGCCGACGTGCATTAAATCCGGGGGCCGAACCCTACAACACATCAACGGACCAAGCCTTTACGACCAATGGCTTTGGCGCTGGACTCCTATCGCTGATAGGAGAAATTTGCTGAGCTAAAAGCCTGCTGTTTATGGTTCTCGGCAACGACGACCTGGGACATTGGTCGAATCAAGCCGTAGAGCATCGACGCATGAAAAACGCGTTGTTTTCTATACGGATTCACGTTGATGTGTATAAAAAAACGCAATTTCTATACATGTTGTCGGCGACTTGTATAAAAATTGCGCTCTTCTATGCGAGTTCCATGTTGAAAGCTCCTGACATGCCGACGATTTTCCCTCTCACTAACCTTGATGTCAGTCGCTTCGAGGTGCCAGCCATACTGAAGGCCCTGGCAGGCGCGAGCCGCAAATTGGCTGAGTTGAAGGGGGTTGCTGGAACGATTCCGAATCAGGGCATCCTGATCAACACGCTGGGTTTGCAGGAGGCCAAAGATAGCTCTGAGATTGAGAACATCGTCACCACGCATGACGAGCTATTCAAAGATGACGTGCTTCCGGAAGCTTTTGGCAATGCTGCTGCCAAAGAAGTGCTGCGCTATCGGCAAGCCTTGCGCCTAGGGTTTGAGAAGGTGCGGGCTACCGGGTTGATTACCACCAATCACCTGATCGAGATCCAGGCAGAGCTGGAGCGCAATAACGCCGGTTTGCGCAAACTGCCGGGTACTGCACTAAAAAGCGGCAGCGGCGATACGGTCTACACACCCCCGCAGGACGCCAACGAAATTGTGACGTTGATGAGCGCTTTGGAGCGGTTCATCAATGACGCCGAGTTATTCGCGGTCGATCCACTGATCAAGATGGCGCTGATTCATCACCAGTTTGAAAGCATTCATCCTTTTTACGATGGCAATGGCCGCACTGGACGCATCCTGAATGTGCTGTATCTGGTCAAAGAAGGGTTGTTGGATGTGCCGGTGCTTTATTTGTCGCGCCATATCGTCCGCACAAAGGCGGAGTACTACCAGTTGCTGCAAGCCGTGCGCGATGCGGACGCATGGGAACGTTGGGTGCTGTACATGCTTAGCGCGGTAGAGCAGACCGCGGGGCAGGGGATTCAAACCATCCAGGCCATCAAGGCGGCATTGTTCGATACCAAGCGTCGCATCCGCGATCAATTCAGGTTTTACAGCCAGGATCTCATCAACAATCTGTTCATGCATCCCTACACAAAAATCGAATACGTGCAACGTGACCTTGGCGTATCACGCTTGACGGCAACAAAGTACCTGGATGCTCTGGAATCGGCCGGCTTTGTGCTTAAGCAAAAAATTGGGCGCAGCAACTTTTACATCAATCTTGTGCTGAGAGACATTTTGATGAGGAACGCCTCGTAGAAACGTGTTCTTCGTTTCAAGATCATCAGGGCCAAGACAGCGTTACTCAATATGCGGCTCATCACTTTCTTAATGACGTCATTGATGTTTTCGGCGGCCCTAGGCGCTGGAGCGGCGGGCCAGCCGGAAGGGGTGAACTGTCGACTTGCAGAGCCGCCTGAGTCGGCGGGCGAAGAGATAAACCACGGCATGACCCTGCGTATTTTTCCGCGCGCACGCGATATCGGTGCGGAGTACACCGGCTGCCAAACCTTGTGGGCGCCGATGGGCGACCGTTGGGTTCAAGTGTCGGTGACCGAAGTAATTCAAGGTGATCCCGTTCGTCTTTGGGCACCTCATGCTGAAGGTGATGAGCTCACATCCTGCCGATACAAGAACGGTCGCGTCATCAGCGGTGACGCTGCAATATGTGCTGCTCCGCAATCTCTGCTGGTCAAGTCAATGGCGGCTGGCTGCGTAAAGAAAATACAAAAGTGGGCTGCGACTCAAGGTCTAGGATCACCGCGGCCCGAAGGTTGCGAGTACGAATAAGCAAAAGCGCCCACTTTATCGGCAGGATAAATCTGTGTTCGAGCTAGGACGTTTTTGTCCTGCCTCACCTAAGCCTTCCTTACCTCGCGAGCTTTACGGTTGTCATCCCCGCGTAGGCGGGGATCCAGTACCGGTGACAGAAGCCGCCTGGTTCCCCGCCTTCGCGGGGATGACGACGAGGAGGATTGCGTTGATAAGTCAGTGTGATCAATAGGCAGGGCCTTCGTTGGGTGCGGACATTTCAATCCACCTCGCTGCCTCAGCCTTTCCGCGCGCACACATCAAATCAATCACTTGCACCCCAAGCCGCGCCTGGCACTGCATTTGCAATACACCACCGCATGAGTGTTTTCGGCGGACATGGCGCTTGACGCACAGACCTTGGAGATCGTGCACGGTTTGGTGGGTTACCTGCGCGATCACCCCAGGGCGGCGGATGGGGCTGACGGCATTGCCGTGTGGTGGCTGTCCGACTACTCACTTGTCAATACAACACAACTGTCAGCAGCACTGACCTGGATGCAGAAGCACCATTTGATTGAACAAGTTCGAGCCGTCGATGGCCGGGTGCGTTATCGCCGTCCGTCGACGGTGGGCGATATCGAGCAGGCGCTGCAAGCCGCATTGCGGAGGGACGCATGAGCGGCTTTAGTGCTATCCGCGCGGTGACCGACACGCTCAAAGCGCTGCTGCTGGCGCAGATGCCGGGTATGACGGTGGAAGAGGCCAAGCCGCCGGTGGATGTGAGTTCCAGCACGCCGCTCGTGGGGCTGTACCTGTACCGCGTGGAGCACAACGCGGCACTGGCCAACCTGGACTGGCAAGCTGCCAGCGCCACGCAACTCACCGCGCCGCCCCTGGGCGTGAACCTGCATTACCTCATCACGCCTTACGGGCCCTCTGAGCTGGAGATTCAGCAAACGCTGGGCGAAATCATGCGCGCGTTGCATGAGCGGTCGGTGATTCGCGCGGGCGATCCTTTGCTCTCCGGTGATCTGGCCACCATGACCGAAGAGCTGCGCATCGTGCCGCGCCACACACCGTTGGCCGACATGATTGATTTGTGGCGTTCGTTTGAGCGCATGTCGTACCGCTTGAGCCTGACGTATGAGGTCTCGGCGGTGCTGATCGACAGCCGCCAGGTGCGCAACGTGCAGCGCGTGCTGGAGCGCGTGCTGGAGGTGAGCCCGCAATGACAAAGCGCAACAAGGACGCTGTGGTGCTGCCCACATCCTCCACGCCCCACTGGACCCAGGTGTTGGTGGCGGCGCTCAGTGCGCGCTTGGCGCAATGCGTGCAGAGCATGCGCGCCGAATTGCGCAGCGACCCGCTGCTCAAAGGTGTGTTGATTACCGATGCCGAGGTGGATGCACTGCTCGCCCAGGTATCCGAAACCAGCGCCGCCCCGAGCTACACCCCAGGAAGCCTGACGATCGCGCTGGCGCGCGATGCCGCCGCCAGCGCCGGACCGTGGCTTGCGTTGCAAAGCCGCTTTGGCCTGTCTGATTTTGAAATGGATGTGCTGGCCGTGTGCCTGGGCGCACACATTGAGCCACGTCTGGCGCGTGCCTTCGCCTATCTGAATGACGACGTGAGCCTGCGCCACCCCAGCGCGCAAACCGTACTGCGCCTGACTGCGCCGGGACGGCTGGATCTGCGCGGTGCCTTGGCACGCGATGGACGCTTGCTGCGTCTGGGTTTGCTGGTGATGCCCGATGCCGCCCGCCCGCAGTTGCTCAGCCTGGCCGAAGGCGTGGTGCGTTTCGTGTTGGAGCAAGACGGCGTGGACCCCTTGCTCTCCCGCGTGTGGTGCGATGACGATGCAGCACCACTGGCCGCGCGCCTGTGGCAGACGCGCGCCGAGTTGTCCGAGTTGCAGGCGTTGTTTGAATCGCAACTCAAAGCGCAGGGCGGCGCGCCGCCGCTGGTGCTCAACCTGATCGGCCGCGCGGGCAGTGGGCGGCGTTATCTCACCGAAACCGCGTGCAAACAAGCGGGTCTGGGTTGTCTGTCGCTTGATGCGCGCAAGCTGCGCCGCAGTGGTGAACCCGAACGCATTCTGACCGCCGCGCTGCGCGATGCCGTGCTGCTGTCTGCGCCTTTGCTGCTGCATCGCTGCGATGAAGACTTTGACGACAGCAAGCGCAGCAACGAACTGGCCGCCTGGCTGCAACCCCTGGTGCGCGAGCTGGGTTGGTGTGTGGTGCTCACGTCCGAAACCCCGCTGGGTGCCGCCGCCTGGTTCCCCGCCGCGCGCGTGGTGGAGATGACGCTGCCGCCCTTAACCGTGGCGGAGCGCGAAGCGGCCTGGCACACCGTGCTGCAGGAATTTCCCGTGCTGCCATCGGAGGCGCGCGAAGATTCTGAGGCACGCGAAGAACTGGCCGCGCCACTGGCCGCCAAATTCCGCCTCACCCACGGCGAAATTGCACTCGTGGCGCAGCGGTTGCACAACCTGCCCACCGGGCCGCAGACCGCAGAGCAATGGTCTGTTGCCACCCACGCCATCGCCGGCACGGTGGCTGCACCCAAGCTGCATCAGCTGGCGCAGTTGATCGATGCCCAGCACGAACTCACCGATCTGGTGTTGCCGGCCGACCGTCTCGAATCACTCAACGAGGTCGTGCGCCGCACACGCCACCGCCGCACAGTGCTGGAGGACTGGGTGTTTGAATCGGTGTCCAGCCGCGGGCGGGGGTTGATTGTGTTGTTCTACGGTGCCGCGGGCACGGGCAAGAGCATGGCTGCAGAAGCGCTGGCGCGGGCGCTGCGGATGCAGCTCTTTCGCATTGATCTGGCCGGCGTGGTCAGCAAATACATCGGCGAGACCGAGAAAAATCTGCGCGCGGTGTTTGAAGAGGCCGACCGCGCCGATGCCGTGCTGTTCTTTGACGAAGCCGATGCGTTGTTTGGCAAACGCAGTGAAGTCAAAGACGCACACGACCGCTACGCCAACATCGAAATCAACTACCTGTTGCAGCGAATCGAATCGTTTGAAGGCATTGCCATTTTGGCCACCAACATGCGTGCCAGCCTCGACGAAGCCTTCCTGCGCCGCATCCACATCACGGTGGAATTTCCGCTGCCGCACCTCACCGAGCGCCTGGGGCTGTGGGATCGCGCCTTTCCTCAGGGCGCTCCATTGACCGACGACATTGATTGGCAATTCCTGGCGCAACGCTTTGAGCTCACGGGCGGCGCCATCCGCAACGCCGCGCTGGGTGCGGCGTACTTGGCCGCTGCGCGTGAGGGCGTGATCGGCATGACCGAAGTGATCAACGCCCTGCGCGCTGAACTCATCAAAGCGGGGCGGCGCGTGAGCGACGGCGACTTTGGCGCTTATGCGCCGTTGCTCATCACCCCCACGGTCATGCCGCGCGTGACGCGGTTGATGCGTCGCTCAGGAGCGACGAGTGACTCGGAATCCTTAACGGTTTGACTTTTTCTGGAGACTCCCCATGGCATTTCGACTGATCAACCACCATCAACACCCGTTGCGCATTGACCTGCGTGGCGGCGCCGCACTGGTGCTGGCGCCCGGACAACGCTCTGAAGCGCTGCGCGAGGAGCTGCTGTACAACAACTGCCATCTGCGCGAATGGGAGCGGGCGGGCTGGATTGCGCGGGTACCGGCGCGTTTTGTCGAGGTGGGTCGCGAGGATCAGGCGGTGCCGGCCAAGCCGCGCGGGAAGAAGGCCACCAAGAAGGCCACCAAGAAGGCCACCAAGAACGTAATAGCTGCGCCCAAAAAATCTGCAGCAAAGAAGGCCGCAGTGAAGAAGGTTGTGGCCAAGAAAGCCACTCAACCCCAAGCGACCGCAAAACCCAAAGCGTCGAAAACATTAAAGGCGCCAAAAGCGCTAAAGGCGGTGAAGGCCGTGAAAGCCATCTGGCCCCAACCGCTCAGCACTGCACACAAACCGCGATGAACCTTGCCACGCGCGTGGGCCCTTGCATGCGGCCTCACGCACGTGGCATTCCGAATAACGCATGCCACGTAAAACCTTAGGAGAAGTTCCATGCCCGAATACCTGCATCCCGGCGTTTACGTCGAAGAAAAATCCAGTGGTGTGCGCCCCATCGAGGGGGTGAGCACATCAACCGCCGCCTTTGTCGGTGCCACCGCCAAGGGCGTGCCCAACAAGGCTACGTTCATCACCAACTGGCGCGCTTTCGTGACCAAGTTCGGCGATGTCACACGTGACGGCCCCTACCTGCCGTACGCGGTGGAACAGTTCTTCAACAACGGGGGCAAGCGTTGTTACATCGTGCGCGCCTTGTCTGATGCCTCGTCCAAATTGGCCAGCGTCGATCTGCCCACGCGCGAGACCAACGTGCCGGCGCGCAGCAGCCTGCGCATCAATGCCAAAGGCAAGGGCGCCTGGGGCAACAACCTGTCCATCGTGGTGGAAGACGGCGGCACCAACCCGCTGCAGGAATTCCGCCTGGTGGTGCTCAATGAAAGCGTGCCGGTCGAAGTGTTCGATGACCTCTCACTCGACCCCAACGCCGACACCTACGTGGAAAACACCATCAACGAGGTGTCGGAATACATCGAGGTCGAAGACCTGCACCCCGCCACCGCCACCAGCAATGGGGATCCGGTCTATGCCACGCGCGTAACCACCGCCGTGGTCGCCGATCCCGTGGCCTTTGTCGCGGGCGACACGCTCACGCTCACCGTGCCCAGTGGTGAGGCCGTGCCCACGTTGGACCTGTCCACCTTGGTGGCACCGGTGGCACATGCCGATCTGCTCGCGGCCATCAACACCGCCTGGGCCGCATTCAATCTCACCGCCTACATCACCACCGCCGATGACTCCGCCGGCGCCAATCACTTGCGCGTGCGCAGCAACGTGGCCGCGTTTGACAGCTACTTCACCATCGGTGGCGGCGCCACGGGGGCGGGACGTCCGCTCGCCGGCATGGTCGGTTTTGCGCAAGGGCAGGGCGAGGCCCTCGGCGCCACGCTGCGCACTGCGGCGGTCGTGGCCGGCACCTACGCCATTCCGGCTGGCCCCAATAACGTGCTGACTTTCACCGTGCATGGCGATGTATTGCCCAACGTCACCTTGTCCAACCCGGGCGCCGCCTCACCCATCGACACCGTGTTGGCGGATCTGAACGCCGCTTTTGCCACCACGGCCTACAACGGCCTGCTGCGCGCGCGGCGCGATGGCAATCGGTTGCTCATTTCCACTACCAACAAAGGCAGCGCCGACACGCGCCTGCTCATTGCGGGTGCCGCGGCCGCTTCGTTCACGTTCACGCAATTCGATGGCACCGCACAACCCGTGGGTGGGGTCGACGGCTGGGGTCGCAATGAAGCCGCGTTTGTGGTCAGTAACGAAGGGCCGTTCACGGCCGAAGAAAACGCCAACCTCTCGTTTGTGGTGAACGATGGTGCCGCTGGCGCCGATGCCGCTGACATCGTGGTGACCTTCACCACCGGCACGGCCTTCCCCAACCTGCAACAGATCACCCCCGAGCAGTTGCGCGATGCAATCAATGCACGCGCTGCTGCCGCGCTGCCGGCCAACGCCATTGCCGCCACCGTGGTCAACCAACGCGTGGTGGTGCGGCAGGCGCGGCGCGGCAACTATTACCGGCTGCAAGTGGTCGATGGGCTCGATAGCCCCAACGTGCGCATCGGGTTCGACACCGAAGCGCAACTCGGCACCGCCGATGGCGACTACGCCGCCGCCGCGTTCCGCCCCGCGTTCAACATCGTCAGTGGCGCCAACGAGGGTTACACGCTCAGCAATGGCGACGATGGCGCGCCCGTGTCCAACTTCGACCTCATCGGCGTGGCTGACAAGAAAACCGGTCTGCACGCGCTCGATGACAAAGACGATGTGAACTTCATCGCCATCCCCGGCGCATCCGACCCCGCGGTGTTGAGCGCCGCAGTGGGCTACTGCGGTGTGCGGCGCGATTGCTTCTTCATTGCTGATTGCGATGGCAAGCGCACCAAAGACACGCCCACCAATGAGCCCGTCAATGTGCGCGACTTCATGCGCAACCGCATCACCACCAAGAACAGCTACGCGGCGCTCTACTACCCGTGGCTGGAAGTGGCCGACCGCGCCGGCGCAGGCAAGAACCCCAAGCGCTTTGTGCCGCCGTCGGGGTTTATTGCGGGCTTGTATGCGCGCATCGACAACACACGCGGCGTATGGAAAGCCCCCGCAGGGACCGAAGCCGGGCTCATCGGCACCGTAGGGCTGGAATACAACGTGACCGATAGCGAGCAAGACATCCTCAACCCCATCGGTGTGAACTGCCTGCGCCAGTTCCCCGACAGCGGCCTGGTGGTGTGGGGCGCACGCACGCTCGACACCGTCAAGGATCCTGAATACCGCTACGTGCCCGTGCGCCGCTACACCATCTATCTGCGCCAGAGCATTTATCGCGGCACGCAATGGGCCGTGTTCGAGCCCAACGACGCACCGCTGTGGGGGCAGCTCACCGCCAACATCAATGACTTTCTGATGGGCGAATTCCGCAAAGGCGCCCTGGCGGGCAGCACACCCGATCAAGCGTTCTTCGTGAAGTGCGATGCCGAGCTGAACCCGCAATCCGAAGTGGATGCCGGGCGCGTGAACATGGAAATTCAGTTCGCGCCCTTAAAGCCTGCTGAGTTCGTGATTATTCGAATCAGTCAGAAGTCACAGCGGCCGGCGGGTTGATTGAGGTTGTAGCTCCATGCCCCGCACCTCCAGCTTCGATCCATATCGCACCTTCAAATTCCGGGTGCGGCTCGATGGCGCCACCGTGGCCGGTGTCACGCGCGTGTCCGCGTTGTCACGCAGCGTGGCGTCCAACGAGCTCAAGGAAGCGGGCGATGTCATGGGTCCGCGCCACATGCCCGGCGCGGTTACCTATGACGAAGTCACGCTGGAACAAGGCTGGAGCAATAGCGATGTGCTGGAGCAATGGGCCAACGAAATCGTGCGCCTGCACGCCGACCCCACTGCCGTCAAAGCGTTCAAACGCACCGTGTTCATTGATGTGTTTGCACTGAACGGCAACGCGGGCAGCCCCGGCACATCAACCCCCGTCACCAGCTACCGCCTCGATCGCGCCTGGGTGTCCAAATTTGTCGCCATGCCTGATCTGAATGCCGACAACGGCGGCTTTGGCATCCGCAGCGTGTCGTTGCGGCATGAAGGATGGGAGCGGGTGTGATGAACAAAGCCGCCACGTCAGCGCAAGAAAAACGGGGTCAGATCAAATTCATGCGCGTGATCTGTCCACGAAGTGAGCGCGTGGACGAAATTTGCTCTGACCCCGTTTTTCGTTCTTCGCTCAAGCACCGTTCTGGTCTGTTTTGCATTGCCTATCCACTTTCCTGAAGGAGACCCCCCATGGTTGCTCGCACCTCGCAGTTCGATCCTTTCCGCAAGTTCAAATTCCGCATCAAGATCAACAACAAGGTCGTGGCGGCCCTGACCAAATGTTCGGCGCTTACCGTCAGCGTGGAGTCCAAGGAATTTCGTTCGGGCGACATGGACAGCTTCAAGCACAAGCTGCCTGGCATGGTGACCTTTGAGCCCATCACGTTGGAGCAGGGCGTCACCAACGACAAAACCTTCGAGACCTGGGCGACGGCCATGGCCAACTACCTGGGCAAGAAGGGCTCCGACTCGGAAAAAACGCCCGACGACTTCCGCAAAGAACTCGACATTGAGATCTACAACCTCAATAACGAGAAGGTGAAGGCGTACCGCATCTATCAGTGCTGGGTGTCCAAGTACACCGCCGTGCCTGACCTCGATGCCAACTCCGGCGACGTAATGATTCAAACGCTGGTGCTGGAAAACGAAGGCATTCAGGTGATGCAATGAGAGGAAGGTCAGGGCTGATGAAACACGTTTTCCGTTGCGTGACGCTGCTTTCCCTCACCCCAACCCCTCTCCCGGGGGGAGAGGGGCTTTTACTTCCCTCTCCCCCCGGGCGAGGGGTCGAAGGTGAGCGAACACCGCGTTGCTCCATCAGGCAACCATGGAAGCCACATCAACCACCTTCGACCTACCCGGCGGCCTCATCAATGCCGCCGGTGACGTTTGCCGCCACGTGCGGCTGCGCGAGCTCACGGGGGCCGATGAAGAAGTGCTGTTTGCACGCAGCACCAGTGGCAGCGCACGCGTCACGCAATTTCTGGCCCGCGCCATCGATGCAGTGCAAGGGTGGGGCGCACCGCTGACCGAGGCGCAAGTCGCCGCGATGCACCTGGGCGACCGCGACTATCTGCTGCTGCGGTTGCGTCAGCAATCGCTGGGCGATGCCGTGCATCAAGTCATGCGTTGCCCGGAATGCAGTGCGCGCGTTGACGTGGACTTCAATATCAGCGAGTTGCCCGTGCGCCGCTTGCCTGATGCACAAGCGCAGTGGCGCGTGACGTTCAATGACATCACCCTCACGCTGCGTCTGCCCACGGGCGCCGATCTGCAAGCCATTGAAGATCTGGCCCTGACCAACCCCGCGAGCGCCAACACGCGCCTGTTTGCGCGCCTGACGCAAGCCGTCAACAACGGCCCTGCGCCCACCGAAGACGAAGTGCGCGCCTGGCCGCTGCCGCTGCGCGCGGCACTGAGCCAGTGGATCAGCGAACACGCGCCGGGCCCTGATTTATTTCTCGATCTGACCTGCCCCGAATGCGCGGGCGACATGAGCTACACATTTGACCTGGCCGCTTTTTTTTTGCCGAGCGTCAGCAGGGGCTCGAACAACTCCTCGAAGAGGTCCATGTGATCGCGCGTCACTACCACTGGTCTGAGGCCGACATCCTGCGCCTGACCGCCGCGCGCCGCAGCCGCTATCTGGCGCTGATCGCGCGTGATGCCCAGCGTGGCAGTGGAGACGCGCGATGAATGCCGAGCACACCGCAGCGGCGCCCGAACCCTTTGCCCTGGCGCGGCGCGGCCTGCCGTTGGTCACCCGCAACGCCACGCCGCCGCGTGCCGTCTGGTTGCCGCCGCAGCTGTGCAGCCGCGCGCAGCCCGTGGTGCAGCGGGCCACGCCGGTGGCGGTTGCGCCTGAAGTCTCTGATGAGACGCAGGCCTGGTTGCAGGATGTGCCCCAATCACCTGTGCCCACACCTGAAGGGCGCAATGAAGAGCCGTGGTGGATGGAAGCGGCTGCATGGGTTCCGGTGCAAGAACCAGCGCCTGCCGCGCTGGCCACACCCGCACCCGCACCCGCACCCCGTGAAGTGGCTACTGTGGCCACAACCGTAGCCCCCGCGTCCACTTCGATCCCCCATGCGCCGCTCGATGAGCCCAGGTCGCGTATTGAGACGGTCGTGCGTGAGCAGCTCGCACCCCAAACACTTTCATCTGCGCTGTCGCAATCTGCGGCGGCACCGGCGGCGGTTCGTCCTGCAAGCACCGCGCCGATGGTTTCCAACCCCAGCACATCGCGCCCACCTGCAACCCCAGCCCCTGCAGCACCACAAACAGTCACGCAGGAACAGCGCACTCAAGTGATGCACACCACCGAACACTCGGTGGGCCAGACCGTGGTGCAGCCCATGGCGCAACCCGCCCAGGGACGCGCTGAAGTGCCGCTCACTCCCCTCAAAACCCGTGCCGCTACGTTCATCGAGGTGGTGCGCACTGAGCATGAACCCAAGGCCAGCACGCCGTCTGCGGCCACTGAGCGCATGGGCGCTGTCTCCACACCCGCACCCACGCCCACACGCAACGCAGATGCGCTCAGCAGCCCGTTGAGCGTGGTGTCGCAGCCCGCGGCAAACATCCCCGCGCACGCGACCGAGCGCGAACGCGCTGCAACCGCCTTGGCCGACATACGCGCCGCCGCGGCTGCACCCGTGCCGCGCAGCGTGCACATCGAACGCATTGCCGTCACCGTGAGCACGCCCGAGCCCACACGCGCGCAGCCCAGCCCCGCGCCCGTGCTGCCGGCAGCCGCCATGCCCAGCAGCGCAGCAGCGGGCGCGCGCTCGTATCGCAGTGCCTGGTCTTCGTACTTTGTGCGGAGGGACTAATGAGGATTGATCGTGTTTCTGCACTCATCGTCATCCCCGCGAAGGCGGGGATCCAGCCATCGCAGCGACCGGCACTGGATCCCCGCCTCCGCGGGAGTGGACTGACTCCCTCCCCTTCAAGGGGAGGGCTGGGGTGGGGATGGGTCATCGGTGTGACTCGTGGCGTGGCGCTTTTCCTGTGCAACCCCATCCCCACCCTAACCCTCCCCTTGAAGGGGAGGGGACAAAAAACAAGCGAACCAAGATGACCTTCACCGACGCCATCCCCGCCACCCTCGCTGCCCGCGCCGCGCGTGAAGCCGAACGCACCGCGGCCCGCGCGGCGCGTGATGCGTTCATTCAGGCGCAATTCCCCCTGATGTCCGCGCGCTTTGAATCCTTGCTGTCCGAAGCCCTGGGCATGCACTCGCGCATCAGCACCGTAGTCACCGCCGTGGTGTTGCCCGTGCAGGGTCGCAGCTTTGCCGCGCTGCCCACGCGCGTGGTGCAGGTGCGCTCCACGCTCACGGCCGTGGCGCAATCGGTCACCTTCACGCCAAGGCTGGACTTTCGTGAGGCCGATCAATTCGGGCTTATCGAATGCAGCATCGACTTTGACTTTGCGCCGCGCCCCGCGCGCAACGATGTGCTCGCCACCACGCTGACCACACACGGCATCGCCTTGACGGGTGCCAGCGTGGCGCAACTGCGGCGGCACGACGGCATTGCGGGCACGGCCTGGACTGAACTCACCCGCGCTGACCTCGAATCCGCTTTCACCGCATGGTGGTTGCGATGATCCAAATCGAACGTCTGCACTGGATTACCGATGCGCAGCTCACCGAGCAGCAAGCACGTGTCCTGGGCCACCAGCTTGCACAGGCGCTGGAACGCGCCTTGCCCGAGGGTGGTCTGGCCGTGTCCATAGGTGAGCTCGCCTTGCAGTTGCCACGCCACGCCGTCACGGATGCCAGCGCTTTTGCGCAAGTGGCTCAAAGCGCGGCACACCAAATTGCCGCAGCGGCAACGCACAAGGAGGGCGTGAAATGAGCAGCTACGTCCTACGCCCCAAAGTGCTGCGCGGCGCCTTTGTTGAATACGGTTTGTCGCTGCCGCCACTGCTCTTTGCGTTTCAGTTCAACCCCGAAACGCTCACCCGCAGCCGCACCGCCAACTACACCCCGGCCGGTGCCGATGGCGGGGGCGCGGGTTGTCGCGATGGCAGTGAAGCGCAAGCACGCTCGTGTCTGTCGCAAGTGCAGGTGAGCGAAGAGACTATTGGTCTCACGCTCACGCTGGATGCCACGGATGACCTGAACGACGGCAACGGTCTGGCGCAGCAGTTCGGCATCGGCCCGCAACTGTCAGCGCTCGAATTAATGATTTACCCCAAGACCGATCAGCTCTTTGGTTTTCCCATCGGCAACTTGTTAGGCGGTTCCGATCAATTCGGCGCTGCGCAAGCCAAGACCATTCCGATTTTGCTTTTCATCTGGGGCCGCAAGCGGGTGATGCCGGTGGTGATGACGAGCCTCTCAATCACCGAGCAGGAGTACTTCCCTGATCTAAACCCCAAGCGCGCCACCGCGGCGGTGCAACTGAAAGTGCTGGAGGGCTTCAACCCGCCATACCTGTATTCGCACGGCTGGCGCATTGCGCTGGGCGCGATGAACCTGGCCAACCTGGGAGATTTCGCCAATGTTTTTTAACGGGTCGCGTTATCAGCGCGTGTTGGATGCCACCTGGAGTGATGCAGCCGGCACCACGCTCACGCTCAAGCGCACGCGCGAGCTGGCCACCACGCAAGCTGCGCTCACTTATCAAGTGCGCACAGGCGATCGGCTCGACGCGCTGGCGCAAAAGTTCTATCACGACCCGCGCAAGTGGTGGCTCATTGCTGACGCCAACCCTGACGTACTCACGCCCGAGCAGTTGCTCGAGCCGGGCACGCAGTTGGTGATCCCGCGGGATCGGAATGTTTGATGTGCAGATTTGTGATGGTGATTCGATGAAACGGCACCTATTCCCTCACCCTCGATCCCTCTCCCGGGGGGAGAGGGAAGTTAAAAGCCCCTCTCCCTCCGGGAGAGGGGTTGGGGTGAGGGA